>NZ_JBIWCN010000005.1:0-465366 GCF_044761525.1 Streptomyces sp. NPDC097595 | reverse complement strand
CTGCTGTCGCAGGTGTCGGTCGAGGGCGGTGTGGTGCGTGGCCGTCGTGACGGGGACAGTGCGTCGGAGGAGCTGGAGGCGTCGCTGCCGGCGGTGGTCTCGGTGACGGACCAGTCGGGTGAGGCCCGTTACCCGTCGTTCAAGGGGATCATGGCGGCGAAGAAGAAGCCGGTGAAGTCCCTGGACCTGGACGACCTGGGCATCGACGCGGACGAGGTCGGTCTGGCGGGTGCGTGGACCGCGGTCGACTCCGCGACCGAGCGTCCGGCCCGCACCGCGGGCACGATCGTGAAGGACGAGGGCGAGGGCGGCAAGCAGCTGGCCGAGTTCCTGGCCGGCCAGAAGTTCATCTGAGCCCCCTGGCGTCCCCTCACCACCCCCGCCTACTTCGTACACGCAGGAGATTGAAGTCCCATGGCTGAAGTTCTCGTCTATGTCGATCACGTGGACGGTGCCGTCCGCAAGCCCACCCTGGAGCTGCTGACGCTCGCCCGCCGCATCGGCGAGCCCGTCGCCGTCGCGCTGGGCAACGGTGCCGCGGACACCGCCGACGTGCTCGCCGAGCACGGCGCCGTCAAGGTGCTGACCGCCGACGCCCCCGAGTTCGCCGACTACCTCGTCGTACCGAAGGTGGACGCGCTCCAGGCCGCCTTCGACGCCGTGTCCCCGGCCGCCGTGCTGCTGTCCTCCTCCGCCGAGGCGAAGGAGATCGCGGCCCGCCTCGCGGTCCGGATCGGCTCCGGCATCATCACCGACGCCGTCGACCTGGAAGCCGGCGACCAGGGCCCGGTCGCCACGCAGTCCGCGTTCGCCGCCTCGTACACGACCAAGTCCCGTGTCTCCAAGGGTGTTCCGGTCATCACGGTCAAGCCGAACTCCGCCCCGGTCGAGGCGTCCTCGGCCGCCGGTGCCGTCGAGACCCTCGCGGTCACCTTCTCGGCGCAGGCCACCGGCACGAAGGTCCTCTCGCGCACCCCGCGTGAGTCGACCGGGCGTCCGGAGCTGACGGAGGCCGCGATCGTGGTCTCCGGTGGCCGTGGCGTCAACGGCGCGGAGAACTTCGCGATCATCGAGGCCCTCGCCGACTCGCTCGGTGCCGCGGTGGGCGCGTCGCGTGCTGCGGTGGACGCCGGCTGGTACCCGCACACCAACCAGGTCGGCCAGACCGGCAAGTCCGTCTCCCCGCAGCTCTACATCGCCAACGGCATCTCCGGTGCGATCCAGCACCGGGCCGGGATGCAGACCTCGAAGACCATCGTCGCGGTCAACAAGGACGCCGAGGCCCCGATCTTCGACCTCGTGGACTACGGCGTCGTCGGCGACCTCTTCGCCGTCGTCCCCCAGCTCACCGAGGAGATCAACACCCGCAAGGGCTGATCGCCGCACGGTTTCGTACGAGCGACGGCCCGGGGCCGCACGGTGAACGCACCGTGCGGCCCCGTGGCGTTTCCGGGCACCGTTGACTCGGATGCGAGCGCCTTATAACTTCACTATACGGATTGTTGTTTCCGGGAAGCGGAAACGGCCGGAGTGTGGAGGGTGCGGACGATGGGTCAGCAGGAGAAGGTGGCGACGAGCCTCGCCGGTGCGGTCAGCGACGGGATCAGCGCGTCCCTCGCGCCGGTGGACGCCGAACTCGCCCGCCGCTACCCGGGCGACCCCGGCACCCGCCAGCCCGTGCACACGGTCTACGTACCGGGTGACGTCTTCACGGCCGGCACCCTGCGCACCTGGGGCGACGAGGCGCTGAAGGCGCTCGACGAGCACGCCCCCGACGCGGCGGCCCTCGCGGGGGTGCTCGGCATCCCGGACGAGCTGGCCGGGCCCGTCCACGACCGCGTACGCGCCAAGCTGGAGCGCGAGCCGGTCGAAGACCTCAGGATCGACTTCGAGGACGGCTACGGGCCCCGCTCCGACGCCGAGGAGGACGAGGCCGCCGCCCGCGCGGCCCGGCTCGTCTCGGAGGCGTACGCCGACGGCACGGCCGCCCCGTACATGGGCATCCGGATGAAGTGCATGGAAGCCGCCGTCCGCGACCGGGGCATCCGCACCGCGGACGTCTTCCTCACCGGCCTCATGCGGGCGGGCGGGCTCCCCGACGGGCTCGTCCTCACCCTGCCCAAGGTGACGTATCCCGAACAGGTCACCGCCTTCGTCCAACTCCTGGAAGCCTTCGAGCAGGCGCACGGGCTGCCCGAGGGGCGCATCGGCTTCGAGATCCAGATCGAGACCAGCCAGTCCATCCTGGCCGCCGACGGCACCGCCGCCGTGGCCCGCATGATCGACGCGGCGCGGGGAAGGGCGACCGGGCTGCACTACGGCACCTTCGACTACAGCGCCTGCGTCGGCGTCAGCGCCGCGTACCAGGCGAGCGACCACCCGGCCGCCGACCACGCCAAGGCCGTCATGCAGGTCGCCGCGGCCGGCACCGGCGTACGCGTCTCCGACGGCTCGACCAACGTGCTGCCCGTCGGGCCCACCCCGCAGGTCCACGAGGCGTGGCGGCTGCACTACGGCCTCACGCGCCGCGCCCTGGCCCGCGCCTACTACCAGGGCTGGGACATGCACCCGGGCCACCTGCCGACCCGTTACGCGGCCGTCTACACGTTCTACCGCGAGGGCTTGGAGCAGGCCGCCGCCCGGCTCGCCGCGTACGTCGCCAAGGCCGGCGGCGACGTGATGGACGAACCGGCCACCGCCAAGGCGCTCAGCGGCTACCTGCTGCGCGGCATCGACTGCGGCGCCCTGGACACCGACGAGGTGGCGGAGCTGACCGGGCTGACCCGCGCGGACCTCGACGCCTTCGCCTCGCCCCGGCGCGGCACCCTGACGGTCACCGCGCCGTAGGTTCCTTCGATCAGGCCGGCGGGATCTCCCCGGAACCGCGGGCGATCAGCCGGGTCGGGAGCTCCACGCGGGCCGGGGGGTGACCGGACCCGTCCAGGCGCCGGAAGAGGTGCTCGGCGGCGGTGCGGCCCACCGTCGCCGCGTCCTGGGAGATGACGGTGATGCCGAGCAGGTCCGCCAGCTCGATGTCGTCGAAGCCGACCAGGGCGACCGGCCGCTCCCGGTCCGCGAGGGCGCGTACCACCGTGACCGTCACCCGGTTGTTGCCGGAGAACAGCGCCGTCACGGGCTCCGGGCCCGAGAGCATCGCCTCGGCGGCGGCGCGCACCCGGCCGGGGTCCGTGGAGCCCAGCGAGACCCAGGAGTCCTCGACGGTTGTCCCGGCCTCCGCCATCGCCGCGTGGTAACCGCGCAGGCGCTCGGTCGCGGTGTGGATGCGGGGCTGGTCGCCGATGAAGCCGATACGGCGGTGGCCGTGCGCGATCAGATGGGCGACGCCCTCGCGGGCCCCGCCGAAGCTGTCCGAGAGCACCATGTCCGCCTGGATCTGGCCGGCCGGGCGGTCCACGAAGACGGTCGCGACCCCGGCCTTGATCTCCGGCTCCAGATAGCGGTGGTCGTCGGCGGCCGGGATCACGATCAGCCCGTCGACCCGGCGCGCGCACAGGGCGAGGACCAGCTCCTGCTCGCGCTCCGGGTCCTCGGCGCTCGACCCGTTGATCAGCAGGGCGCCGTGCGCGCGGGCCACCTCCTCGACCGCGCGGCTCAGCGGCCCGTAGAAGGGGTCCGCCAGGTCCTCCAGGACCAGGCCGATGGAGGCGGTCCGGCCCTTGCGCAGCACCCGCGCGCTGTCGTTCCGGCGGAAGCCCAGCGCCTCGATCGCCTCCTGCACCCGGCGCTCGGTGTCCGGGGTGACCCCCGGCTCGCTGTTGACCACGCGCGAGACCGTCTTCAGGCCCACCCCGGCCCGGGCGGCCACGTCCTTCATGGTCGGCCGGTTGCCGTAACGGGGCTCGGGATGACGGGCGGTCTCGGCCACGGTGCGCTGTCCTGTCGTCGGTCGGGCGGTCCCGGCGGGCCGCGGCGGCTGGCCGCGGGGCTCCCGGAGGGTGTGGCGTCGAGCATAGGCCCTGGACAACGTTGTCAAGGGAATGGAGACTGGGCAGACTGTGCACCTGAGCCGCAGGTCCCGCCCACACCACCCGGAGCCACACCGATGCAGACCGACCTCGTCGCCGCCCTCGATATCGGGGGCACCAAGATCGCCGGCGCGTTGGTGGACCGGGACGGCAGGCTCGTGGTGCGCGCGCAGCGGCCGACGCCCGCGCGGGAGAGCGGCGAGCGCGTCATGGCGGCGGTCGACGGCGTCCTGGCCGATCTGGCCGCCTCCCCGTACTGGGGCGACGCGACGGCCGTCGGCATCGGCAGCGCCGGCCCGGTGGACGCCGCCGGGGGCACGGTCAGCCCGGTCAACGTGCCCGGCTGGCGGGGCTTCCCGCTGGTCCAGCGCGTCGCCGACGCCACCGGCGGCCTCCCGGTCACTCTGGTCGGCGACGGCGTCGCGATCACCGCGGCGGAGCACTGGCTCGGCGCGGCGCGCGGCCATGACAACGCGCTGTGCATGGTCGTCTCGACCGGCGTCGGCGGCGGGCTCGTCCTCGGCGGCGCCCTGCACCCCGGCCCCAGCGGGAACGCCGGCCACATCGGGCACATCAGCGTGGACCTCGACGGCGACCTCTGCCCGTGCGGGGCGCGCGGCTGCGTCGAGCGCATCGCGAGCGGTCCCAACATCGCCCGCCGCGCGCTGGACGCCGGCTGGCGGCCCGGCCCGGACGGCGACGCCACCGCGGTCGGCGTCGCGGCCGCGGCCCGGGCCGGTGACCCGGTCGCCGTGGCCTCCTTCGAACGCGCCGCGCAGGCCCTGGCGGCGGGGATCGCCGCGACGGCGACCCTGGTCGAGATCGACATCGCGGTGATCGGCGGCGGGGTGGCCGGCGCCGGCGAGCTGCTGTTCGCCCCGCTGCGCACGGCCCTGCGCCGGTACGCCACGCTCTCCTTCGTCCAGCATCTGACGGTGGTGCCCGCGGTCATGGGCAACGACGCGGGCCTGGTCGGGGCGGCGGCGGCCGCGCTGGCCCCCACCGCCCGGCCGCTCGCGGACCCGCTCAGCAGGTGATCCGCAGGTCCCCCCAGTCCCCGTGGTCCGAGTCGACTCCGTCGCCGCCGTCCGTCACCACCAGACGGACGACCCGGGCCCCGGTCACGTCCGCCGAGAGGGGCTGCGGGGCCATCGCGTTGGTCAGGACCCCGGTCGACGCGGCCTTCCTGCCGTCCGCCCAGATCTCGAAGGCCACGCTGCCCTTGGCGCCCTTCTCGTCGTCCACGCCCACCTGCGCCGTCACGGCGGTGCACGCGCCGCCCGCGTAGTACTCGACACTGCTCGCCGCGTGCACGCCGAGCCCCTTGGCGTACACCTGGCCGCCGATGGTCAGCGGGTGGCCGTCGCCCGCGGCGCTCTCGCCGTTGCTGGTGTCCTTCTCGACGGGGCCGTAGCCGTTGGAGGCGCTGAGCTGCGGCAGGTCGCCGAGGTAGCCGCCGCCGGCCGGGGGCGGCACCACCACATGGGCCCGGAACGGGACGGCGGACCGCACCCGCCCACCGCTGGGGGAGCGGTACTGGGCGGTGAGCGTGAGGTCGTAGCCGCCGGGTGGCGTTCCGGCGGGGGCCGTCACCCGCCACCGGGTGGCCAGCGCGCGGCCGGTGGGCAGCGCGGCCTTCCGCGTCGGCGAGGCGGCCTCCACCCGCCAGCCGGAGGGGGCGGTGAGCGCGGCGGAGACCGTGAGCGCGGGAGTGCGGCCCAGGTCGGTGACCTCGGTCGTCAGGGCGGCGGTGCGGCCCGCCTCGACCAGCGGGCTGCCGTCCAGGGCGAGTTCGACGGCCGGTGGGTGTGCGGCCCAGCGGGGGTCGGCGGCGACGCGCAGCAGAACGGTGCCGTGCGCGGGCACGGTCGCCGAGAGGGCGCCCGCGGTGTTGCGGGTGGTGTGCTCCCACAGGTCGCGCACGGTGTACCCGGAGGCGCGCTCCAGGCCGACCGCGGCGGCCGTGGTGGAGATCCGCTGCGCGCTGCCGGTCTCGTTGAACAGCGCCACGGCCCGGGAGCCGTCCTTCATCTCCTTGGCCACGACCCAGCGTCCGTCCTCGGAGGAGAGCACCTCGCCCTGCTTGCCCAGCGGGTCCTGGTCGACGGCGATGACCTCCTCGTTGGAGAGGATGTCGAAGGTCTCCCGGGAGGCGGTGCGCAGGTCGGAGCCGATGAGCAGCGGCGCGGCCATCACCGACCACATCGAGAAGTGGGTGCGGTACTCGGTGTCGGTCATCCCGCCGTTGCCGACCTCCAGCATGTCGGGGTCGTTCCAGTGCCCCGGGCCGGCCGCGGCGGCGAGCGGAAGGTTCTGCTTCATGATCGACAGCATGCTGCCCCAGCTGTCGTTGATGTCACCCGTGGTGCGCCAGAGATTCCCCAGTTCGGCGGCCCATTCCCAGGG
Source organism: Streptomyces sp. NPDC097595 (assembly GCF_044761525.1). Lineage (NCBI taxonomy): Bacteria > Bacillati > Actinomycetota > Actinomycetes > Kitasatosporales > Streptomycetaceae > Streptomyces > Streptomyces sp. NPDC097595. Next base: position 458,974 of record NZ_JBIWCN010000005.1, on the reverse strand, counting down.
CTTGTTCTGGCCCCATTCGCAAATGCTGTAGACGATGGGCCGGCCGGTCGCGACGAGCGCGTCCCGCATCGTCGTATAGCGCTCCTTGGCGTCCACGCCCTGGTTGTTGCAGTTGTCGTACTTGAGATAGTCGACGCCCCAGTCGGCGAACTGCCGCGCGTCGCTGAATTCATGGCCGAGCGCTCCGGGGATGCCCACGCTGTCGCAGGTCCTGGTGCCGGCGCTGGTGTAGATCCCCAGCTTGAGCCCCTTCGCGTGCACATAGTCCGCGACCGCCTCGATGCCGTGCGGAAAGCGCACCGGATCGGCTACCAGCTTTCCTTCCGCGTCGCGTTCCGGAACCGCCCAGCAGTCGTCCAGATTGACGTACTCGTATCCGGCTTCCTTCAGTCCCTTCTCCACGAAGATGTCGGCGATTCCCTTGACCATCTCCTCGTTGAACTCGGCCCGGCAATGCGTGGAGTTCCAGTTGTTGAAGCCCATGGGCGGGGTGAGGGCCAGGCCGTTCGCGGCCCGGGTGCCGGCGGTCGGTGCGGGGGAGTGCGCGGCGGCGGGGACCACGGCCCCCGCCGCACACAGGAGGCCCGCGGCCAGGGCTCCGAGGACTCTGTGGCGGCTCGCTCGGGTGGGACGGCTTGGAAGATGACGCATCATTACGTTCCTCCGTACTCGTGCCGGATCAGGTGACGACATGTGCACGCCAAGACGAGCGAATACGTTAGAGCGTGTTGAAGTCTGTTGGAAGAGGGCGGACGCCCGGTCGGCCACATCTCGTCAAAACCCTTGACTGCGCCCCATGTTGGGGGTGAGATCCAAGCGCACGTTCGGTTGTGTTCGGTTGCCTTCCGGAGGACGGGGTCATGGCACACTCGTACAACAGATCGGATCTGCCCGGCAGCGTCGCGGGACACCGGATGTCCCGGCGGAGCCTGCTGCGTGGCGCGGCCCTCGGTGCCGGCGCGGTCACGCTTCCCGCCCTGCTCACCGCCTGCGGCGGCGGACCCGGTGGGGACGGCAAGACCGTCACCCTGGGATCGAATGCGTCCGACCCCGTTCCCAAGAAGGCGTTCGCCGACGCGTTCAAGGCGTACGCCGCACAGTCGGACGGCCGGAAAGTGAAGGTCAACACCGTTGACCACAACACCTTCCAGGAGAACATCAACCGCTATCTCCAGGGCAAGCCCGACGATGTCTTCATGTGGTTCGCCGGGTACCGCATGCAGTTCTTCGCGAAGAAGGGCCTGCTGTACGACATCAGCGACAACTGGCAGCACTACACGGGATTCTCGGACGCCCTGAAGGACCAGTCCAGCGGCGAGGACGGGAAGCAGTACCTCACCCCGTACTACTACTATCCGTGGGCCGTCTTCCACCGGAAGAGCCTGTTCACCGATCGCGGCTATCAGGTGCCGAAAACGCTCGACGAGTACGTGGCGCTCGCCAAGCAGATGAAGAAGGACAAGCTGGACCCCATCGCGTTCTGCGACAAGGACGGCTGGCCCGCCATGGGCACCTTCGACTACATCAACATGCGCACCAACGGATACGAATTCCACAAGAGCCTGATGGCCGGTGAGGAGGCCTGGACGGACAAGCGCGTCCGGGACGTCTTCGACACCTGGCGGCGCCTTCTTCCGTACTGCCAGCCCGGCGCCAACGGCCGTACCTGGCAGGAGGCCGCCACCAGCCTCCAGAAGCGCGAGGCGGGTATGACCGTCCTCGGCCTGCCGCACCCCGGCGCGCAGTTCCCCAAGGGCGAGCAGGCCGACCTGGACTTCTTCCCGTTCCCCGAGATCGATCCCGAGCACGGCCAGGACGCCGTGGAGGCGCCCATCGACGGGTTCCTGCTGGCCAAGAAGTCCAAGAACCTGAAGAACAAGAAGACGCTGGAGAGCGCCAAGGACCTGGTGAAGTGGCTCGCCACCGGCAAGGCCGAGGACATCTACCTCAAGAGCGACCCCAACAACATCGCGGTCAGCGATGAGGCCGACACCTCCGGGTACTCCGCGATCCAGAAGAAGGCCGTCGAACTCGTCTCGGGCGCCAAGCAGATCTCCCAGTTCCTCGACCGGGACACCCGTCCGGACTTCGCGTCCACGGTCATGATCCCCGCGATCCAGAAGTTCATCAGCAGCCCCGACGACGTGGACGGCCTGGTCAACGACATCGAACGGCAGAAGAAGACCATCTTCGCCTCGGACTGAACCGGGAGTACGCACCGTGCCGTTCATCTCGGGGAGGCGCACCGGACGACGGGCCACGCGGCGGTACACCCGCCGCGACCTCGTCGTGCTCGGTGTGCTGCTCGGCCTGCCCGTCCTGCTCGACCTCGCCATCGTCTGGGGTCCGACCCTGGCCTCCGTCGTCCTCTCGTTCACCAGCTGGGACGGGATCGGCGACATCGAGTGGGTCGGGAGCCGCAATTACGTGAACCTCTTCACGAACTACCCGCAGTTCTGGCCCGCCGCCCGGCACAACCTGCTCTGGCTCGCCTTCCTCGGCCTCGTCGCCACGCCGTTCGGGCTACTCCTGGCCGTACTGATCGACCGGGGCGTGCGGTTCAGCCGCTTCTACCAGTCCACGCTGTACATGCCCGTCGTGCTCTCGCTCGCGGTGGTCGGCTTCATCGCCCAGCTCGTCTTCTCGCGGGATCAGGGCGCGCTCAACGCCGTCATCGGCGACACGGAGACGCCGACGGACTGGCTCGGCGATCCGGACCTCAACATCTGGATGGTCCTGCTGGCCGCCGCCTGGCGGCACACCGGCTATGTGATGATCCTCTACCTCGCCGGGCTCAAGGCCGTCGACCAGTCCCTCAAGGAGGCGGCGGCGATCGACGGGGCGAGCGAGGCGCAGACCTTCTTCCGCGTCGTCTTCCCGACCCTGCGGCCGGTCAACGTCATCGTCGGCGTCATCACCGTCATCGAGTCGCTGCGCGCCTTCGACATCGTGTACGCGGTCAACCACGGCCGCAACGGCCTCGAACTGCTCTCCGTGCTCGTCACCGACAACATCATCGGCGAGGCCAGCCGGATCGGCTTCGGCTCCGCGATCGCCGTCGTCCTGCTGACCGTCTCCCTCGGATTCGTGGTGACGTACCTGGTCCAGGAGCTCCGAGGGGAGAAAGACCGATGACCACCACGCAGGCCCGCCCCGTACGCCCGGCGCCCGCCGCGCCCGTCGCGGCCCGCCGCCGGCTCCGCCCCGGCCGGCTCGGTGTGCACGCCTTCCTGATGGCGGTCTCGCTGGCCTTCCTCGCCCCGCTGCTGCTCGCGGTCTACGCCTCGCTGCGGCCGTACGACGAGACCTCCGAGTACGGCTACTTCTCGCTGCCGCGCCATCTCTCGCTGGACTACTACCGGCAGGCGTTCACCGACTCCGGCATGACGAAGTACTTCGTCAACACCCTGATCATCGCGGTGCCGGGCGTCCTGATCACCCTGTTCCTCGCCTCGTTCGTGGCCTTCGCGCTCGCCCGGCTGAAAATGCGCGGCGGCCTGGTCCTGCTGATGCTCTTCACGGCCGGCAACCTGCTCCCGCAGCAGGTGATCGTCACCCCGCTGTACGTCGTCTTCAACCGGATCCCGCTGCCGTACTGGATGTCCGACTCGATGACGATGTTCGACTCCTACTGGGCCGTCGTCCTGGTGCAGATCGGCTTCCAGATCGGCTTCTGCGTCTTCGTCCTGGCCAACTTCATGCGCACCCTCCCGGTGGAGATCCTGGAGGCGGCGGTGGTGGACGGGGCAGGGGTGTGGACGCGGTTCTGGCGGATCACCCTGCCGCTGTGCCGCCCGGCGCTCGCCGCGCTCGGCACGCTCCAGTTCACCTGGATGTACAACGACTTCCTGTGGGCGCTGGTCTTCATCTCCGACGGCGACAAACTGCCCATCACCTCCGCGCTGAACAACCTGCGCGGGCAATTTTTCACGGACTACAACCTGCTCGCCGCCGGCTCGGTCATCGTCGCGCTGCCGACCCTCGTCGTCTTCCTGCTGCTCCAGCGGCACTTCATCGCCGGACTCACGCTGGGGTCCGGCAAGGGGTGAGGGGGTGCCCCCGCCACTCGGACCGGACCCGTCCGCACATGTGAAGCCGGAGGCCCGCCACGGTCCGCGCGGGCCCGCCGTTGTCAGTGGCGGGTGCGATCCTGCACGCATGGACGAGATCATGCGACGGCGGGTGTACGGCGCCGACCACGAAGACCCCGACCCGGGTCCCCGGCCGGGCCGTGAGTACCGGGAGCTGGTCGGCGGACCCCTCGACGGACTGCTCCTGGACGTGACGGGGTGGACGGCGGTGGCCCTCGCGGACGGCTCCGCCCTGGTCACCGAGATCGGGGCCTACGGACCGGGCGGACGCGCCGAGTACGGGCCGCGCCCGGACGAGCCGGACACGTGGGACTGGCGGGGCGATACGCCGTAGCCCCGGGAAGGGCGCCCGTCGCCCCCTGTGCGCAACGCATCGCCCCGGGCGGGTTTTCGCGGCAGGGTGTTGCGGGCAAGCCACAGGGGGCTGCTACGGAAGAGGGGGAACCGTGATCGTCTGGATCAACGGTGCGTTCGGCGCCGGTAAGACCAGCGCCGCGCGTGAACTGATCGATCTGATCCCGAACAGCACCTTGTACGACCCGGAACTCACCGGGACCGGGCTCGGAAGCCTGCTGCCCCAGAAGAAACTCGCCGAGGTGACGGACTTCCAGGACCTGCCGATCTGGCGGCGGCTCGTGGTGGACACCGCCGCCGCGCTCCTCGCCGAGCTGGGCGGGGTCCTCGTCGTGCCGATGACGCTGCTGCGGCAGGAGTACCGCGACGAGATATTCGGCGGACTCGCCGCCCGGCGCATATCGGTGCGCCATGTACTGCTCTCACCTGAGGAAACGATCCTGCGCGAGCGCATCGCCCACCGGGCCGAGTTCCCCGGCGACGCGGCGGGCGTGGACCCGACCGGCCGCTGGGCGTACGACCGCATCGAACCGTACCGCTCGGCCCTCGGCTGGATCACCGGGGACGCCCACACCATCGACAACAGCGTGCTCACGCCGCGCGAGACGGCGGAGCGCATCGCGGAGGCCGTACGCACCGACGCCGCCCCCGCCTGCGAGATCGTGCAGACCCCCGAGCCGACCGGCGAGACCGTCGCCTCCGGGGTGCTCCTCTTCGACGAGCACGACCGGTTCCTGCTCGTCGACCCCACGTACAAGCCGGGCTGGGAGTTCCCCGGCGGCGTCGTGGAGGCGGGCGAGGCCCCCGCGCAGGCGGGGATCCGGGAGGTCGCCGAGGAGATCGGCATCCAGCTGGAACGGGTGCCCAAGCTGCTCGTCATCGACTGGGAGGCGCCCGACCCGCCCGGATACGGAGGTCTGCGCCTCCTCTTCGACGGCGGACTGCTGCCCCGGGCGGACGCGGAGCGGCTGCTGCTCCCCGGCTCCGAGCTGCGCGGTTGGCGGTTCGTCACCGAGGCGGAGGCCGCCACCCTGCTCCCGCCCACCCGCTACGAACGGCTGTGCTGGGCGCTCCGGGCCCGGGAACGCTCAGCCGTGCTCAACCTGGAGGCCGGAGTCCCGGTCGGCTGAGGCCCGCAGGACCACGGCGGCGTCCTCGGTGAGGGGGTCGCCGTGGCCGAAGCAGACCGTGGCCGGTTCCAGCGCGGCCAGCCGCCGGAACGACGCCACGGCCTGCTCCCGGTCGATGTTGAAGACGCCCAGCATCACCTGCCCGACCCCGGCCACGCAGTCGCCCGTGAACAGCACGCCGTGCCCGGGGAGATGGAGGCCGATGGAGCCGGGTGTGTGCCCGGGGGAGTGGACCACCCGCGCCCCGCCGCCGAACGGCAGGACCGCCCCGTCGGACAGTTCGGTGTCGACCCGGGTCGGGGGAGCCGGGGGGACGGTCAGCGCGTGCTCGTACAGCGGGCGTTCCCAGTCCAGGAGCACCGGCTCCCCGACCTCCTCCTCGCCCCGGATGACCGGCGCGTCCAGCCGGTGCGCCAGAATCTCGGCACCGTGCCGGTCGGCCAGCTCCTGGGCGGCGCCGTAGTGGTCCCGGTGGCCGTGGGTGATCACGATCCGGGCGATGCCGGCGGGGTCGTGGCCGAGGCCGCGCACCGCCTCCTCGATGGCGGGCGCCGCGTTCACGTCGCCCGCGTCGATCAGGGTCAGCTCCGTCCCGTCGCGCCACAGATACGCCTGGCCGATCGGAAAGCGGAACATGTGCAACTGCGGAAGTACCTCTACGAGATCCATGCGGCGAACGTACGGCGAGCCGCCCGGTCACCGCATGGATCTACGCTCTCGGCGAGCTTCGCTCAACGCGTAGCCCGGACCCGACGAGGACTCAGACCGCCTTCGAGGCCGCGTAGTTGCGCAGGAACAGCGCTTCGGCCACCGACAGGCGCTCCAGCTCCTCGGGCGACACGCTCTCGTTCACCGCGTGGATCTTCGCCTCCGGCTCGCTGAGCCCGATCAGCAGGATCTCCGCGTCCGGGTACAGCCCGGCCAGCGTGTTGCAGAGCGGGATCGAGCCGCCCATGCCGGAGGACTGCATCTCCTGGCCCGGGTACGCGACCCGCATGGCGTCGGCCATCGCGATGTACGCCGGGCTCGTGACGTCCGCGCGGAACGGCTGCCCCTGGCCGACCTGCTCGACCGAGACCTTCGCACCCCACGGGGCGTGCGCGAGCAGGTGCGCGGTGAGCAGCTTCGTCGCCTCGTCCGCGTTCTGCCCCGGCGGCACCCGCAGGCTGATCTGGGCCCGGGCGCTCGCCTGCACGGAGGGCGTCGCGCCGACCACGGCCGGGCAGTCGATGCCGATCACGGTGACGGCCGGCCGTGCCCAGATCCGGTCGGCGACCGTGCCGGCGCCGATGAGCCCGACCCCGTCGAGGACCTTGGCGTCCTCGCGGAACTCCTCCTCCGGGTACTGGAGTCCGTCCCACTCCTCGTCCGCGGTCAGACCGTCGACGGTCGTCGAACCGTCCTCGGCCCGCAGCGAAGCGAGCAACTGGATCATCGCGGCGAGCGCGTCGGGCGCGGCACCGCCGAACAGCCCCGAGTGCAGGTTGCCCTCAAGCGTGTCCAGCTGGACCCGCAGCATCGTCATGCCGCGCAGCGTCGAGGTCACGGTCGGCAGCCCCACCCGGAAGTTGCCGGTGTCGCCGATCACGATGGTGTCGGCCGCCAGCAGCCCGGGGTGCGCCTCGGCGTACCGCTCCAGACCGCCGGTGCCCTGCTCCTCCGAACCCTCCACGATCACCTTGACCGAGACGGGCACCCCGCCGTCCGCCTTCAGGGCGCGCAGCGCGAGCAGATGCATGATGAAGCCGCCCTTGCAGTCGGCCGTGCCCCGGCCGAACCAGCGCCCGTCACGCTCCGTCAGCTCGAACGGCGGGGAGAGCCAGGCCGACTCGTCCAGCGGCGGCTGCACGTCGTAGTGCGCGTAGAGCAGCACGGTCGGAGCGCCCTCCGGGCCCGGCAGGAGACCGTAGACGGACTGGGAGCCGTCCGGGGTGTCGAGCAGCGCGACGTCCTGGAAGCCTTCGGAACGCAGCGCGGCGGCGACCCACTCGGCGGCGCCCTCGCACTCGCTCCTCGGATAGACCGCGGGGTCCGCCACCGACTGGAAGGCCACCAGCTCGGTCAGCTCCGCCTTGGCGCGGGGCATCAGCGAGGCGACGGTCTCTGGAATCGGATGGCCGGTCATGGGGCACGCTCCTGGTAGGTGCGACGTTATGTGTACGTTTCCGGGTACTCGCCCGCCTGGAGTGCGGCGCCACGGGTCCCTCGGAGACTCGGCCGATCCTCCCACAGCGGTTCCCGGCCACAACGCGCCGTAGGATGCCGTGAGCAGCTTGGGCCACTGGTCGGATCGGGAGCAGAAGCACATCGTGAGCAGCGAGAACGCAGACGCCGGACATGAGCACGAAGAGTCGTCCGTGTGGGACGTCGTCGTAGTCGGCGCCGGACCGGCGGGAGCCTCCGCGGCATACGCGGCGGCCGTCGCCGGCCGTAAGGTACTGCTCCTGGAGAAGGCGGAGCTGCCCCGTTACAAGACGTGCGGCGGCGGCATCATCGGATTTTCGCGCGACGCGCTGCCGCCCGGGTTCGAACTCCCCCTGAAGGACCGGATCCACGCGGTCACCTTCTCGCTCAACGGCAGACTGGCACGCACCCGCCGCTCCAGGCGGATGCTCTTCGGCCTCATCAACCGCCCCGAGTTCGACGCGGGGCTGGTCGAGCAGGCGCAGAAGGCCGGTGCCGAACTGCGCACCGGGGCGACCGTCTCGCGGGTGGAGCAGCACGGTGCCGCGGTGCCCGACCGGCGCACGGTCGCGGTCGTGCTGGCCGGCGGCGAGACCGTCCTGGCCCGCGCGGTGGTCGGCGCGGACGGCAGCGCCGGGCGGATAGGAGCCCATGTCGGGGTCAAGCTCGACCAGGTCGACCTCGGCCTGGAGTCGGAGATCCCGGTGCCGCCCACCGTGGCGGAGGACTGGGCGGGCCGCGTCCTCATCGACTGGGGCCCGATGCCCGGCAGTTACGGCTGGGTCTTCCCCAAGGGCGACACCCTGACGGTCGGCGTGATCTCCGCGCGCGGCGACGGCGCCGGCACCAAGCGGTATCTGGAGGACTTCGTCGCGCGGCTCGGCCTCGCCGGCTTCGAGCCCACGATCTCCTCCGGCCACCTCACGCGCTGCCGCAGCGAGGACTCCCCGCTCTCGCGCGGCCGGGTGCTGGTCTGCGGTGACGCGGCCGGCCTGCTGGAACCGTGGACCCGCGAGGGCATCTCCTTCGCGCTGCGCTCGGGGCGGCTCGCCGGCGAGTGGGCGGTGCGTGTCGCCGAGGCGCACGACGCGGTGGACGCCCGCCGCCAGGCGCTCAACTACGCCTTCGCCATCAAGGCCGGGCTCGGCGTCGAAATGAGCGTGGGCCGGCGGATGCTGAAGCTGTTCGAGCGTCGCCCGGGCCTGCTGCACGCCGTCCTGACGGGCTTCCGCCCGGCGTGGAACGCGTTCGCGGGCATCACACGCGGCACGACCTCGCTGGCCGAGCTGGTCCGTTCGCACCCGCTGGCCCAGCGGGCGCTCTCGGCGATGGACCGTTAGGACCGTTCCGGGAGCCCGGTTGTACGCGGGGCTGACGCGCCGTCCGGTGCGTCAGCCCTCTTCGCCGATCCGGAAGACCGGGTGGTCGGGGCAGGCCGCCATGATCTCGGCGTCCGTGGACTTCGCCGTGATGCCCTGGAAGTACTGGTTGACCTCCCAGCCCCACCGCTCCAGGTAGGCGCGGATGAGGGCCGCCTTGTACGCGTCGTCGGCGATCTCCACGGCCGAGAAGGCCCGCGTCCTGCGGCCGCGGCGCAGCTCCCCGCCGCCCGCCGCCCGCATGTTGCGCACCCACTGCGAGTGGCCGCGGGCGGAGACCAGGTACCGCACACCCTCATAGGTGTGCGGGTTGACCGGGACGCGCTGCATCTTGCCGCTCTTGCGGCCCCGCACCGACAGCTCCTGTGAGCCGAGCAGGCTGATTCCGTGCCGGGCGAGCCAGCCGACGAGGCTGTTGAAGCGGACGTTGAGCGGGCTGGCCTGCAGGTAGTAGGGCTGCGTCTGCGACGGCGACTGCGACATGGTGACCCCCACGGTGGAGAGAACATTTCCGAGAGCACTGCTCTCGCTTGAGATCAGTGTGCACGGAAGCGGCGCTCAAAAGCAAGAGCACTGCTCTCGTTATTGGTCGCTGCTCTGTACGCATGGCAGACTGAGGCCCATGAGCGCTATCCGGGGAGCCAGGGAACGGGCCCGCATCGAGGTCACCGCCGCCATCAAGGACGAGGCGAGGAAGCAGCTCGCCGCCGAGGGCGCCGCGAAGCTGTCGCTGCGCGCCGTCGCGCGCGAGCTGGGCATGGTCTCCTCGGCCCTCTACCGCTACTTCCCCAGCCGGGACGACCTGTTGACCGCGCTCATCGTCGACGCGTACGACGCGGTCGGCGAGGCCGCCGAGCGCGCCCATCGCACCGCCACCGAGCGCGGCGCCACCGAGCGCACCGCCGCCGCGTCGCCCGGCGCTCCCGCCACCGGTATCGCCCGCTGGGTCGCGGTCGCCTGCGCCGTACGCGACTGGGCGCTGGCCCACCCGCACGAGTACGCGCTCATCTACGGCTCGCCCGTGCCCGGTTACTCGGCGCCGCAGGACACCGTCGGCCCCGCCGCGCGCGTCGGCATGGTGCTCATCGCCATCGTGGAGGAGGCCCACCGCGACGAGGGCCTGGCGCTGCCGCCGCTCCCGGACGAGCTGCGCCCGGAGGCCGAACGGCTCGCCGCCGATGTGGCCCCCGGGCTGGCTCCGGCGGTGGCCGCCCCGCTGGTCGCGGCCTGGTCCCAGCTGTTCGGGCTGATCTCCTTCGAGGTGTTCGGCCAGTTCCACCGGGTGGTGGAGGCCCGCGAGGTCTTCTTCCGCCAGGCCGTCACGGAACTGGCCCGCACCGTGGGCCTCCTGGGCCGGCGCGGCTGACCCCCCGGCTGACCCCCGCTACCGGGTCACGACCAGGTGATCGAGGAGTTGTCGCGCCAGATCCGGGCCGGCTCCTCGTCGCCCGTCACCGTGAGGGTGCTGAGCGGGAGCCGGTTCCACAGGGCGAGGTAGAGCGTCCGGGCCGGGCCGCTCAGCTCGCAGTCCACGGCGGACGTCAGGTCCGGCGCCTCCTCGCGCACCGCCACCGGCGGCTCGGCGGACAGCCGTACGGTCCACACGGTGTCCGTGTCCGTCGCCCGGACCCGCAGCGTGCGCGGGGTCCCGGTGCGCACCCGGCTCTTGGGGCGGGCGTGCATCCCGCGCAGCAGTTCGTCGATGCCGTCCAGCGCGTGGTCGGGCGCGACGGGCGTGAGGTCGCCGCCCCGTGCGGACTCGGCGTCCACCCGGTGGATCGTCGTCTCATGGGCCTGGCGCCGGGCCCAGAAGGCGAGCGGCGAGGGGGCGGGGAGGAACGACCAGCACTCCACGTCCTGCGGCGCGTTCTCCAGCGCCTCCACCAGGAGCCGGTGTCCCGCGCGGAAGTGGGCCACCAGCTCCGGGCCGTCCAGCTCCGGTTCCCCGCCGGAGGGGACATACGAGGTGTGTCCCTCGCGTACGAAGGCGGCGGCCCAGGCGTGCACCACCGCGGTGTGCCTGAGCAGATCGCGCACCCGCCAGTCGGGGCAGGTCGGCACCGGTGCCCCGGTGCCCGCCTCGTCGGCCGCGTCCGCCAGCAGACGGCCCTCGGCGGCCAGGGCCGCTATGTGTTCCGTGGTCTTCATGGACGGATTGTGCCAGCCGGGCGGGGTCCGGAGAGCCGCGCGGTCAGGCGCCCTGGGGGTGGACCGTACGGCTCCGGCGGGCACCGCCGCGTACCAGCAGCCGTGCGAACCAGCCCAGCGCCAGCGACTGCACCAGCACGGACACCGTCAGCGCCAGGTACATGAACCAGGCCGGGCCGAAGGATTCCGCCCCGGCCAGCGAGCCGCCGAGCAGGAACACGAACACCGTCGGCGCGGCCAGCAGGAAGAGCCAGACACCGGCGAACGAGGCGTCGTCGTGGCTGACCAGCAGGGTGTCCACGGTGACGAACACGGTGGCCGCCGCGACCGCGCCCAGGTAGAGCAGCGAGGCGGCGTTCCCGAAGGTGAGCCGTACGAGCGTGCGGATCGTCCGCTGGTTCACGGCCGGCTTGTTCATGGTCTGCTCCCCGTCGTTGACTGTGTCTCCATCGTGCGCGCGGGGAATCGTTCCTGCCTGAGTACCGCTACTCATCCGGTCAGGTGTGCGCCGCCTTGCGGGCGCCGTAGCCCAGGGCCGCCGCCGCACCCGCCAGCACCGCCACCGTGGTCAGGGCCACCGGCAGCGAGAACCAGTCGGCCAGGAAGCCGATCGCGGGCGGCCCGAGCAGCATGCCGCCGTATCCGAGCGTCGAGGCCGCGGCGACTCCGCCGGGTCCGGCCAGCTCGCCGGCCCGGCCGACCGCCACCGGGAAGATGTTGGCGAGGCCGATCCCGGTGACCGCGAAGCCCAGCAGCGCCAGCCAGGCGGTCGGGGCGAGGGAGCCCAGGAGCATCCCGGCGGCCGCCGTGGCACCGCCCGCCACCAGGGTGCGGGTCTGCCCGAGGCGTTCGAGGAGGGCGGTGCCGCTGAGCCGGCCCGCCGTCATGGCCAGCGCGAACAGGGAGTATCCGGCGGCGGCGAGGCCGGGACGGGCGTGCAGGTCCTGTTCCAGGTGGAGGGCGCCCCAGTCGGCCAGCGCGCCTTCGCCGTAAGCGGTGCAGAGCGCGATCAGGCCGAACAGCAGCACCACCTTGCGCGCCCGCCCGGACAGCGGCCGCGCGGACCGGCCGGCGGGCGGGGCGTCCGCCCGCTCCGGGACCACGGGCGCCGGGTGCCGCAGGAGGACCGGACCGGCGAGCGCGGTGACGACCAGTCCGATTCCGGTCAGGAAGAAGAGGTGCGTCGCGGGCGAGAGGCCGGCCGCGACGAGCCCGCCGAGCCCCGCGCCGAGCATGCCGCCGAGGCTGAACGCGGCGTGGAAGCTGGGCATCACGGGGCGGCGCAGGGCGGCGACCAGGTCCACCGCCGCGCTGTTCATCGCCACGTTCATCCCGCCGTACGCGGCACCGAAGACCAGCAGCACGAGCCCCAGCGAGAGCGCCGAGTGGGTCTGGGCGGGCAGCGCGATGCTGAGGGAGAGGAGGACGCCGCAGGCCACGGTCACCGCGTGGCTGCCGAACCGGCGGCAGAGCCGGCCGGTGAGCGTCATGGTGATCACGGCACCGGCGGAGACGCCGAGGAGTGCGAGGCCGAGGGTGGCGGCCGAGGCGCCGGTCTGGTGCTTGATGGCCGGGATACGGACCACCCAGCCGGCGAAGAGGAAACCGTCGAGGGCGAAGAACACGGTCAGCGCGGTACGGAGACGGGCCGAGGAGAGCGGGGCGGTGTTGCCGCCAAGGTCCCCCGGGAGTGCCGTCCGCAGTTTGTTTAGTTGCGGCACAAACTCAGCATAGGGGTGGCCCGGCGGCCGGTGCAAGACGGATGTCCCACCCGGCCCGAAGCGCTCGGCCCCAGGGGCAGGCAGGCCACCACGGCGTCAAACGCACCTCCGGATCATGGGAGACTCGCCCCCATGAACGGCAAGGCGACCACCACCCGGACGAAGTTGGAGAGGGGCCGCAGCGCGCTCGGACCCGCCCTGGAACTGGTCCACACCGGGCGCGCGCCCACGCGCGCCGTCCTCACCTCCGAGCTGGGGGTCACCCGGGCGACGGCGGGCGCGGTCGCCGCCGAGCTGGAAGCCCTCGGCCTCATCCGGGTCGACTCCAGCCCCGGTTCGGCGGCGGGCTCGCAGGGCCGGCCCTCGCACCGGCTGGCCGTACGGGAGTCCGGTCCGGTGGCCGTCGCCGCCCAGGTGCACGCGGACGGCTTCCGCGCCGCGCTCGTCGGCCTCGGCGGCCGGCTCGTCGCGACCGCGCCCGGCAGCGTCACCATCACCGCCGACCCGGCCCAGGTCATCGGTGAGGTCGTGGACCACTGCGCACGGCTGCTGCGGGAGAGCGGACTGCGGTGCGTCGGCGCCGGGCTCGCGGTGCCGTCGGCGGTCGCCGAGCCGGAGGGCACCGCCCTCAACCCGCTCCACATCGCCTGGCCCGCCGGCGCCCCGGTCCGCGAGATCTTCGCCACCTGCGTACGCGAAGCGGGCATCGAGGGACCGGCGTTCACCGGCAACGACGTCAACCTCGCCGCGCTCGCCGAACACCGGCACGGCGCCGGGCGCGAGGCCCAGCACCTGCTGTGCGTCGCCACCGGACACCGGGGCGTGGGCGGGGCGCTCGTCCTCGACGGCCGCCTGCACACCGGGAGTTCGGGCCTCGCCCTGGAAGTCGGCCACCTCACCGTCAACCCCGAGGGCCGCCCCTGTCACTGCGGCGGGCGCGGCTGCCTGGACGTCGAGACCGACCCGCTCGCCTTCCTCACCGCCGCCGGGCGCCTCCCGGGCCCCGAGGAGTCGCTGCTCAAGCAGTCCGGGGACCTGCTGCGCAACGAGTACGGTGACCCAGCCGTGCGCACCGCCGCCGAGGAGCTGATCGACCGGCTCGGCCTGGGGCTCGCCGGTCTCGTCAACATCCTCAACCCGGACCGCATCATCCTTGGTGGGCTGCACCGCGCCCTGCTCGACGCGGACCCCGAGCGGCTGCGGGCGGTGGTGGCCGACCGCAGCCTGTGGGGCCGCAGCGGGAGCGTGCCGATCCTGGCGTGCACCCTCGACCACAACAGCCTGGTCGGGGCGGCGGAACTGGCCTGGCAGCCGGTCCTGGACGACCCGCTGGGAGCGCTGGCCTGAGCGGGGTCAGACCTCTGGCGCCTCGAACGCGAACGCCCGTGCCGGGTTGGCGATCAGCACCGTCTCCATGAGGTCGGCGCCCAGCGCTTCCTCCAGCCGGGGCCGCAGCCGGCGCAGCAGGTGCGGCATGCCCGGCGTCTCCGGCACCGTCGTGTCACCGCCCAGCAGCAACTGCCCGGTGAACCCCGCCCCGGCCAGCTCCGCCAGCTCCTCCGGAAGCCGCCAGTCCGTGGCGTGGTTGGCCCGGGACGGCCCGTCGAACGCGAGGAAGGCCCCCGCCCGCGCCGCCTCCCGCTGCACCGCCCCGTCCGGGGAGCGGCCGAGGTGGCCGAGGATCACCCGGTGCGGCGGCACGCCCAACTCCCCGCACAGCAGCTCCAGGACGTCGAGCGCGGCCGTGCCCAGCTCCAGGTGGACGGCGATCGGCGCGCCCGTGCGGTGATGGGCCCCGGCCGCCGCCGTCATGGTGAGCCGCGCGTGCGCGTCGAGCGTGTGGAAGGCGCCGGCCACCTTGATCAGGCCGGCCCGCACCCCGGTGGTGCCGATGCCCTCGGTCAGCTCGGCGACGAAGAGCGCGGCGAGGTCGTCCCTGATCCGGTCCAGCAGCTCCGGTGCGTATTGCGCCGCCTGGTGCAGGCCCGTCGCGGCGACCACATGCGTGCCCGTCGTCCGGGACAGCTCGGCGAGGGCGTCCGCCCCGCGCCCCATGCCGTGCGGCGTCCACTGGACCACGGCCCGGCCGCCCAGTGCGTGGAAGGCGCGCAGCCGGTCGGCCGCCGACACGGGGTCGTCCAGCTCCTGCCCGGGCAGCATCGGGCTGCGCAGGAACAGGTGGTCGTGGGCGTCGCAGACCCCCAGCTCCCCGGGCGCGATGTCACCGAGGACGGTACGGACGGTGGCTACCACTGGCGCCCCTTGACGATCCGGTCCTGCTCGGGGCTGCTGAGGTGGAGCACCTGGTAGCGGTCGCCGGGCGCGGCCGGGGCGTCGTGGTCCCAGAGCGTGAAGTGCAGGAGCTCCCAATGACGGGGATCGGCCGCGAGCGCCGAGGCGACGGCGCCCGGTGACTTCGCGAGCCTGCGGCACTCCTCCAGCGCCGCTTCCACCGCGTCCGCCGGGGAGACCGACTGCGGCACGGACGAGCGGTGCCGGGTGGCCGTGCGGGGGAGCGCGCCCGACGCGGTGCCCTCCTCGTACGAAAGTCCGGTCCAGTGCTGCACCACGGGCCGGCCGAAGTCCTGGACTATGCCCTGGAATCCGGCGCCCCAGAGGAAGGCGCTCATGCCCTCGGGCCGGGTCCACAGGTAGAACGGCGCGTACTGGTTGACCGGGGAGTCCTCGCCGCGCTCCCGCATCAGATACGCCTTGAGCCCGAGCCCCGGGAAGTCGTCCAGGAGATGGCCCCTGGTCGCCACCCGGTGGCGGATGACGCCCATGTCGTAATCGGCGGGCAGGGTGATCTCGTACTGCATGGCATGCATCGAAGGGCTCCTCAGGACGCCGGGTAGTCGGCGACGTGTGCGTCGTCGTGCCAGTGGATGGTGCTGCCGTCCTCGGCCGCCTCGACCGCGGCGAGATGGATCATGAACGTGCGCGGCGACGCCCCGTGCCAGTGCCACTCGTCCGGCTCGATCCAGACGGTGTCGCCGGCCCGGATCGTCTCGACCGGGCCGCCCCTGCGCTGCACCAGGCCCTCGCCCTCGGTGACGTGCAGGACCTGGCCGTGCGGGTGGGTGTGCCACGAGGTGTGGCCGCCCGGTGCGAAGTGCACGCTGAACATCCGCAGCCGGGAGGGCGGTTCGGGGGCGGCGATCTCGTCGAGCCACACCGTGCCGTTGAAGTGTGCGGAGGGACCCTGTTCGGTGTCGGGGCGGTTCCTGGTGATGCGCATGTGCGGCTGCTCCTGTAGCGGTAGGCGGGTCAGGCGGGCGGGGCGAGAAGGCTGAGCAGTCCCCGTGCGCCCGCGTCGAAGGCGTCCGTCGAACCCGACGCACGGGCCAGCACATAGCCGCCCTGCACCGTCGCGACGACCGAGGCCGCGATCTCCTCGGGCACCACGCCGGGGGCGAACTCGCCCCGGTCGACGCCCTCGCGGACGATTCCGGCGAGCCTGCCGCGCAGCCAGGCGATGGTCTCGTCCACCGGCTCCCGCAGCTCGTCGCTCGCGATGATGTCCGGGTCCATGGTCAGCCGCCCCACCGGGCAGCCGCGCAGCACATCGCGCTCGCGCAGCAGATAGGCCGAGATCCGCTCGTACGCCGTTCCGGGCGTGTCGAGCACCCGGTCCGCGGCCTCCCGCAGTTCGTCGGCCGTGCGGCGGATGGCGGTGAGGGCCAGATCCGGCTTGCCGGTGAAGTGGTGGTACATGCTGCCCTGGCCCACACCGGCGTGCTGCTGGATGGCCTTGGGGCTCATGCCCACGTATCCGCGCTCCCAGAGGAGCTCCCGGGTGGCTTCGATCAGACGGTCCGGAGTGCTCATGCCAGCAGTGTACATACTAGTAGGTACAGAATGGGAGCCGCCGTCGCGCATACGTGAGCGGGACACCCCCCTTCGGGGATGCCCCGCTCCTGTCGTGTCAGCCCACCACGGCCGACCGCGACGCCGAGGGCGGTGAGCCCTCCAGATGTTTCAGGACGCTCAGATCGAACGGCCCGTCGGTCGTCGCCCCGTACACCACATGCGCGGGCGGGGCGGGCGGCGCGGCCGCGGGAAGCGTGAACCACACGACCTTCCCCGCGCCGCCCCGGGGGCGCACCCCCCAGCTCTCGCTGACCGCGGCGATCAGTGCGAGCCCGCGCCCCGATGTACTGGAGTCGTCGGCCTCGCGCACGGTCGGCAGCCGTGGATCGTGGTCGTGGACGGACACCGTGAGCCGTTCGAGCAGCAGCTCGATCTCGACGGTGCATGACTTGTCCGGCTGTGCGTGCCGGTGGACGTTGGTGAGGAGCTCGGTGACGCCCAGCGCTGTCTGGTCGATCAGAGAATCGAGATGCCAGTAGCGCAGTTGCGCCGAAATGATTCTGCGGACCTGACCGATCCGCGACGGCAGGGCCTGGAGCTCCACCGTGCAGTGCCTGCTTGGCTCGCTGATCACGGCTGCGACTCCCCGAAATAGGTCCGGAAGAAGACGGAGGAACGGATCCAGCACATGGCTCGCTGCTGAGTCCGGGCCGGCGGCCTGGATCACAGTGTCACCGCCGGTACACCATGAGTGACGTGACTCCAATGTCGCTCAGGGCCTACGGCTCCGCAACTCGCGGTGTCCCGCGCCCCACCGGCCTCAGGAGCGGCGGCCCCCCGCGCTGTACAGCGCCTCCAGGAACCGGTGCGAGGGCGCCGTGTCGCCGGGTTTGCCGTCCGGCCGCCGCATCGTCAGCCGGTACCGCCTCCCGTTGACCCGTGCCACCGTGGCGTCCGCCCCCGCGAACCACGGTCTGCCGGCGCTCACCGTGCCCACCGGCGCACTGTCGATCTCCCGCCCGTAACTCGTCAGAAGGGCCACCCGCCCGTCCTTCACGGTCACCTGCCCCGCCCTGGTGACCGAGCGCGCCCACCGGTCGATGCGCACACCGGTCGCGCTGAACTCCGTCACGCCCGTCGCCCTGAACTCCGTTTCCGACATGGCCCCTTCGCCCCCTTCGACGTACCTCTGAGACGAAGTGTGCCCATCCGGGGGCGTGCACACCAGAGCGGGACGGTACGTAAACGGCGCATTCGGGCCGCGCGGGGGCGCATGGGCGCGGCCGCGACACCAAGGCACTGCTATGGACCATCAAAGTCAACGTTTGTGCAGGTGGGGGGCATATCGTGGGCCCCGCCGAGACCGGTCGTACGAGGAGAGCGCGCAGATGGACACCACCGAGCACGGGCACGGCGGCGCAGCCGCGCCGACTGTCGACGTCGACCGCTCCGACCCGGCCTACCGCGCCTGGCTCAAGGAGGCCGTCCGCAAGGTCCAGGCCGACGCCAACCGGTCCGCCGACACCCATCTGCTGCTCTTCCCGCTCCCGGAGAGCTGGGGCATCGACCTCTACCTCAAGGACGAGTCGACCCACCCCACCGGCAGCCTCAAGCACCGGCTGGCGCGCTCGCTCTTCCTCTACGGGCTCTGCAACGGCTGGATCAGGCCGGGCAAACCGGTCATCGAGGCGTCCAGCGGTTCGACCGCCGTCTCGGAGGCGTACTTCGCCAAACTGATCGGCGTGCCGTTCATCGCGGTGATGCCCCGCACCACCAGCCCCGAGAAGTGCCGGCTCATCGAATTCCACGGCGGGCGCTGCCACTTCGTGGACGACTCGCGCCGGATGTACGAGGAATCAGCGCGGCTCGCCGCCGAGACCGGCGGCCACTACATGGACCAGTTCACCTACGCCGAGCGGGCCACCGACTGGCGCGGCAACAACAACATCGCGGAGTCCATCTACCAGCAGCTGCGGCTCGAACGCTATCCCGAGCCCACCTGGATCGTCGCCACCGCCGGGACCGGCGGCACCTCGGCGACCATCGCGCGCTATGTGCACTACATGCAGCACGACACCCGGATCTGTGTCCCCGACCCGGAGAACTCCTGCTTCTTCGACGGCTGGACCCACCACGACCCGCACGCCACCAGCGACTGCGGCTCCCGCATCGAGGGCATCGGCCGGCCCCGGATGGAGCCCAGCTTCGTCCCCGGCGCCATCGACCGGATGATGAAGGTCCCGGACGCGGCGAGCGTCGCCGCCGTCCGCGCCCTGGAACGGGCCATCGGGCGCAAGGCGGGCGGCTCCACCGGCACCGGCCTGTGGAGCGCGTTCAAACTGATCGCCGAGATGGTCGCCCGGGGCGACCGCGGCAGCGTCGTCACCCTGATCTGCGACCCCGGCGACCGCTACCTCGACAAGTACTACTCCGACTCCTGGCTGTCCGCCCAGGGCCTCGACATCGCCCCGTACACCCGGACCATCGACCAGTTCCTGGCCACCGGCGACTGGCCGGAGGCGTGACGCCTCAGCCGTAGTGGCCCGCCGGACGGTCCAGCATGGCGTCGAGCACCCGGCCGAAGACCCGACTCCCGGCCCCGGCCAGCACCGGGTCGGCCCAGCGCGGCAGCAGCCGTACGCTCATCTCCTCCACCCACACCACATGGGAGCCGGCCCGGTTCGGATACACGTCGATCGACGCACGGCCCAGCACCACCCGGCCGCGCTTCTCCAGCCGGCACATCCCCGCCCGGCTGCCGGCCGGCGGCGACCAGCGGACCACTTCCATCGGATCGTCGAACGCCAGCGGACCCACCCCGGTGCGCGCCACGAACACTGTGCCGACCCGGGTCGGCAGCCCCGTCGGCACCGTGATCGTGGTGAGCGGCACCTGCGCGGCATGCCGCTCCCAGTCCGTCACCCGGCGCCAGGACTCGGCTGCGGGCAAGGAGGTGAAACGCTCGATCCGGAACACGGCCACACCACGATCCTAGGGTGTGAAAGCCCTGTCGCGAGCGGAGCGGAATCCTCAGCCCTCGGCGGACCCGGCGTCGCCCGCCACCAGCAGCCCCGGCAGATACTCCTCGATCTCCGCCCGCGCATCCGTCGGCAGCCCCGCGTCCGTGACGAACGTGCTCACCTCGTCCAGCGAGGCGAACGAGCTGAGACCGACCGTGCCCCACTTGGTGTGGTCGGCGACCACCACCACCCGGCGCGCCGACCGCACGAACCGGCGGTTCGTCTCCGCCTCCGCGAGATTCGGCGTGGACAGCCCCGCCTCCACCGAGATCCCGTGGACCCCGAGGAACAGCACATCGAAGTGGAGCGCCGCGATGGCCCGGTCGGCGACCGGGCCGACCAGCGAGTCGGACGGCGTACGCACCCCGCCGGTGAGGACCACCGTCGCCGCACCCGGCCGCCCGCCCGGGGCGCCGGGCCGCTGCGCCGCGTGGAACACGTCCGCGACCCGCACCGAATTCGTCACGACCGTCAGGTCCGGTACATCCAGCAGATGCTGGGCCAGCGCGTATGTCGTGGTGCCCCCGGACAGGGCGATCGCACTGCCGGGCACCGCCATCGCGGCGGCGGCCCGGGCGATGTCCTCCTTGGCGGTCAGCTCCAGCGTCGACTTCGCCTCGAAACCGGGCTCGTGCGTGCTCGCCTCGACCACCGGCACGGCACCGCCGTGCACCTTCTCGATCACGCCCTGCCGGGCCAGCGCGTCCAGATCCCGGCGGACGGTCATGTCCGAGACATTCAGCTTCCGCGTCAGCTCGTTGACCCGCACTCCGCCGCGCCGGCGCACCTCGTCAAGGATCAGCGCGCGCCGCTGCTCCGCGAGCAGGTTCTGATTCTCGCTCAACGCCGGGCCTCGCCCTTCCCTCTGGCCGTACAGGAGTCCGTATCGACGGAGTCATCCTGCCACGCCCGGTGTCGCGGGCCCCCGCCCGGGGGAGATTCGTCAGTAGCGGTGACCGGCCATCAGCCGCCTTCCCCCTGCGAGAGCGAGACGCACGTGCCCCCTCCCACCCCTGCCCCGCGCAGCCCCGGCCCCGCGCTGGAATTACTGGTCCACGGGGTGGGCGGGACCACCCCCCAGGACATGCTGACCGACCCGCGCACGGTCCGGGTCACCGGCGACACCACCGCGGCCATCTACCGGCGCTCCGCCGACGTCGACGCCGAACAGCACCCCGAGCGCTACCGCGAGAAACCCATCGCCGAGGCGTACTGCTGGTCCAACCTCACCTCCGGCAACGGCTCCCGCGCGCTGTGGCTGCTGCTGCTCCCGTTCATGGTGATCAACCTGGCCCACTGGATGCGCCCCACCGCCCGGCGCCGCCCCCGCGCGATCCGGCTGTACGGCGTCCTCGTGCGGCTCATCGCGCTCAGCCTCACCGTGCTGCTGACCGCCGCCGCCTGCGAGGTCGCCCTCGACCTCACCGCCTGGCAGTGCGCGGGCGTCGCCGCCTGCTCCGAGAAGCGCTCCTGGCTCGGTTTCCTCTCCGCCGAGCAGGGCGGCTGGTGGTCCCAGCCCGGCCGCCGCCTCGCCCTGGCCGCGCTGGTGCCGGCCGCGCTGGTCGGACTGCTCTGGTTCCTGTCCAACCGCACCTGGAGCGCCTACGAGTCCCAGCGCCCGCTGACCGAGGCGGACCCGGACGACGAGGAGGACGACGGCCCCGCACCCGCCGCCGAACCCGTCCGCCCCGCGCCAGGGCCTGTCCGGAGAGTCCCGTCTGGCCCGCGACGCCTGGTACGCACTCTCGCCGCACCGGCCGAAATCCCTAGTACGTCCAGTACGAGGGATTGCGGCCGGCACGCCGAGAGCACGCACCATGCGCCGCAGGCCACGCCCTTCGGGCGTACGACGGGACTCTCCGGGCAGGCCCTGGGACGGCCCGGATTCTGGTACGGGCGCCGCCTCGTCGCCCGGTTGCGTGCCGCCCACACCGCGGCCGGCTTCCTCACCGTCGCCGCCGCCGTCACCGAGGCCGCCGCCCGCCACGACCGCGCCGTCGCCGGACCGGTCGCCCCGCTCCTCGGCCGGCTCATCGAAGGGGCCCTCGCCCTCGGGCTCGTCGTCGTGCTCTGGGTGGTCTGCCGCCGGGGCCGCAGCGAACGGCGCCTCGACAACCGGCTGGACCGGGCCGTCATCACCTGGCTGCCCGGCGCCGCGCTGGCCCTGCTCGTCCTCGCCGCCGTCCACGCCGCCTGGTCGCGCCCCGGCTGGACCTCCTCCGGGCGGCTCCCCGGCGACACCACGCTGTTCCGCGCGGTCAGCGTCGCCGAGGGTGTCCTGGTGGTCCTCCTCGCGGCGATCTCCCTCCACCTGTACCGGCGCTGCCCGGAGCCGCGCACCGTCCTGCGCGGCCTCGGCGGACCGGCCGTCGCGATGCTCGCGTGCGCCCTCGGCGGCGTGATGACGGGCGGGGTCGCCCAGCGCGTCGCCGACTGGCTCGACGGGCCCGGCAGCCCGGGCATGGGGCGCAGCGCGCTGATAGAGGGGCCGCCGGTGCTGCTCAGCTGGCAGGCGTCGGTCATCCCCGTCCTCCTCGCGCTGCTCCTGGTGCCGGGCGCCGTCCTCGGCGTACGGACCTGGCTGGTGGCCCGCGGGCTGGAGCCCGTGGTCGACGCGGAGTACGGCGAACGGTTCCCCGATCCCTCGCGGACCAAGCGGATCGCCCGCATCCGGGCCACCGCCGCGCTCACCGACTCGGCGCCCCGCGTGGTGGGGATCGTCTCCGGCGCCACCCTGCTCCTGGGCGCGGGGGCGGTGGCCGGGTCCTGGGCCACCGGCGAGGTCCCCGGACGCGCGCTGGACGGCAGCGGCCCGTTCCTCGAATCGGTGGCCGAGGCGGCGCAGTCCACCGGCTCCTGGATGATCGGCTTCGGCTTCCTCGTCTTCGTCGCCTGCGGCAGACGGGCCTACCGGGACCCGTCCGCCCGGCGCACGATCGGCATCCTCTGGGACGTCGGCACGTTCTGGCCGCGCGCCGCCCACCCCTTCGCCCCGCCCTGCTATGCGGAGCGCGCCGTGCCCGACCTGGCATCGCGCATGTCCGGCTGGACCGGCCGCACGCGGGGCCGGCTCGTCATCTCCGGCCACTCCCAGGGCAGCGTCCTCGCTGCCTCCGCGGTCTGGCAGCTGCCCGCCCGCACCCGCTCCCGGGTCGCCCTGCTCACGTACGGATCGCCGATCGAACGGCTCTACGGACGCTGGTTCCCGGCCTACTTCGGAGCCGGGCAGCTCCACGGACTGCACCGCTCCGTGCACTGCTGGCGCAATCTGTGGCGGGCCACCGACCCCATCGGCGGCGAGATCCGGCTCGGTGAGGAATCCGGCCCCGAGGTCGACCGGGGCCCGCTCAGGGACCCGCTGGTCTACGGACGGACGCCCGAACACCCGCTGCCCGAGCCGGTGCTCGGCCACTCCGACTACCAGGCCGACCCCGTCTTCGCCGAGGAGCGGGCCGCCCTCCTGGAACGGCTCGACCCCGTGCTGCCCCAGCAGGCGGAGCCCGTCGGCGAGGACGTCAGGGCAGTTCCGGGAGGTCCTCCGGATACAGCAGGGTGAGGTCGTCCGTGCTCGGATCGGCGAGCTGGGCGACCCGGCCGGCGTGCCGCTCGACCATCGACTCGAAGGTCTGGCGGGCGGTGCGCCCATTGCCGAAGGCGGGCCCCTTGGGCAGCTCCGTGAAGTACTTCATCAGCGCCTCACCGGTGCCGGACGCCAGGCTGTACTCGTGCTCCTGGGACTGCTGCTCGACGATCCGCAGCAGCTCGGCGGGCTCGTAGTCGCTGAAGGTGATGGTCCGCGAGAAGCGGGAAGCCACACCGGGGTTGACGGTCAGGAACCGCTCCATCTCCTGGGTGTAGCCGGCGACGATGACCACCACCGCGTCCCGGTGGTCCTCCATCAGCTTCACCAGCGTGTCGATCGCCTCCCGGCCGAAGTCCCGGCCGGAGTCCTCGGGCGACAGCGCGTACGCCTCGTCCACGAACAGCACCCCGCCGCGCGCCCGGTCGAACGCCTCCTGCGTGCGAATCGCGGTCGAGCCGATGTGCTCACCGACCAGGTCGACCCGGGACACCTCAACCAGATGGCCCCGCTCCAGCACCCCGAGCGCGGCCAGGATCTCCCCGTACAGCCGTGCCACCGTGGTCTTGCCGGTGCCCGGGGAACCGGTGAAGACGAGATGGCGGCGGACCGACGCGGCCTTGAGGCCCGCCTCCCGGCGCCTGCGCCCCACCTCGATCATGTCCGTGAGCGCCCGTACCTCCCGCTTGACGCTGTCCAGGCCGACCAGTGCGTCGAGCTCGCCCAGGACCTCCCCGGAAGTGCGCGCGGGCTCGGCGGGCGGCGTCTCCGTTTCCACGGGGCGCGGCGCGGGGACCGAACCGAGCAGCCCGGGCGAGGTCTGCGTGGCCGTCAGGACCGGGGCCGGCGGGGGAGTGCTGGTGCGCAGGCCGCTCTCGTCGCTCGTGCAGTCCTCCACGACCGGTCCGCTGCCCGTGCCGTTCCCGGCGCCCGCGCCCTCCGGGAACTCGTAACCGCCGCGCGCGCACCGCTCGGTGCGGCACCGACTGAGCGTCGTCCGGCAGCCCTCCATCACATGGAAGCCGTACCCCTCGCTGCCCGTGACCCGGCAGCCGTTGAACGTCCCCCGCCCCTCGGCGGACACATAGAACCCGGCCTCGGCGGGGGAGGTCACCGCGCACCGCTCGATCACCGGGTCGGCGCCCTTGGTGACGATCACGCCGGTCTGCACGGCGTCGACGGTGCAGTTGTTCAGCGTGCCCCCGCTGCCGTGGTCCCGGAACCAGGCGCCGGTCGACGCCTCCCGGATGCGGCAGTCGTCCAGCTGCGCGGTCGCCCCGTCGCTGACCGAGACCGCGGTGTTGCGGACCTGGGAGAGATCACTGTCCACGACATCGGCGCGCGAGCCCCGGTCCAGGACGAACAGGGCGTCCGGCACATCGTGGACCCGGCAGGAATCCAGTATCACCGTCGCCCCGTCGCTGACCCAGACCGCCGGGTAGTCGCCCGTACTGTCGTGGATCTCGCACTGGTTGGCGTCCACCCGGGTGCCCGGGTCCCACACCGAGAGCCCGTTGCGGCCGAAGCGGCGCACCGTCGAGCGGGTCAGCGTCAGCACCGCCCGCGAACGCAGGTCCACTGCGTTCTCCGGGATGTCGTGGATGTCGCAGTCGGCGAGGGTGAGCACCGCGTCGGTGTCCAGCGTGACGCCGTCCGCCGAGGTGCGGTGCACCGTGCAGTCGGTGAGATGGGCGGAGGCGCGGGCGGTCACCTGGATCCCGCTGCCCTTGATCTCGTACACCTCGCAGCCCAGCGCCTCCAGGCCGCTGCCCTCGCCGGTGACGGACAGGCCCGCGCCCGAGGCGTGGTGGACCCGGCAGCGCTCCAGGCGGGGGTGACCGCCGTCGCGTACGGCGACCCCGGACTGCCCGGCCGAGACGATCTCGCACTCCTCGAACACCCCGCCCGCCCCGTCGAGCACGGCGATGCCGACGCCGGCCGGATTGTCGACGGTGCACCGGCGCACGGTGGGCCGGGCCTCGCCGCGCACCTCGACGCCGGCCGCCGAGCGGGTCACGATCCGTACGTCCGCTATCTCCGGTGCGCCGTCCTCGACGAGCACGGCCGGGGCCGCCGAGTCCTGCCCCTCCACGTGGAGGTCCTGGACGACGGCGGAGGCGCGCAGTGTCAGCGGCACCCCGTCGGCGGGGGCGATGCGCACGGAGCCGACGGAGCCCTCGGGGCCGCGCAGCGTGACCGCGCGGGCGATGACCAGGTTCTCCCGGTAGGTGCCGGGCGCGACGGTGAGCACATCACCGTCCGCCGCCGCTTCGAGCGCCGCGGTGAGGGAGGCGTATTCGCCCGTGCGGCGCCGCCACCGCGATGTGCCGGTGTGCGTCACCTGGACCGTGCCCTGTGCCATGGCGCTGTCGTGCCCCCGCCTCGTGCGTGTGTGATGCCCGTGTCACCTGCCTCGCGGCAGCGACCAGCCGGACTCCGCCTGCCGGAGAGCGACGGGCGGGCCGGTCCACCGTAGCGCGCGCGGACGCCGGGAGTTGACCCGATGCGCAGGTCCCGGCGCCCGCCCGGACAGGCCTAGGGCCTTTCGTCTGGATCATGCCGGGCTCGCGGGGCCTGGCACGCGCATCTGCGGCGTTGTCGTCAATCACCAACGCTCCGCGTTGCCTCAATCCTCCGCCTTGCAGCTGCACGCACCAGGCCCCGCTCCCTGATCCGGCCTGATCCAAACGAAAGGCCCTAGCTGCTTCCGGTGCCCGTCCTGCCCCAGTCCGGGCCGACCGCCGCCCAGGCCCGGTCGAGCCGTTCGTACCGCCGCCAGGTCATGCGCCGGAGGACCAGGCGCCGGACGCACTCGATCAGCAGGGCGGAGAGCATCGCGGCTCCGAAGCCGGCGAGCGCGGCATGCGTGTGCGCCGTCGGTATGTCCATCGGCCGGAGCGCCGGAGAGCCTCTGCGGTCGGTCCAGATCCGGACCCGGGCCCCCGGCGACGCGTTGCGCGAAGCGGTCGTCACCCTCGCCGTGCGGGCCGCGCCGTCCGGGGTGTGCCACCGGGCCACCACCTCGGTCCGCCGCATGGAGTCCCCGGATATCTCGGGATCGGAGGCGAAACGGGCGCCGGCCACCCGCCGCACCACGACGGCCGTGGTGAGGTGGCGGTCCGCCCGCTGGGTGCGCACCGACGCCTGGAGCGCCGCGTCCGTCCGGACCCCGCAGAGCCAGCCCACCGCCGGGGCCGCCAGCATCAGCATCAGGAACGCGACCAGCGCCAGCCACGCCTCGCACCGGTCCGTCGCCCGGCGCAGCGGATTGTGGCGCCAGCGCCAGACGCCCGCCATCGCTCGCACAGTCCCCGCACCCCCTTCCGCACCCGTCCCCACCCGGCACGGTGCCGTCCACGCGCAGAGGCCGCACGGTCCGGGCGGCCCACCGTGCTCAACGCACGGCCTGCCCCCGTGAGTTCCCGGCCCCCCGGGCCGGGCACGCGGAGCACACGGAACGGCGCACGGACCCGTGTTGCCGGGCACCCCGCCCCGGGCCGTGCGCCGCCTGATCCGAAGGGTCTAGTAGCCCCGGCCGCCCTGGTAGGGCCGGCCGTAAGGGTCCTCGTACGGGGACTGCGCGGGGGCGGGCCGGGCCGCGGCGGGGCGCATCGACTCGTAGCCCGAGGCCGGCGCCGGGCGCTGCTGCTGCGGCGGGGGCGCCTGGTACATGCCGCGGCCACCGGCCGGCTGCTGCGGGATGTACGGCGCCGGCGCGTGCTGGAGCTGCGCGGGCTGCATCGGTGTGTAGCCCTGCTGAGCCGCCGGCTGGGGGTAGCCGTAGGACTGCTGGGGCTGGGAGGGGGCCGCGGGAAGCGCCGGCAGGGCCGACGGGAGCGCCGGCAGATAGCTGTTGCCGGTGTCGTAGGCGGCGGGCACTCGGATCGGAGCGATCTGAGGGGTGCCCCGCTCCGCGACGAGGGAGTCGTAGATCGGGGTGTCGGCAAACGACGGCGCGGCGTAGTAGCCGCCGCCGTAGGTGGAGCGGGGGGAGGTCATGACACCTAAGTTAAGCCCACGATGTGCAGATTGGGGAGTCCCAATTTTGTGGTCATCGGATTTACCCTCGCCCTACCTGTCTGACCTGCCGAAACATCGTTGTCTTCCCGGGCCCGTACCGAGAGGAATCAGCCCCCCGATTCACCGCTGATCTACGGGGCGCGCCGTCGCTTCGTGAACCCCGCCGATTTCCCGGGCGCAATTCCGGTGCGCGCGCACCGGGCGGCAATGGGGGCGCGGAGAGCGCCGAGGCTCGGCCCTGAGCCTTACCCGGCGTGGATCGAAGGCGGCAACACCACAATCCCGGACGGCACTTACGGTGGATGATCCGGCGAAAGCCGCGTACACGCGGTTCGTTGACGTCAGGATGACGGCATGAATGAACACGGTGTGCGCCCCGCTGCCCGGCCGGTGCTGGTGAGGATTCCGGTGGAGCCCGTCGAGGCCGCGATCGAGGCAGACGCTTTTGACGCGGCCTCCCGGAACAGACTGGCCGTCCGCGGCCCGCTGTTCGGGGTGGCCACATGGTCTGAGGGCGACGGACAGCGGTGGAAGGTGATCGACCCGATCACGAATGGCTGCCCCCAGCAGGCCAGGGACGACCTGCAGTCCAAGCTGTGGTTCCGCGCCAAGGACGAGGCGGAGACCGAGGCGGAGCGGCGGGCCCTGCTCGGCGCGGTCGCCCGGCTGGAGACCGGGAAACCGTCCGAGGTCAGCGTCCTCGGCACGCGCTACCGCGTGGTGCGCGCCGAGGAGTACGCCGGGCTGGACGCCGACGGAGGCGTCGAGCTGCCGCGCCCCACCGACCCCGAGCCCGCCGTGCCCGAGTGGGACCGCATCACGGACACCGCCGAGGTCGACGACGGACTCGTCCTGGACCCCGACGCGCCCGTGACGCCCCTCCAGGCGGCGGAGATGCTGACCATGCGCACCTTCGCGTACAAGGGGAGCCGCTATCCCGGCGGCGTCCTGCGCGACTCCGCGCGCGCCGTGGACAGCCACCCCGACGTCCTGCTGCTGCCGACGACCTTCATGATCGTGAAACGGACCGGCAACGAGCGGTGGGGAGTCGGCGGCGGGCCGCACGCCACCCCGCAGGACGCGCGACGCGCCCTCGACTACTCGCTGGTCTGGTTCAAGCCCCGCCAGGCGGGCGTCATCCCGGTCACCGCCGGGGCGGACGTGGACGCGCGCAGTCTCGTCGCCGAGGGCACCCACCCCGACCTCGCCGACATGAAGGTCCTCGCCGACGCGGCCGACCGGCTGCGCGCGGGCCGGCTCAACGAGGTCGAGGCCCATGGCACCGTGTACCGGATCGCCCGCTCACGGCGCCTGCTGCGCTGGGGGTCCGACGGCCCGGAGAGCCAACGGCCGTCCGACGTCACCACGGTGGAGCCGATGGCCCTCCACCCCCGTCTGGACGCGTACGGCGTCATCCACAACGGCGAGGAGGGCACACGGCCGGAGGACACCGACGCCCCCTGATCCGGCGGAGAGGGGAGAGGCGGGGCGCCCGGACCCGCGGACACGGTGCCCGTACCCGTACCTCGGTGGGTCCGGTGGCGGGGCGGGCATTAGGTTGACCCGGAAAGGTCTCGGAAGCGGACTCATGATGGGGGCGAGCATGACCATGCAAAAGGGAACCAATGTCCCAGTGGCGGCCCAGGCCGTGCGTGTCGAGACGGGGTGGCGCACCGCCCCGGGGACACCCGATGTGGACGCCTCCGCGCTTCTTCTCCTCGGCTCGGGCAAGGTGCGCAACGACGGGGACTTCGTCTTCTACAACCAGCCGTCCCACTCCTCCGGCGCGGTCCGCCACGAGGGCAAGCGCACCACCGGCGGCGCGGCGACCGACACCCTCGCGGTCGACCTGGCCCGGGTGGAACCGGCCATCGACCGCGTGGTGCTGGCCGCCTCGGCCGACGGCGGCACGTTCGGCCGGGTGAGCGGACTGTACGTACGCGTCCTGGACGCGGCGAACGGCGCCGAACTGGCTCGCTTCGACAGCTCCGACGCCACCGTGGAGACGGCCTTCCTCCTCGGCGAGCTCTACCGCCGCCAGGGCGCCTGGAAGTTCCGGGCGGTCGGCCAGGGCTACGGCTCCGGACTCGAAGGGCTCGCCACGGACTTCGGGATCTCCGTGGACGAACCCCAGCAGCCCCACGCGGCACCCCAGCCCCAGCCGCCCCACCCGGCCACCCGGGTCACCGCCACCCCGCCGCCTCCGCAGTACCCGCAGCCGCAGCAGCCGACGCTCGCCGCGCCCATGGCGCCCCCGATGGCCCCGCCGGTCCCCCCGGCCCCTCCGGCACCGCCCGTCACCCAGCCCGTACGGCTGACCAAGGTGACGCTCACCAAGGAGGCGCCGTCCGTCTCGCTCACCAAGCAGGGCGGCACGTCCGGCGCCATGCGCGTCAACCTCAACTGGGAGGTGCGCAAGCAGTTCAAGGGCTGGGGCAGCAAGCTGGGCCGGGCCGTGGCGAACCACTCGGACCTGGACCTCGACCTCTGCGCCCTGTACGAGCTGACCGACGGCCGCAAGGGCGTCGTCCAGGCCCTGGGGAACGCCTTCGGCGCGCTCCACCAGCCACCCTTCATGCAGCTCGACGGAGACGACCGCACCGGTGCCGTCTCCACCGGCGAGAACCTGACGATCAACCTCGACCACAAGGCGCAGCTCCGCCGGGTCCTGATCTTCGTCACCATCTACGAGGGCGCCCGCAGCTTCGCCGACCTGCACGCCACCGTCACCCTCCAGCCGCAGCACGGCGCGCCGATCGACTTCTCGCTGGACGAGTGCACCGTCCCGTCGACCGTCTGCGCGCTCGCGCTCATCACCAACACGGGGAGCGACCTCACCGTGCAGCGCGAGGCCCGCTACCTGGTGCCGCAGCGCGGCGTCAGCCCGCAGCGCACCATCGACCACGCCTACGGCTGGGGCATGAACTGGACCCCGGGCCGCAAGTGACCCGGCCCGGACATCCCTGAGTCACTGATCCGGTGCGGCCTCGGGACGGGCGTACGTACGCCCCTTCCAGGCCGCACCGCGCCCCCGGTAGTGCTGGACCGCCGAATCGACGGTCATCAGCAGATACAGCAGCGCGGTGAACGGCAGCAGCGGGGCCAGCCACAGCGACTGCCGGTAGTAGCCCAGCATCGGCATGTACGTCCCCGCCATGACCGCCCACGCGACGCCCCCCGCCCAGGCCGCGACCGCGCCCCCGCCGAGCACCCCGGCGACCAGCGTCACCGGCGGCGCGAGGTAGACCAGCGCAAGGCCGAGCACCGTGCCGGCCAGCACCAGCGGATTGTGCCGCAGCTGGGCGTACGCGCTCCGCGAGACCATCCGCCACAGATCTGCCAGGCACGGATACGGGCGCACACTGTCCACCCGGTCCGCGAGCCCCAGCCAGATCCGGCCCCCCGAGCGCCGCACCGCCCGGGCCAGCGACACGTCGTCGATCACCGCCTGCCGGATGGAATCCGGCACCCCCGCCCGTACCGCCGCCTCCGTGCGCAGCAGCACACAGCCGCCCGCCGCGGCGGCAGTCCGCCCCCGTTCCCGGTTGATCCACCGGAACGGGTAGAGCTGCGAGAAGAAGTAGACGAAGGCCGGCACGACGAGCCGTTCCCAGACGCTCGCCACCCGCAGCCGCGCCATCTGCGACACCAGGTCGAAGCCGCCCGACTCCGCCGCCGCCACCAGCTCCCGCAGACTGTCCGGCTCATGCGCGATGTCGGCGTCCGTGAGCAGCAGGTACTCCGGCTCCCGGGCCCGGGCCAGCGCGATCCCGTGGCGCACGGCCCAGAGCTTGCCCGTCCAGCCCGGCTCGGGCTCGCCCGGCGACACCACGGTCACCGGCAGGCCGCCGTACCGCACGGACAGGGCGCGGGCGACGTCCCCCGTGCCGTCCTTGCTGCAGTCGTCCACGAGGAAGACCTCGGCGGTCCCCGGATAGTCCTGCGCCAGCAGCGACGGCAGGCTCACCGGCAGCATCGCGGCCTCGTCGCGCGCCGGCACGACCACAGCCACCGAGGGCCAGCGCTCCGGGGCCGCCCGGCTCGGCAGCCGCTGGTCGGTGCGCCAGAAGAACCCCTGACCCAGCAGCAGCCACACCCATGCGACAAGCGAACCCACGGCGATCCAGGCAACGGCGCTCATTGGCGGAAGTCTGCACCACTGAGCGGGGACCGCAAGGGCGGTCGACTATGGTGACCGGGTGAAGATCGCGCTCATGGACTCCGGAATCGGACTGCTCGCCGCCGCCGCCGCAGTGCGCCGGCTGAGGCCGGACGCCGATCTGGTGCTCTCGTCCGACCCGGACAACATGCCCTGGGGCCGCGCCCCCGAGGGCGTGCAGGCCCACGCGCTCGCGGTGGCCCGCGCCGCCGCCGCGCACCGGCCCGACGCGCTGATCGTCGCCTGCAACACCGCCTCCGTGCACGCGCTGGAGCTGCTGCGGGCCGAGCTCGAACCGGGCCTGCCGGTCATCGGCACCGTCCCCGCGATCAAGCCCGCCGCCGCGGCCGGCGGCTCCGTCGCGATCTGGGCGACCCCGGCCACCACCGGCAGCCCGTACCAGCGCGGGCTGATCCGCGAGTTCGCCGGGTCCGCCGCCGTCACCGAGGTGCCGTGCCCCGGGCTCGCCGACGCCGTGCAGTACGCGGACGAGGACGCCATCGGGAAGGCGATCGCCGCCGCCGCCGCGCTCACCCCGCCCGACGTCCGCGCCGTGGTCCTCGGCTGCACCCACTACGAGCTCGTCGCCGAGCGCATCCGCGAGGCCGTCGGCGGCCCCGGCCGGCGACCGGTGACCCTGCACGGGTCCGCCGAGGCCGTCGCCGCCCAGGCACTGCGCCGGATCGGCGCCGGACCCGCTCCGTCGGCCGAACCCTCCTCCTCCATCGCGGTCATCCTCAGCGGACGCGTCTCGGAGCTGCCGCAGGCCGCTCTGACCTACCCGGAAGGGCGCGGACTGGCCGCCGTCGGCTCCGTCCGCTGACCTCCCGACCGGTCGGCCGGAGCCGTCGGAGCCCTCCCCGGACGCGCGTTCTTCAGTACGCTGTTCGGCATGAGGGAGCACCCCGGAGAACCGAAGCGCACCGGAACCGGCACCCACTCGCAGGTCTGGGTCGGCCGGGCCACCAACCGCACCCAGTGGGTCCTCGCGGCCCTGGGCGCCGCCTGCCTGGCCCTGGGAATCCAGCTCGCCGTCAGCTCCAACTGGACCTCCGGCATCGCCCCGCTGCTGATGTCGGTGATCGGCTGCGTGGCCGCCGGCCTGCTCATGCTGTTCGGCACCCTCGCCTTCGTGAACGTCGCCGTCCGCGTCGACGGCGACGCCCTGGAGGTGCGCTGCGGCCACATGGGCCTCCCGCGCCGCCGCATCCTGCTCACCCACGTGGTGGCCGCCGACTTCGCGCCCCACGTGAACCCCCGCCAGTGGGGCGGCTGGGGCTACCGCTGGCGCCCCGAGAAGGGCACGGCCGTGGTCGTGCGCCGGGGCGAGGGGCTGGTGCTGCGCCTCGGCGACGGCCGCACCTTCACCATCACGGTGGACGACGCCGAGGCGGGCGTGCGGTTCATCCGGGCCCGGCTGCACCTGCCGTCCTCGGGCTTCCCGGCCGGGGCCTGACCCCGTCCGTCTCTCCGTCCTCCGCCCGGGCTTCCGCCCCGCCCTCCGCCCCGTCCGGCCCGCCGGGCCCGTCCGCGCCGATCGGCCGCCTGGCCGACGCGAGCCCGGCCAGCAGCCCCGCCCCCGCCGTCACCGGGGTGAAGCTCAGCGCGTTGCCCACGCTCGCCAGCACGGCCAGCGCCGTGAGCGTGGCCCCCGCCGCCAGGACCACCGCCGTGGGCCGGGGCGAGCGCCACAGCGCGTACAGCAGCCAGCCGAACGCGGCGCCCAGCAGCACCACCCCCACGACCCCCTGCTCGGCGGCCTGCTGCCACGGCGCCGAGTGCGGTTTACCGTCCGAACCGAGGCTCTGCTGCGCGGTCGGACTCAGCTCGTCGAACCGGCCGGGACCGATCCCGAGCACCGGGTGCTCCCCGGCCAGCCGGGCGGCGTCCTGCCACAGCTCGACCCGGTTCCGGGTGAGCTGGCCCTCCAGCGAGACCGTGAGTCCCTCGGGCAGCACCTCCTCGGCCAGGGCCCACGAGGTGCCGACGACCAGCCCGGCCACCAGCGCGAGGCCGCCGAGCGCCAGTAGCCGGCGCCGCGTCCGGGCAGCGGCCAGCGAGCAGACCAGGACCCCGAGCGCCGCCGCGAACCCGGCCGTCGAGTCCAGTGCGAACGAGGCGCCGGCGGTGCCCAGCGCCAGCAGCCGCAGGGCCGTACGCGCCCCCCGCCTCCCGGCCCCCTCCGCCGCGCAGCACGCCGCCCCGACGGCGAGGACCAGCAGAGCGGCGGCTCCACCGGTCTGTCCCGGGGCGTGCTCCGCGGTGGCCGTGGCGCCCGGCATGCCGTGCCGCCAGAGCAGGGCGAGCGACAGGGCGGCCAGCGCGGCGCAGGTGGCCGTCGCCACCGGCAGCAGCGTGCCGCAGATGCGCCCGCAGGCGAAGCCCGCCGCGACGGCGAGCAGGGCGAGCAGCACCCCTTCGGGCCGGGTCTCCCGTCCCGCCGCGCTGATCAGCGACCAGACCGCGCAGGCGGCGAGGATCAGCGCACCGGCGGCATCGGAAGCATTCCCCCGCTCGGGCCCCCGCCCCACTGATTCAGCCATCACGTCCGTCCCCCGGCCTGTGACCGTCCCGTACGCGAGGGCCGGAACCGGCCCGTCGGCGGGGGACTGGCGCACAGGTTAACGGCCGCATCGGTCATATGAGGGGAAGATGCGGAGAAATGATGCGGTGGTCGGGATTCCGCCATCGGGACGGGGCTCCCGTGCGGCCCGGCGGTCACCGTAGACTCCGCCGGGTGAGCACCACCATCGCCCAGGTCGGCGAATCGCAGAGCCCTGCCCCCGCCCCCCGGACCGGCGGGCTGCCGAAGCGTCTCGTGCGGCCGGGGGCCGCCGTCCTCTCCGGTGTGATGCTGTACCTCAGCTTCCCGCCCCGGCCCCTGTGGTGGCTGGTTCTGCCCGGTTTCGCCCTGCTCGGCTGGGTGTTGTCCGAGCGCCGGGCCCGGGCCGCGTTCGGGCTCGGGCTGCTCGCGGGGCTCGGCTTCATGCTGCCCCTGCTGCACTGGACCGGCGAGGAGGTCGGCCCGGTGCCGTGGCTGGCCCTCGCCGCCGCCGAGGCGCTGTTCGTCGCGGTCGGCTGCATCGGCATCTCCGCCGTCTCCCGGCTCCCCGGCGCACCGCTGTGGGCGGCCGCGGTCTGGACGCTGGACGAGGCGGTCCGCGCCCGGGTGCCGTTCGGCGGCTTCCCCTGGGGCAAGATCGCCTTCGGCCAGGCGGACAGCGTCTTCCTGCCGCTCGCCGCGCTCGGCGGCACCCCGCTGCTCTCCTTCGCCGTGGTGCTCTGCGGCTTCGGCCTCTTCGAGGCGGTGCGCCGCTTCGCCCGCCACCGGTCCGCCGGTGAGTTCCGCCGCGGGGCCGCCGCCGTGGCCGCGGCGGCCGTCCTCGTCCCCGTGGCGGCGGCCTTCGCGTCGCTGCCGCTCGTGGACGACTCCGCCGAGGACGGCACCGCGACCGTCGCCGCGATCCAGGGCAACGTGCCCCGCCTCGGCCTCGACTTCAACTCCCAGCGCCGCGCGGTCCTGGACAACCACGCCAAGCGTACGGAGCAGCTGGCCCGGGACGTGAAGGCCGGCAAGGTCCCGCAGCCGGACTTCGTCCTGTGGCCGGAGAACTCCTCCGACCTCGACCCGTACCGCAACCCGGACGCGCGGATCGTCATCGACGACGCCGTGAAGGCGATCGGGGCGCCGACCGTCGTCGGCGCGGTGGTCGAGCCCGATTCGGGCCCCCTGCGCAACACCCTCATCCAGTGGCAGCCGGACAAGGGCCCCGTCGCCACGTACGACAAGCGGCACATCCAGCCGTTCGGCGAGTACATGCCGATGCGCTCCTTCGTCCGCATCTTCAGCTCGGACGTCGACCGGGTGCAGCGCGACTTCGGCCCCGGAAAGAAGGTCGGCGTCTTCGACCTCGCGGGCACCTACACCGGGCTCGTCACCTGCTACGAGGCCGCGTTCGACGACGCCGTACGCGACACGGTCGAGCACGGCGCCCAGCTGATCGCCGTCCCCAGCAACAACGCCACCTTCGGCCGCAGCGAGATGACCTACCAGCAGCTCGCGATGTCCCGGGTGCGCGCCGTCGAGCACAGCCGGTCCGTCGTCGTCCCCGTCACCAGCGGCGTCAGCGCGATCATCCGCCCGGACGGCACGGTGGCCGAGAAGACCAAGATGTTCACCCCGGACGCCCTGGTGGACGAGGTGCCGCTGCGTTCCTCGCTGACCCCCGCGACCCGGATGGGGCCGCTGCCCGAGGGCATCCTGATCCTGCTCGCGCTCGGCGCGCTCGGCTGGGCGGGCGCCGTCGCGGTGCGCGCAAGGCGGGTCCGCTGACCGGGTGGCACGCCACGTAGGGTCGACACATGGCCATTCCTGACTTCATCCGCGAGATCCGTGCCACCGCCGGGCAGCAGCTGCTCCTGCTGCCCGGCGTCACCGCCGTCGTCTTCGACGACGAGGGAAGAGTGCTCCTCGGCCGGCGCGCCGACACCGGCGAGTGGTCCGTGATCGGCGGCATCTCCGAGCCGGGCGAACAGCCCGCGACGACGGCGGAGCGCGAGGTGTACGAGGAGACCGCCGTGCGCTGTGTCGCGGAGCGGGTCGTCCTCACCCAGGCGCTGCCGCCCATCCAGTACGACAACGGCGACCGCTGCCAGTTCCTCGACATCACCTTCCGCTGCCGCGCCACCGGCGGTACGCCCCGGGTCAACGACGACGAGTCGCTGGAGGTGGGCTGGTTCTCCGTGGACGCGCTGCCCGAGCTGGCCGAGTTCGCGCTGCTGCGGATCAAGCAGGCGCTGACCGACGGGCCCACCTGGTTCGAGGCCACCTCGCCGGAGTAGGCACCACACGAGAGCCGGGCGGTCCGCCCGGCTCTCGTGCTTCCCGGACCCGGGTCAGGCGGTGTGCGCCGCGTCCTTGGGCGCCTCGGCCTCCGCCCCCGGACCGGACCCCGGACCGACCTCGGCGAGATCCCGATGGCGGGTCTCCTTCGCGCAGACCAGGGCCAGCACCGTGAGGAGCGCGGCGGCTATCACGTACAGGGCGATGGGCGTCGAGCTGTCGTAGTCGGCGAGCAGGGCCGTGGCGATGAGCGGGGCGGGCGCGCCCGCCGCGACGGACGAGAACTGCGCGCCGATCGACGCGCCCGAGTAGCGCATCCGGGTCGCGAACAGCTCCGAGAAGAACGCCGCCTGCGGCGCGTACATCGCCCCGTGGAAGAACAGTCCGACCGTGACGGCCAGCAGCAGGTTCCCGAAGCCGCGGGTGTCGATCAGCGCGAAGAACGGGAACATCCACAGGCCCACGCCGACCGCGCCCACCAGATAGACGGGCTTGCGGCCCACCCGGTCGGAGAGCGCGCCCCACAGCGGGATCACCGCGAAGTGGAAGGCCGACGCGATGAGCACGGCGTTGAGCGCCGTCTGCTTGCTCAGGTCCGCCGCGGTCGTCGCGTAGACGAGGATGAACGCGGTGATCACGTAGTAGCTGATGTTCTCCGCCATCCGCGCCCCCATGGCGACCAGCACATCGCGCCAGTGGTGCCGCAGCACGGCCACGACGGGCATCTTCTCGGCGGCCCCCGAAGCGGCCTTCCGCTCGTCGGCGCGGGCCAGGGCCTCCTTGAACAGAGGCGATTCATCGACAGAGAGACGAATCCACAGACCGAGGATCACGAGCACCCCGGACAGCAGGAACGGGATGCGCCAGCCCCAGGACTCGAACGCCGCGTCCGACATCAGCGCGGTGAGCGCGGAGAGCACCCCGGTGGCCAGCAGCTGCCCGGCCGGCGCACCGGTCTGCGGCCACGACGCCCAGAACCCGCGCCGCTCGGCGTCCCCGTGCTCCGACACCAGCAGCACGGCCCCGCCCCACTCGCCGCCGAGTGCGAATCCCTGCACCAGCCGGAGCAGGGTGAGCAGCACGGGCGCGGCCACCCCGACGGTGGCGTGCGTCGGCAGCAGCCCGATCGCGAAGGTCGCCCCGCCCATCATCAGCAGGCTCAGCACCAGCAGCTTCTTGCGCCCGAGCCGGTCGCCGTAGTGGCCGAACACCAGCGCCCCGATGGGCCGTGCGGCGAAGCCGACCGCGTACGTCAGGAAGGACAGCAGCGTCCCGACGAGCGGTTCGGAGTCCGGGAAGAACAGCTTGTTGAAGACCAGCGCGGCCGCCGACCCGTACAGAAAGAAGTCGTACCACTCGATGGTCGTGCCGATGAGGCTGGCGGCGACGATGCGCCGGAGGTGCAAGGGAGGCGGGGGAGCGGATGCTGCGTCGGCCATGGGTACCACTTCCGGGCGGTCGGGGGACGGGGGACGTGTCGCCACACCGTAGGAAGGGGCAGGTCAGGGGCGTATGTGGCGGGACACCACAGTTCTCGGCGGGGGTGTGCGCG
Source organism: Streptomyces sp. NPDC097595 (assembly GCF_044761525.1). Lineage (NCBI taxonomy): Bacteria > Bacillati > Actinomycetota > Actinomycetes > Kitasatosporales > Streptomycetaceae > Streptomyces > Streptomyces sp. NPDC097595. The sequence continues at coordinate 420,983 of NZ_JBIWCN010000005.1, read as the reverse complement.
GGGGCACCATGGAATTGCCGGGTACGCGGCCGGTTGGCGCGGTCGGGGCTGTGCGACGATCGCGGTCATGACACCCCCCGCCGCCCCGCCGCCGTCCGGCGTTTCCCTCGAAGGCGTGAACGACGGCCCGGCCATGGCCGTGTTGGCGGCGCTCCTGGACCGCTCGGTGGTCCGGATCGCCGAGGCCGCGGCGGATGCCCGCCGGTACGACCGGGAAGCGATCCGGGCGGCCTCCGACGTGTGGGACAACAACCTGTTCCCGCTCTTCCGGGCCGCGCACTCGGCCCATGCGCACAAGCGGGAACGGCGGGCGCTGGCCGCCCTGGAGTGGATGGCCGGGATCAGCGAGCGCCGCCGCAGATGGATGAGGGAGCAGGCCGCCGTCGCCGGGTACGACATCGGCCCGCTGCTCCCCTCGGCCGGGCCGTACGTCCCGGGCCGGGACTATCGCGGACACGTCATGGCGCCCCTGCCCCAGGCGGTGACCGGGAGGCGTGTGGCGGAACTGCTCCCCGACTACGACCTGTCGGCGGCCGAGGTGAGCCATCTACGGGTGGAGCGCGCCGGCCGGGAGCTGACCGCCCAGCTCCAGCTGGCCGTGCCCCGGAAGTTCGCCGTCGAGGAGAGCGAAGCCGCGGACCCCGCGCTGCTGAACGTCGCCCTGGACCGCGTCACCGAGGCGGCCTTCGACCTGTCGGACACGCGGGGCGCGGTCCTGGACCCCCGGTCCGACGGGATCGCCGTATCCGTGGGGGCGAATGGCCGGCTCCGCGCGGAAGCCGCCGAGTACTGGTGCGACGACCGTTCCTGGCACCGCTCCGCCGCCGGCCGGCGCGCCGACGCCGTGCTGCTGCGGCACGTCATGTGGGAGATCCGCACAGTGCGGTACCCCGGCAAGGCCGACCGTGTTCCCGTACGCCGAGGCCGGCGAGGACCCCGTACGAGCGCCCTCCCCGCTCACCGCATCGCCTCGGACCACGGAGCCGCCACGCCGCGCCGCCCTCGTCATGGCCGCCTGGACGGCCGCCCGCGCCGGCTACCGCACCGAGCATCCCGCCGAGGCCCAGCTCCAACTGGCCCTCCCGGCCGGGCCCGGTGAGCCGTGGCGACCGCGCACCGTCAGCTGCGCCGAGCCCCACGCCTTCCGCCTCGCCGTCGCCGCGTTCCAGGGGCCCGGCGCGCTCGCCCGTACCGGGAGGGCCACCGGCCCCAGCAGCCTGGACCTGCATCAGGGCGCGTTGTACGTCGCCACGGAGAAGGGGTGGAGCGCGGCCGTCGGCTGACGCGCCTCAGAAGCCCGCCGGGGACGGGCTGTTCACCAGGCCCTCGTTCGCCGGCCGCCGCGTTCCCGCGCCGTGCATGAAGACCGAGGTGACGGCGGCGGCAGCGGGCTCCACGCCCAGCTTGGCGTGCAGTGCCTGGCCCAGCGCGCCCTGGAGGAGCGCGCTGTAGAGGTCGAGGAGCGTGTCGGGGCCGAGGTCCGTGCGCCAGGTGCCGTCGGCGGAGCCGCGTACGAACAGGGCGGTGAGGGGCTCCATGAGCCGGCGGGCGGTCTCGTCGGGCATGGCGGGCTTGCCGTGGATGCACATCAGGGCCTGGTACTTGGCGGCCTGGCTCATCGCGATCCGGCTCACCCGCGCCACGCCCTCGGGCACCGTGACGCGGTCCAGGCCGGCGTCCGCCAGCTTGCCGATCAGCTCGGCGCACGCTTCCTGGGACAGGGCGTCCAGCAGGGTCTCGCGGCTGGGGAAGTGGCGGTACAGAGTGGTGCGGCCCACGCCGGCGGCCGCCGCGACGTCCGCCATGCTGACGCTCTCGCCCCGTCGGGCGAGCAGCATCGCCGCGGCGTCGAGGATCGCGACCGCGACGCGATCGCGAAGGTGCACGTTTCTTGTCATCAATCCAAAAGATACTGGCCTACCGGCGCTGGTACATTCATGTTCCACAACGGATCGCATGAATCCCGCCCGGTGAGTCGTCCGTCGTGGACCGTGCACCGGTGGAGCTCCGACCGCCCGACGGAAGGGCGGATTCCGTATCCACGCCCGCCGGAGCGCACCGTTGCCACCAGCCGGAGGTCGCGGGGGGTGGACAGATCGAGCGGGCCCCGGGTGGCCCCGCAGCTTCTCCGAAAGGTGAGTCATGACCACGTTGCAGAAGAATGAGTCGAGCCCTCCGGGGGGAGGTGGTGGCGCCTCCAGCGACAAGCTGGACAGCAAGGTCCTCCTCGTGGCCGGAGTGGTCGTGCTCGGCGGGATCATGTCGATCCTCGACATCACCGTGGTCTCGGTCGGACTGCAGACGTTCCAGAAGGAGTTCGAGGCGACCTCGGCCCAGGTCGCCTGGACGATGACCGGCTACACGCTGGCACTGGCGAGCGTCATCCCGCTCACCGGCTGGGCCGCCGACAGGTTCGGGACGAAACGTCTCTATCTGCTAGCGGTCGCGTTGTTCGCGGCCGGGTCGGCGCTGTGCGCCGCGGCCAACTCGCTGGAGATGCTGGTCGCCTTCCGGGTGATCCAGGGCCTGGGCGGCGGCATGCTGATGCCGCTCGGTATGACGATCCTGACGCGTGCGGCCGGCCCCGAGCGGGTCGGCCGGGTGATGGCCGTGCTCGGCATTCCGATGCTCCTCGGCCCCATCTTCGGCCCCATTCTGGGCGGTTGGCTGATCGACATCGCCTCCTGGCACTGGATCTTCCTGATCAACCTGCCGATCGGCGCGATAGCGCTCGTGTACGCGGCGCTCGTGCTGCCCAAGGACAACGTGGAGCCGTCCGAGACCTTCGACTGGGTGGGTGTGCTGCTGCTCTCGCCCGGCCTCGCGGCCTTCCTGTACGGCGTCTCCTCCATCCCGGAGACCGGCACCGTCTGGGCCGCCAAGGTCCTCGTACCCGCGCTCATCGGTCTGGTGCTCGTCGCCGCGTTCGTGCCCTGGGCGCTGCGGCCCGCCAACATCCACCCGCTGATCGATCTGCGGCTCTTCCAGAACCGTGACCTGAGCGTCGCCGTGATCGCCATGTCGCTGTTCGCGATGGCGTTCTTCGGCGCCAGCCTGCTGTTCCCGCTCTACTTCCAGCAGGTGCGCGGGGAGTCGGCGCTCGACTCGGGCGTGCTGCTCGCCCCGCAGGGCATCGGCGCGATGATCACCATGCCGATCGCCGGCATGCTCGCCGACCGCATCGGCCCCGGCAAGATCGTCATCACCGGCATCGTGGTCATCACCGTCGGCATGGGCATGTTCACGCAGCTCGCCGCCGACACGTCCTACGCGTACATCATCACCGCGCTGTTCATCATGGGCCTCGGCATGGGCGCCTCGATGATGCCGATCATGGCCTCGGCGCTGGCCACCCTGAGGGAGCACACGGTCGCCCGTGGCTCGACCCTGATGAACATCGTCCAGCAGGTCGCCGCCTCCATCGGCACCGCCCTGTTCTCGGTGCTCCTCACCAACGGCCTCAAGGACATCACCGCGAGGACCCCGGACGGCATCAAGGACCAGATGGGCGACGCGTTCGCCTCGGTGTTCCTGGTGGCGGCCGTCCTCATCGCGGTCTGCCTCGTCCCCGCCCTGCTGCTGCCCCGCAGGAAGGTCAAGGCGGCGGACCCGACCGCGATGGTCGGCCACTGACCCAACGGCACAGCCCGGCGAACGCCGCCGGGCCGGAACGGCCTCGCGCCGCCTCCGGCCCGGCGGCGTTCTCGCGTCGCCGGAGGAGACGACCGCGGTGGTCGCTTGATCGTCCCGGGGCGGGGTAGCGAGAGTGCATGGCCACTGAGAACACACCCGCTGCCGGATACGTACAGCCCGAGGTCGACGTGCCGGGGCTGACCCGGGTGCTCGACGGGGAGTACGCCGGAATCCGCGATCTCGTCCGGAGCAATCTCGTCGCGTACGCCTCCGTGCTGGAGGAGGCGGAGGAACTCGGGATCGACGCGTATCGCGAGCGGGTGCGGGAGATCGTGGTCGAGATGGCCGCGACCGGGCAGACCGGCATGGGGTTTCCGAAGGAGTACGGCGGAGGCGGGGACGTCGGGGCGTCCATCGCCGCGTTCGAGACGCTCGCCTTCGGGGACCTGTCCGTGCTGGTCAAGGTGGGGGTGCAGTTCGGCCTCTTCGGCGGGGCGATCCTCCAGCTGGGCACCGGGCGCCACCATGAGGCGTATCTGCCGGACCTGATCACCGGGCGCCTGATGGGCTGCTTCGCGATGACCGAGACCGGGCACGGCTCCGATGTCCAGTCGCTCGGGACGGTCGCGCGGTACGACCCCGGCGCCGAGGAGTTCGTCCTGACCACCCCGGACGACGGGGCGTGCAAGGACTACATCGGCAACGCCGCCCGCCACGCGGAGCTCGCGGTCGTCTTCGCCCAGCTGGAGGTCGGCGGAAGGGCCGAGGGCGTGCACGCCTTCGTCGTACGGGTCCGGCGGGACGGCGAGGTGGTGCCCGGCGTCCGGATCGAGGACGACGGGCGCAAGATGGGCCTCAACGGCGTCGACAACGGCCGCATCCGTTTCGACGGGGTGCGCGTGCCACGCGAGGCGCTGCTCAACCGGTTCGCCGACGTCACCGCCGAGGGCGTCTACGAGAGCCCGATCGAGAACCCCGGGCGGCGGTTCTTCACGATGCTCGGCACCCTCGTGCAAGGCCGGGTCAGCGTCGCCGGAGCCGGGGTCGGCGCGGCCAAGGTCGCCCTCGCCGTCGCCACCAAGTACGCCGTGCGGCGGCGGCAGTTCGCGGCAGCCCCGGACACGGAGGAGCAGCTGCTCCTCGACTACGGACTGCACCAGCGCCGCCTGCTGCCGCTCCTCGCCCGTACGTACGCGCTGCACTTCGCGCAGGACGCCGTACGCACCCAGCTGCACGACGTCTTCTCGGGCGCCGGGGACGACCCGCAGGCCCGGCGCCTCCTGGAGTCCCGGGCCGCCGGCACCAAGGCGCTCGCCACCTGGCACGCCACCCGGGTCGTCCAGGAGTGCCGCGAGGCGTGCGGCGGCGCCGGCTACCTCAGCGTCAACCGGTTCGCGGCGCTCAAGGCCGACAGCGACATCTTCACCACGTTCGAGGGCGACAACCACGTCCTGCTCCAGCTCGTCGCCAAGGGCCTGCTCACCCATTACGCGAGTGAGTTCGAGGACCTGGACCAGCTCGGCACCGTCCGCCATGTCGCCGGGCTCGCCGTCGAGACGGTCCTGGAGAAGACCTCCGCCCACAAGCTCCTCGAACGGGTACGGGACCTGCTGCCGGGCGGCGACGAGTGGGACCGCGAGGCCGGGCTGCTCGACCCGGAGTACCAGCTCGCCATGGTCCGCTTCCGCGAGGAGCACATGCTCGCCGGGGTGGCCCGCAGGCTCAAGCGCGGAATGGACGCGCACGAGGACCCGGGCGCCGTCTTCTCCCGGGTCCAGGACCACGTCATCGCCGTCGCCCGCGCGCACGTCGAACGGCTCGTCCTGGAGGCGTTCACGGACCAGGTGCACGCCCTGCCCGAGGGCGGCGACAAGGAGGCGCTGCGCCTGCTGTGCGACCTCTTCGCCCTCTCCACCATCGAGGCGGACCGGGCCTGGTTCATGGAGCACGGCCGGCTCACCGTCCAGCGCTCCAAGGCGATCAGCCGCGAGGTGAACGACCTCTGCCGCAAGGTCCGGCCGCTCGCGGTGGACCTCGTGGACGCCTGGGGCATCCCGGACGAGATGCTGCGCGCCCCGGACCTTCTGGGCTAACTGCGCGCGGCGGTCGTCGCCAGGGTCACGTACCGCATGGTGAAGCCGCCGCCCAGCGCGTCGATGGCCTCGCCCACCGCCGTAAGGATCTCCGTCAGCTGGTCCGGGCGGAGTCGGGTGAGGCCCCCGGTGGTCGGCAGCAGGTCCAGCCACTGGTCCCGGGTGTACGGGCGCTCCCAGTCGAACCGCCACTGCTCCGGTTCGTGGAACTGCCCGGTCGCGCGGATCTGTTCGGCGGTCTTCGCGTACCCCGCCCGGTACGCCTCCAGCGGGCGCCGGGCCGGCCGGCCGCTGAACGGCGAGTCCGGGGCCACCCGGCGGAAGGCCGCCGCGAACGGCTCCGCCACCTCGGCGGGCGGCTCGAAGACATGGCCGAAGACCGCAAGGCGCCCGCCCGGCCGCAGCACCCGGGCCGCCTTCCCGGCGCCCACCGCCGGATCCACCCAGTGCCACGACTGGGCGGCGGTCACCGCGTCGAACATCCGGCCCGCCGGGTCCCACGCCTCGAAGGTCGCCACCTCGACCCCGACGCCGTGCGCGCGTGCCAGGTCCGCCATCCGGGCATCCGGTTCGACACCGAGCACCGCGCAGCCGGCCGCCCGGAACTGACGGGCCGCGATCCCGGTCCCGCAGCCGACGTCGAGCACATCCGGCCCGGGGCTCCCGGCGACCACGCGGGCCACCAGCTCGTCGGGGTAGGCGGGGCGGGCCTCGTCGTATCGCCGTGCGTCCGTGCCGAAGGACTCGGCGGTCCGCCGGGCGTGATGCGGCTGCTGAGGTCCGGGCTGCTCTCGCGGTAGAGTGGGCATGCGTTCACTTTAGTGGGCAAGCGCCCACAAGCCAAGGTGTGGCAGGACGCGGACGACATGAGGAGTGGGTACGTGCCGACCGGAGTGCACCTTCGCGACGCCCGGCAGCAGCTGTTCGACGCCGCCGAGCGCGTCCTGCTGCGGGACGGCGCGGGCGGCCTGACCAGCAGGGCCGTCACTGACGAGGCGGGCTGCGCCAAGGGTGTCCTGCACCGGCACTTCGCGGACTTCGACGCCTTCCTCGCCGAGCTCGTGCTCGACCGGGCGGCGGACCTCGAAGCGCGGGCGCGGACGCTGGGCGAGAGCGCCGGCACCGGCACCGTGGCGGGCAACCTCACCGACGCGCTGACCGCCCTCTTCGGGCCGGTGCCGGTGGCGATCATCCCCCTCATCACCTTCCGGGACGAGTTGCGCGCGCGCCTCAGGGAGGCGACACCCGGGGGCGGCATCGCGATCCTCGCCCAGATCGCGACCGCCGTCTCCGGCTACCTCACCCAGGAGCGCGCACGGGGGCGGGTCTCGGCCGGTGCCGACATCGACTCGCTCACCCTCTCCCTGGTCGGGGGCGGGCATCTGCTCTTCGCGGACCGCGATCCCGGTCCGCCGGACGCGGCGGCGGTCGGCAAGCTGGTGACCACGGTGCTCGCGGACGTCGTACGGCGATGAGGTGCGGGCGGCGGGGCCGTCCGGGTACCCACGGCGGATGAGTACCACCGCTCAGCCAAACGGGCGTTCGGCGCGGAACGATGGAACTCCGCCCGAGCGAACCGGAGATCCCCATGCTCAGCCGTCTTGCCGGTCAACTGGTGCCCGCCTTCGGGCGGTTGACGCTCACCACCGACACGGACGCCGCGCTGCCCCCGGCCGGCATCATCGCCGCCAACCACACCTCGCTCGCGGACCCCGCGATCGTCCTGGCGGCGCTCCGCCGCCTCGGCGCCCGGCCCGTCGTCATGGCGGCCGCCGGGCTCTGGCGCGTCCCGGTCCTCGGCCGCGCGCTCGCACGCGAGGGCCATATCCCGGTGCACCGCGGCGACCCCCGCGCCGGCCGGGCCGTCGTGCTCGCCCAGGAGGCGCTGGAACAGGGCCGGCACATCCTCATCTACGCGGAGGGCGGGCTGCCGGACCGCGCGGACGCGGCCGAAGCGGCGCCCGGCGCCTTCCACCGCGGGCTCGCCCGGCTCGCGTACCGCACCGGCGCGCCGGTGATCCCGGTGGGCCAGGCCGGAGCCCGCCGCGTCGTCTCGGGCCCGGCCGCCAAGCAGCTCGCGGGCCTGGCCACCGCCCCGCTGCGGCGCCCCCGGCTGCACGTCCACGTCGGGCCGCCGCTGCGACTCGACGGCGACGGCCCTGGGGCCACCGCCCAGGCCCGGCTGGCGGTCACCGCCGCCTGGCGGACGGCGGCCGCCCGGCTGGGCGAGCCCGCCGCCCCGACCGCGTAAACAGGCGGCTCGGAAACCGGCGGCCGGGAAACGGGCGGCCGGGAAACGGGCGGCCCGGAAACCGGCGGCTCAGAGTTCGGCACCCACCGCGCTCAGGAAGGTGCGGAACTTCGCGGCGGTCTCGGCGGTCTCCGCCTCGGGCTCGGACGCCGCGACGACGCCCGCGCCGGCGTAGAGGCGCAGCGTGCGCTCCTCCGCCTCGGCGCAGCGGATGGTGACGACCCATTCCCCGTCGCCGCTCGCGTCGCCCCAGCCGACCATCCCCGTGAAGTAGCCCCGGTCGAACGGCTCGGTCTCGGTGAGCACCTGCCGGGCCGTCGCCGTCGGCGTGCCGCACACCGCGGGCGTGGGGTGCAGGGCGCAGGCCAGGGTGAGCGCGGAGGTGTCCGGGTCGGTGAGGGTGCCGGTGACCGTGGTGGACAGGTGCCACATGGTCGCGGTGCGGATCAGCGTCGGCCGGGGCGGCACGGTCATCCCCGAGCAGTACGGGGCGAGCGCCTGGTGCACGGCGTCCACGACGACGGCGTGCTCGTGGAGGTCCTTCGCGGACTCCAGGAGTGCGGCGGCCCGGCGGACGTCCTCGGCGAGGTCGTCGCTGCGCGGGGCGGAGCCGGCGAGCGGGTTGGCGACCAGCTGGCGGCCCCGGCGGGAGACCAGGAGTTCGGGGCTGGCGCCGATCAGGGTGCGGCCGGGTCCGGTGGGGAGCGCGAAGGTGTAGCCGGAGGGGTCGCGGCGGGCCAGGCGCTGGAGCATGGCGGGCACGTCCAGCGGTGCGGGCGAGGTGAGTTCGAGGGTGCGCGCGAGGACGACCTTGCTGAACTCGCCGCGCCACATCCGCTCCACGGCCGCGGCCACGCCCTTGGCGTAGACCTCCGGCTCCGGGACCGGCCGGATCTCCCAGCCGGGGGAGTCCGCCCCCGGCGAGGGCAGGGCGATGAGGGGGTCGGTGGTGAGCGGCGGCCCGGTGCGCAGCGCGGTGGGCACGCTCAGGGCGGCCGGTTCCGTGTGGTCGAACGGGATCGCGCCCATCACCACCGGCGCTTGCTGCCCGGCGTCGGCGGCCTGGGCCAGGGTGTCCGCCACGCGCCGGTCCACCGGCTGTGCGCCGTGCGGCACTTGGAGTGCCGCGCCCCGGGCCAGCAGGGTGCGCCTGGGGGTGGCGAGGAAGCGGGCGCCGGGCGCGTAGGCGTCCAGCAGAGAGGTGGCCGCCCCGGTGGCCGGATGAGCCGTGGGTATGGGCGTGGCGACTCGGGATGCCGTCGACACGGGGACTCCGTTCTCGATGGCCCCACGGGCGGGGCCAGGGATGAGGATGCGCTGAGGAGCTGCGCCGGTACGGCGCGCTGGCACGCCTGCGGCGGGTCTTCACCCGGAGCAGCACCTACGGTAGGTTAGGTGAGGGTAACCTAAGTTCAGGTGTTCGCGCAGGAGGGCGGTGGGGGTCGGGTCATGGATCCGGTGTCCGAACTGCGCTTTCCGGAAGCCTGGTTGATGGGGTGGGCGCTCGTGTCGCGTATGTCGATGTTAGGTTAGCCTTGCCTCGGCCTGAGGGGGGACTGTGGCCGATTCCATCAACCTGCGCCGCGGGCCGCCGTACCCGTCGGCGGGCCGAGCCGCGCCCTCGCGCGCCCCGTGACGGGACCCGCCCCGGGCGGGCCTTCACGCGCGCGCATCGCCGCGCCGGCCCCGTAAGCACCGCAACTCTCGCTCCGACCCGTTGTCGGCGCCCACCCACTGAGGAGTACTCCGATGAGTCAGACCTTGTCGCCGGACCGTGTCCGGGCCGACATCGCCGAACTGCTGGGCTGCGAGCCCGGTGAGATCGCGCCCGACGAGAACCTGGTCGACCTCGGTCTCGACTCGATGCGGATCATGGTCCTGGTGGAGCGCTGGCGCGCGGCGGGGGCGACCGCGCTGGAGTTCCCCGACCTCTTCGAGCTCCCCGAACTCGGCCACTGGCAGACGCTGCTGGCGGGTGAGGCCGCATGAGCCGCACCGACCACCGCGAGCGCCACCTGGACCGGATCGCCGAGGTGCGCGCCGGGCTGCACGCCGAGAAGGTCGGCTATCCGATCGGCATCCGGGAGGCCGAGGTCGTGCGCACGGCCTCCGTCGGCGCGGGCCTGGTGCGGGTGACGCTCGGCGGACCCGGCACCGAGGGGTTCGAGGCCCACGCGCCCGACGAGCACGTGAAGCTGATCTTCCGGGAACCGGACGGCACCCTGCGTCTCCCGGAGCGGAACGGGGCGATGCTGCGCTGGCCGAGGCCGCTGCCCACCTCGCGGGAATACACCGTGCGCCGCTACGACTCCCTCACCGGCGAGCTGGACATCGACATCGCCGTGCACGAGGGCGGACTCGCCTCCGGCTGGGCCGGCAAGGCGCAGCCCGGCGACACCGTCCACATCGCAGGGCCGCCCGGCGGGCTGATCGTCCCGCACAGCTACGACCGCTATCTGCTCGTCGGGGACCTCACCGCCCTGCCCGCCGTGGCGCGATGGCTGGAAGAGCTGCCGAGGACCGCCAGGGGCTGGGCGTTCATCGAAGTCGCGGACGCCGCCGAGGAGATCGAGCTCTCCGCGCCGGAGGGCGTCGAGGTCCGCTGGCTGCACCGCGACGGCGTGCCCGCCGGCTCCGGTGACGCGCTGACCCGGGCCGCGACGTCCGTCACCGTGCCCGAGGGTGAGCGGGCGTACGTCTGGGTGGCCGGCGAGGCCGGGCAGATCAAGCCGTTGCGCCGCTGGGTCCGGGACGAACTGCGCCTGGACAAGGCCGACTACGACATCACCGGCTACTGGAAGCGGGGCGTCGCGGACTTCGACGAGGACCACGAGCACGACCACGAGCACGGTCACGACCACTGATTCATCGCAGCACCAGGGGCGGGCCACCCGCGAGTTGTCCCCCCGAAAGGCCATCAAGTAAGGTGAGCCTTACCTAAGTAGCAAGGAGCTTCGGAATGTCCATACGCAGATCGTCCGGCCTGGTCGGCGCCGTCGCGCTGGCCCTCGTACTGGCTGGATGCGGGTCATCCTCGGACGGCGGGTCGGACTCCGCCTCGGAGAAGACCAAGACCCGGGTGTTCACCGCGGACAACGGCAAGATCACGATCCCGGCGAACCCGAAGCGTGTGGTGGCCACCGGCTATGCCGTGCCCGCGCTGATCGAGGCCGACGCACCGCTGGTCGGCATCTCGTCGTGGAAGCGCGGCGAGCCGATGATGACCAAGGACGACCTCGCCACCTACAAGAAGCTCAAGAAGATCGCGGGCGAGCAGGCGACCGAGACCAACTACGAGGCCATCGCCGAGGCCGAGCCCGACCTCATCGTCATCGGTGTCCCCGCGCCCGTGCTCGGTGACATCGACATGAAGCGGCTGAAGTCTATCGCCCCCGTCGTCGCGATCGGCCCGAGCCTGCCGTCCGCCTGGCGCGACCTCTCCCGCAAGCAGTCCGACGCGGCCGGCGCGCTGAAGCAGTTCGACGCCCAGAAGAAGGCGTACGACGACAAGGCCGCCGAGTTGGCCGCCAAGTACAAGGACGTCCTGCCGAAGCTGAAGCTCGGCCACGTCGGCGCCTACGGCGACGCAGCCAAGGGCACCTTCCAGCGCGAGTTCAACGGCTCCTGGGGCACCAACATCGCCGAGGACCTGGGCGCCACCTACTACGGCAAGGTCAAGAAGGCCGGTCCGGGGTCCGCGGCCGTCAGCGAATACCCCTCCATCGAGGAACTGCCCGCCGCCTTCCGCGAGGCCGACGTCCTGACGTACTCGGTCAACGCCGACGGCAGCGTCCCGCCCTCGGTCAAGTACGTCCTGGACTCCAAGCTCTGGAAGAACCTGCCCGCCGTCAAGGCCGGCAAGGCGTTCCCGTACCGCTACACCGAAGCCGCCACCTATGGTGAGGCCCTGTTGACCCTGGACGCGATCGACAAGTCGCTCGCTCCGCTGCTGAAGCCGTGACCGTCGCGGGCCGCGCGTCCGAGGCGGCTGGAAAGAACCGGCGGGCCGTTCCGCAGACCGCCCTGCTCGTCGGCGGACTGGTACTGCTGGCCGTTCTCGCCGTACTCAGCATGGGCGTCGGGGCCCGCCACGTCGCACCCGGCGAAGTCGTGCGCGCACTCTTCGACTACCAGGGCACCGACGACCACGTCGTCGTACGGGACGTGCGGGCACCGCGTGCGCTGCTCGCCGTCGCCGTCGGCGCCGCGCTCGCCGTGGCCGGCGCGCTCATCCAGACGCTAGCCCGCAACCCGCTGGCCGAGCCCGGCATCCTCGGGGTCACCGCGGGCGCCGGGTTCGCCGTCACCCTCGGGTCGGCGGCGGGCCTGGCCGGCGGCCAGGCCGGCGAACTCGGCTTCGCCATCGTCGGTTCGGTGGCCGCGGCGCTCCTGGTCGCCGCGGTCGGCCGCATCTCACCGCTGCGCCTGGTGCTCACCGGTGTGGCGGTGACCGCGGTGCTCAACGGCGTCGCCCTCGGGCTGCGCCTCATGCTCCCCGACACCTTCGACCTCTACCGGTTCTGGTCGGTGGGGACGCTCGCCGGGCGCGAACAGGCCTCCCTGGCTTGGCCGTTGACCGCCATCGCGGTCTCCCTGGCCGGTGCGCTGCTGCTGAGCAAGGCGCTCAACGCCCTGACGCTCGGCGAGAACGTGGCGCACACCCTGGGCGCCAACGTGGGCCGGGTCCGCGTCACCACCCTCGTCCTCATCACCGTGCTCAGCGGCGCGGCGACGGCGGTGGCAGGACCCATCCTGTTCGTCGGGCTGATCGTGCCGCACCTGGTGCGCAAACCGGCCTCCGGATCGGTGCCCTGGCTCATCGCCTACACCATGGTCCTCGGCCCCATCCTGCTCCTCGCCGCCGACATGGCCGCGCGGGTCCTGCTGCCCACCGGCGAGGTGCCGGTGGCCATCGTGACCGCCTTCCTCGGCGGCCCCATGCTGATCTGGGCGGTCCGCCGCTACGGGGCGGGGTCCCTGTGAACGTGCTGAAATTCCACTTCGAACGGCGTACGGCGATACTCGTCGCCGTCCTGGTCGCCCTGATGCTGGGGCTCGGCCTGCTCGGGCTGTGCTACGGGGCCCAATGGGCGCCGCCCGGCAAGGTGTTCGCCGTCCTCACCGGCTCCGAGCACTCCGTGGTGATCCGGGACTGGCGGCTGCCGCGCGTACTGGCCGGGCTGGTCTTCGGCGCCGCGCTCGGCGTCGCCGGCGCCCTCTTCCAGAACCTCACCCGCAACCCCATGGGCAGCCCCGACGTCATCGGTCTCGACGCCGGCGCCTACACCGGCGCCCTGGTCGCCCTCACCGTGCTGTCGGGCACCTCCGCGCAGCTCGCCGTCAGCTCCGTGGTCGGCGGACTCGTCGTCGCGGCCGCCATCTACCTGCTGTCGCTCGAAACCGGCTTCTCCGGCCTCCGGCTCGTCGTCATCGGTATCGCCATCAACGCGATGGTCACCGCGATCAACTCGTGGATCGTGCTCCGCGCCGACCTGGAGGTGGCGATCGCCGCCGTCGGCTGGAGCGCGGGCTCGCTCAACGGCGTGGGCTGGGAGGACCTCGGCATCCCGTTCACCGTGATCGCCGTCCTGCTGGCCCTCATGACCACCCGGGCGCACGCCATGCACCAGGCGGCGCTCGGCGACCCGATCGCCGTGACGACCGGAGTCGGACTCGACCGGCTGCGGCTGCTGATGGTCCTGGTCGGCGTCGGCTGCACCGCCACGGTGACCGCCGTGGCCGGGCCCATCGCGTTCATCGCGCTGGCCGCGCCGCAGATCGGCCGCAGGCTCGCGGGCGCGGCGGGCATCCCGCTGCTCCCGGCCGCGCTGACCGGGGCGGTCCTGCTCCAGGGCGCGGACCTGCTGGCGCAGATGCTGCTGGCCCCGGTGGCGCTGCCCGTGGGCGTCGTGAGCACCGCGATCGGCGGTTGCTATCTGATCTGGCTGCTGACCAAGGAGGTGAGGCGCGCGTGACCGCACGCCTGACGGCGCGGGAGATCACCCTGCGCTACGGAGACCGCGTCGTGTCCACACGGCTCACCCTCGACATACCCGACGGCGCGTTCACCGCCATCGTCGGCCCCAACGCCTGCGGGAAGTCGACTCTGTTGAGCGCGCTCGTACGGCTGCTCAAACCGCACTCCGGACACGTGGAGTTCGACGGCCGCGAGGTCGGCGCGTACGGCACCAAGGCACTGGCCAAGCAACTCGGCTTCCTGCCCCAGGACCCCACCGCGCCGGAGGACATCAAGGTCCGCCAACTGGTGGCCCGGGGCCGCTTCCCGCACCAGTCCCTGCTGGCCCTGTGGTCGGACGGCGACCAGGCGGCCGTCGACGGGGCGATGGCCGCCGCCGGCGTCGCGGACCTGGCCGACCGGCCCGTGCAGGAGCTCTCCGGCGGGCAGCGGCAACGCGTCTGGATGGCGATGGTGCTCGCCCAGGAGACGCCCTACATGCTGCTGGACGAACCCACCTCGTTCCTGGACATCACCCACCAGTACCAACTGCTCGGCCTGCTCGCCAAGCTGCGCAACGAGGGCCGCACCGTCGTCGCGGTCCTGCACGACATCAACCAGGCATGCCGGTTCGCCGACCACCTGGTGGCCATGAAGGCCGGCGAGGTGGTCGCCGAGGGCGACCCCGCGGAGATCGTGGACGCCACGCTGATCAAGGACGTCTTCGACCTCCCCAGCGTCGTCGTCCCGGACCCCGTGACCGGCACTCCGATGGTCGTACCCACACTGCAAGGAGAGTAAGTTGACCACCGCGAGCGTGTCCCCGGACGGCCTCCTTCCCCTGACCGGCGCCCAACTCGGCATCTGGAACGCCCAGCGCATCGAACCCGACTCGCCGTACTACGTGGTCGGTGACGTGATCGAGATATCCGGCGAAGGACCCGTCGACACGGACGCGCTCGCGCAGGCCGTCCGGGCCACCACCGAGGAGGCCGAGAGCCTGCGGCTCAGGGTGTACGAGACGCCCGAGGGCCCCCGTCAGGCGGTCGGCGCCGAAGCCGTCGCCCTGCCGCCGCTCGTCGACGTCAGCGCCGAGGCCGACCCGGTCGCGGCGGCCCAGGCGCTGGTCGACGCCGAACGCGCCCGGCTCGCCGAGGACTGCCGGTCCATGACGGACCGCCCGCTGTACTCCCGTACCGTCATCAAGCTCTCCGACCGCGAGGTCTGGTACACCCAGCTCGGCCACCACCTCGTCTTCGACGGCTACACCGCCGCCCAGCTCGCCCGCCGAACCGCCGCCCGCTACACCGCCCTCGTCCGGGGCACCGAACCTCCCCGCTCGACGTTCGGTGCCTTCGCGGCGCTCGTCGCCGAGGACACCGCCTACCGTGCGAGCGACCGGGCCGCCGAGGACCGCGCCTACTGGGTCGAGCGGTTCACGCCGCTGCCCGACGTCGACGCCCACGACGGGCCCGACACGGACGGCGCGCCCGTCCGCACGCTCACCGCACGCGCCGAACTCGGCGCCGACGAGACCGCCGCCCTGCGCGCGTTCGCGGACGCGGAGGGCGTCGCCTGGGGCGAGGCCCTGATCGCCTGCTACGCCGCCTTCCTGCACCGCATGCTCGGCCGCACCGACGTCGTCTTCGCGTTGCCCCTCATGTGCCGGACCGGCTCCGTCGCGCTGCGCACCCCCGCCATGGCGGTCAACGTGCTGCCGATGCGGGTCACCGTGCGCGGCGACGACCGGCTCGGCGAGCTCAGCCGGCGCGTCGCCACCGCCATGCGCGAGATGCGCGACCACCAGCGCTACCGGGGCGAGGACCTGCCCCGCGACCTCGGCGTGCCCGGCGCCGGCGCGCTGCTGCACGGACGCGGCATCAACCTCAAGGCGTTCGACCTGACGCTCGACTTCGCCGGGGCGGCCGGCGTCATGCGCAACGTCGCGGGCGGACCGCCCGAGGACATGGGCCTCAGCGTCCTGCCCACCCGCGACGGCGGCCTCCTGCTCGGCTTCGAGGTGGACGCCCGCGCCAAGGACCAGGCGGCCGTCGACAGCCTGATGACCGGGCTCCGCGCCCTGCTCACCGGGCTCATCGAGGGCCTGCCCGTCGCCCGGATCGCGCTCACCGGCGACACCGGCGCCCAGCTCGCCGAGTGGAGCCCGCCCGCCCTGCCAGGCACCCCCCTCGACGTGCCGGCCGCCTTCGACGCGATGGCCGCCGCCGGACCCGGGAACACCGCACTGGTCTGCGGCGCCGAACGGCTGACCGCCGCCGAACTCGCCGACCGCGTCCACCGGGTGGCCCGCGCCCTGCGCGCGCGGGGCGTCGGCGCCGAGAACGTCGTCGCGCTCGCCCTGCCGCGCTCGGCCGACGCCGTCGTCGCCCTGCTCGCCGTGCTGGACGCGGGCGCCGCCTTCCTGCCGCTGGACGCCGCGCACCCGCCCGAGCGGCTGCGCGAACTCATCGCGGACACCCGCCCGGTCCTGGTCCTCACCGACGGCACCGTCGACGGACTGCCCTGGAAGGCCCTCCTGGACGAGGCCGCGGACCTGTCCGGCGCCCCGCTGGCCCCCGCCGAGCTCTCCCGGCCCCGCCACCCCGAGCACCTGGCCTACGTCATCCACACCTCCGGATCGACCGGCCGCCCCAAGGGCGTGCTCGGCCGCACCGGCGGGCTCGCCGCGCTGCTGCACCACCAGCGGTCCACGGTCGTCGCGGAGGCCGAACAGGCCACCGGCCGCCGGCTGCGCGCCGCGCACACCTACTCCTTCGCCTTCGACTCCGCCTTCGAGCACCTCATCTGGCTGCTCTGCGGGCACGAACTCCACGTGTACGACGCCGACACGGCCCGCGACGCGGACGCCCTGCTCGCCGCGTACGCCCGCGACGGCATCGACGTCATCGACACCACGCCCTCGATGGCCGCCCCGCTCATCGACGCCGGACTGCTCGACCTGCCCCCGGCGCTGCTGCTCCTCGGCGGCGAGGCGACCCCGTCCGCCCTGTGGCGCCGCGTCGCCGCCTCCGGGATCGCCGCACGCAACATGTACGGGCCGACCGAGGCCACCGTGGACGCCACCACCGCCCGCATCGACGGCGGCGACCCGGTCATCGGACACCCGCTCGCCGGCACCCGGGTCCACGTCCTGGACAACGCCCTCCAGCCCGTCCCGCCCGGCACGGCCGGCGAACTGTACCTGGCCGGACCCCACCTGGCCCGCGGCTACCTCGGCCGCCCCGGCGCCACCTCCGAACGCTTCGTCGCCGACCCCTTCGGCGCCCCCGGCGACCGGATGTACCGCACCGGCGACCGCGCCCGCTGGGTGCCCGGCCGGGGCCTGGAATACGGCGGCCGGGGCGACGGACAGGTCAAGATCCGCGGCCACCGGGTGGAGACCGGCGAGGTCGAAGAAGCCCTCGCCGCCCTGCCCGGGGTCACCGCGGCCGCCGCCCGGGTCCTGTCGTCCCGGCTCGTCGGCTACATCGTGTCCGCCTCCGTCACCGGCGACGAGGCACGCGCCCGGCTCGCCGAGCGGCTGCCCGAACACATGGTGCCCGCCGCCGTCGTGGTCCTCGGCTCCCTGCCCGTCACGCCCAACGGCAAGCTCGACCGCGCCGCCCTGCCCGCGCCCGCCCTCCCCGGCGGCGGCCGGGAACCGAGCACCGAACGCGAACGGCTCCTGTGCACCGTCCTCGCCGACGCGCTCGACGTCGAACGGGTCGGCGTGGACGACGACTTCTTCGCCCTCGGCGGCGACAGCATCACCGCGATCACCGTCAGCAGCAGGCTGCGCGCCCTCGGCCTCGGCCTGCGCCCCAAGGACCTGCTGGCCCGCCGCACCTTCGCCGCGCTCGCCGCCTCCGCCGAGCTGCTCGACGGGGCGGCCGGCCCGGCGGACGAGCCGGTCGGCCCGGTGCCCGCCCCGCCCATCGTGCGCGCCCTGCTCGACCCGCACCCGGACATCGACACCGTCGCCGGATACGCCCAGTGGACCGCCCTGTACGTGGACGAGCTCACCCCGGACCGGCTGACCCGGGGCGTGCAGGCCCTCCTCGACCACCACGACGCGCTGCGGCTGCGGGTGGCCGGCGAGCCGGAGATCCTGCCCCGGGGCGCGGTCCGGGCCGCCGTCGAGGAGGCCGTCGGCGAGGACGTGACCGCCCTGGCCCGTCGGCTCGCCGGACAGCTCGACCCGCGCACCGGCGATCTGGTGCGCGCCGCCCTGCTCCGCACGGGGGACGGCGCGGCGGACGGCACGGCGGACCGCCTCGTCCTCGTCGTGCACCACCTCGCCATGGACGGCGTCTCCTGGCGCGTCCTCCTGCCCGACCTGCACACCGCCTGCTCCGGCGGCGCCCTCGAACCCGTCACCACCTCCTGGCGCCGCCACGCCCAGGTCCTCGCCGAACAGGGCAGGACCGGCGCCCGGCGCGGTGAACTCGCCCACTGGCGTACGGCATCGAACTCCGCTTCCCGGCTCGGAGCCCGCCCCCTGGACCCCGTGCGAGACACCGTGGCCACCGCGCACCGCTCGGTCACCACCGCCTCGCCCGAGGCCACCGAGGCCCTGCTCACCACGCTGCCCGCCGCCTACCGGGCCGGCGTGGACGAGGTCCTGCTCGCCGCCCTCGTCCTCGCCCTGCGCGGCTGGGGCCTGCGCGACGACTCCGTCACCGTGACCATGGAGGGCCACGGCCGCGAACACCTCGACCTGGCCCGCACGGTGGGCTGGTTCACCAGCGAGTACCCCGTCCGCGTGCCCGCCTTCGACGACGTCCGCGCCACGCTGCGCGCCGCCAAGGAGGCCCGCCGCGCCGTCCCCGACAACGGCGTCGGCTACGGGGTGCTGCGCCACCTCGACCCGGAGACGGCCCCGGAGCTGGGCGCGACACCGCCCCCGGACGTGCTGCTCAACTACCTCGGCAGGTTCGCCCCGCCGGCCGCCGAGGGCTGGCGGCTCCCCGAGCACGACGCGTTCTCGGTGACCGAGCCCGACGCCAAGGCCCTCGAACAGGTGCTGGCCCTCAACTGCTTCGTGCACGAGGGCGACGCACCCCGGCTCGCCGTCGAATGGACCGCCGCCGGGGAGGTCCTGGGCCCCGACGCCCTGGCCGCCCTCCAGGACTGCTGGGCCGCCGCGCTCGACGCGCTGGCCGCGCACGCCCTGCACACCACGGGCGGGCTCACCCCCTCCGACCTTCCGCTGGTCTCCCTCGACCAGGGCGCGATCGACGCCCTGGAGCGCACCGGCCGGGTCAGCGACGTGCTGCCCGCCACCCCGCTCCAGCTCGGCCTCTCCTTCCACACCCTGGTCCGCGAGGACACGGACACCGACGTCTACGTCGTCCAGGCCGTCACCACCCTGTCCGGGGAGCTGGACCCGGACCGGATGGCCCGCGCCGCCCATGAGCTGCTGCGCCGCCACCCCGCGCTCCGCGTCCACCTGGGCACCGTCGGGGACGACGTGGTGCAGGTGATCCCGGCCGATGTCGCCCTGGACTGGCGGCAGGACGACGACTTCGCCGAAGCGGCCCGCGCCGAGCTGGCGCGCCCCTTCGACCCGGCGCGGCCGCCGCTCATCCGCTTCCTGCTCTCGCGGGTGGGGCCCGCCGAGCACAAGCTCGTCATCACCAACCACCACGCCCTGCTCGACGGCTGGTCGATGCCCATCGTCGGCCGCACCCTCCTCGCGATCTACGCGGAACTCGGCGGCGGCCCCGCCGCACCCGTATCCCCGCCGCTGTCGGAGTACTTCCACTGGCTGGCGGGCCGGGACCAGGAGGCGTCCGTCGCCGCCTGGCGCGAGGCCCTCGCGGGCGTGGACGACGCGACCCGGCTGGCCCCCGCGAGCACCGGGAACGCGGTGGAACGGCCGGGGCGGGAGACCGTCGAGCTGGGCCGCGAGTTCAGCGACCGGCTGCGCGCCTTCGCCCGGGAGCGGGGCATCACCCTGACCACGGTCCTCCAGACGGCGTGGGGCCTGCTCCTCGGCAGGCTCACCGGCCGCCGCGACGTCGTGTTCGGCTGCCCGGTCTCCGGCCGGCCCGCCGAGGTCGACGGCGTCGAATCGATGATCGGCCAGCTCGGCACCACCGTCCCGGTACGCGTCCGGTACACCCCGGACCGCACGGCGACGGACCTGATGGCCCAGGTGCACGCGGAGAGCGTCGCCCTCGTCGAGCACCACCACGTCGGACTGCCCGGCATCCAGCGGGCCGTGGGCATCGGCGAACTCTTCGACACCATGCTCGTCATGGAGAACTTCCCGCTCTCCAGCCGCACCCGCACCCCGCTCGCCCCCGGGCTCGACCTCACCGGCGTCGACATCACGGACGCCACGCACTACGCGCTCACCGTCATCGTGATCCCGGGCGACGAGATCACCGTCGGCCTCGGCTACCAGCCCGGCGCGTTCGACCGGGACACCGTGCGCGACTACGGCCGCTGGCTGCGCAACCTGCTCCACGAGATCACCGAGGACCCGGGCAGGGCCGCCGTCGCGCTGCCCGCCCTCGACGCCGATGAGCGCGCCCGCATGCTGCGTACGGGCACCGAGATCGTCGCCGTCAAGGAACGCGGCCACTGGCTGGACGAGTTCGCCGGCTGGGTCCGGCGCAAGCCCGCCGGGGAGGCGCTGGTCTGCCGTGACCGCAGCCTCTCGTACGAGGAACTCGACCGGCAGGCCAACCGCCTCGCGCACGCGCTCATCGCCCAGGGCGTCCGCCCGCAGGACCCGGTCGCGGTCCTCATCGGCCGGGACATCGAGATGACCGTCGCGCTCTTCGGCGTCGCCAAGGCGGGCGCGGTGTACGTGCCGATGGACGCGGCCTACCCGCGCGAACGGCTCGCGTACATGTTCGACGACATCCTGCCCGCGGCCGTCGTGACGACCGGTGCCGAGCTGCCCGTCGACCGCGAGATCCCCGTCCTGCGCCTGGACGACCCGGCCACCCTCGCCTCCGTACCGGACACCGACCCGGCCGGGGCCCGTGCCCGGCTCACCGACGACGCACTCGCGTACGTCATCTACACCTCGGGAACCACCGGCCGCCCCAAGGGCGTCGGCGTCACCCACCGGGGCGTGCCCGACCTGATCGCCCTCCAGGAGGAGGTCGTCGGCGTCACCGAGCACGACCGCTATCTGCACTTCGCGTCGACCAGCTTCGACGTGGCGTTCTGGCAGACCATGGTGCCGCTGCTGTCCGGCGGTACGTCCGTCATCGCGCCCGAGGAGGTGCGCGTACCCGGCGACGAACTCCTCGACTACATCGTGGAGCACCGGGTCACCGGAGTGAACCTGCTGCCGTCGTTCCTCGCCGCGATGCCCGACGACCGCACCGTCGACCCCGACGTGTTCTTCGTCGTCGGCGCCGAACGGCTCGACCCGGAGCTCGCCCACCGCTGGGGCCGGGGCCGCCGGGCGCTCTTCAACGCCTACGGGCCCACCGAGGTCACCATCAACTCCACCACCTGGCACTACGACCCGGACGACGGGGGACCGCTGCCCATCGGCCGCCCCGACCCGAACGTCCGCGCCTATGTGCTCGACGGCGGACTCCAGCCCGTCGGCGTCGGCGTCACCGGCGAGCTCTACCTCGGCGGCCCGAGCGTGGCCCGCGGCTACCTCGGCCGTCCAGGGCTGACCTCCGGCGCGTTCGTCGCCGACCCGTACGGCCCGCCCGGCACCCGCATGTACCGCACCGGCGACCTGGTGCGCTGGCGCCACGACGGGCAGCTGGTCTTCCTCGGCCGCGCCGACCACCAGATCAAGGTGCGCGGCTTCCGCGTCGAGCTCGGCGAGATCGAGACCGCGCTCACCGGGCACCCCGACGTCCGCGCCAGCGCCGTCGTGATGCGGGAGGGGCGGCTCGTCGGCTACGTCATCCCGACCGACGACGCCGACCTGGACACCGCCGGGGTGCGCGCGTACCTCGCCGAGCGGCTGCCCGACCACATGGTGCCGACCGCGCTCGTGCCGCTGGACCGGCTGCCGCTGAGCCCCAGCGGCAAGCTCGACGCCTCGGCGCTGCCCGCCCCCGCCACCGTCTCCGCCGCCCGGCGCGAACCGGCCACCGAGGCGGAAGCACTGCTGCTCGCCGTGTTCCGGGACGTCCTGGGCCGCGACGACATCGGCCCCGACGACAACTTCTTCGACGTCGGCGGCGACAGCATCGTCTCCCTCCAGCTGGTCTCCCGGGTCCGCCGCCAGGGGCTCGGGCTCAGCCCGAAGGACGTGTTCGACGGCGAGACCGTCGCCGGTATCGCGGCCCGGGCCCGCGCCCTGGACGGCGAGGCCGCCCCGGCGGTCGGGGACGCCCCGCTGACCCCGGTCATGCGGGACCTGCTGCACCGCGCGGGGAAGGCCGCCGACGGCTTCTGCCAGTGGGTGGAGGTCTGCGTCCCGGCCGGCGGCGACGAGAAGAGCTGGCGGGCCGTGCTCGATGCCCTGCTGGCCCGGCACGACGTGCTGCGCGCCCGCCTCGACGACGACACCCTTCACATCCCCCCGGCCGGCGAACTCAGCGGCGCCGACGTCCTGACCCGCGTGCCGGCGAACGGCGACCCGCGCGCCGCCGCCGACGCCGCGACCGCCGCCGCACGCGCGGCGATGGACCCGCGCACCGGACCGATGCTGCGCGCGGTCTGGGTGGACGCCGGGCCCGACCGCCCCGGCCGGCTCGTCCTGATCGCCCACCACCTGGTGGCCGACGGCGTCTCCTGGCGCATCCTCCTGGACGACCTCCGGCACGCCCACGACGGGGGAGAGCTGATCCGGCACGGGCAGTCCTTCCTCGGCTGGGCCCGCACCCTGCGCGAGGCCGACCGGCGCGCCGAACTCCCGCACTGGCGGCGGATGACGGCGACCGAGCCCCTCACCCGCCCGCTCGACCCCGCCCGCGACACCGTGGGCACCGCCGCGCACCACGAGATCCGGCTCGACGCGGACACCACCCGCGCCCTCGTCACCACCCTGCCCGCCGCCCACCGCACCACCCCGGACGCCGTCCTCCTGACGGCGCTCGCCCAGGCGGTACGCGACTGGCGCGGCGTCCCCGAACTGCTGGTCGCCCTGGAGAGCCACGGCCGGCCGCGCGAGGTCGACCTCTCCCAGACCGTCGGCTGGTTCACCGCGATCCACCCCGTCCGGCTCGACGCCTCCGACGACGTGCGGGCGGTCCGGGACCGGCTGCGCGCCCAGGGCGACGGCCTCGGACACGGCATCCTCACCACGGCGGGCCTGCTCGACCCGGTCCGCCCGGAGCTCGCCTGGAACTACCTCGGCCAGTACCCCGGCGCCCCGGAGACCGAGACGCCGTGGCAGCCCGCCCCGGACGCCGACCCGCTCGGCTCCGACGGCTCCGGTCCGATGCCCCTGCCGTACAGCCTGATGGTCAACGCGCTGGTGCGCGACGACGCGCTCGGGGTGCGGATCACCTGGCCCCGGGCGCTGTTCACCGGCGCCGAGATCGAGGAGCTGGCGGTCCACCTGAGGGCCGCGCTGCTGCGGGTCGCCGCCGCGCCGGAGACCGTCGCGCTCGGGGACCGGCCGGTCGCCGCCGTACAGCCGCTGAGCCCGTTGCAGGAGGTGATGCTGCGGCACTCGCGCACCGAGCGCCCCGACCCGTACACCGTGCAGTCGGTGTTCTCGCTCGCGGGCCCGCTCGACACCGAGGCGCTGAGGGGCGCCGGCGACGATCTGCTGGCCCGGCACCCCAACCTGGGCGCGGTCTTCCCGGCCTCGCTCGCGGTCATCCCGGACGCGCCCCGGCCGGAGTTCCGGGTCACCGACGCCCCTGCCGACGAGGTGCTCGCCGCCGACCTGGCCGATCCCTTCGACCTGGCGCGCGGCCCGCTCTACCGGATCACCGTGATCCGGCTCGGACCCGACCGCGCCGACCTCGTCCTGACCAGCCATCACGCCCTGTCCGACGGCTGGTCCGCCCCACGCATCCTCGGCGAGCTCTTCGCCCTGTACACCGCGCGGACCGGTCGCACCGCCCCCGCCCTGCCGGACCCCGTGCCGTTCGCGGACTACTTGGACTGGTGCGCGGCGAACGAGCCGGACCTCGACGCCTGGGCGGCCGAGCTGGACGGGCTGCCCGAGGGCGACCACCTCGGCGGCGACGGGAGCGGCCCGGCCTGGCAGGAGCCCGAGGTCATCACGTTCGACGCGGCGCTCGTGGCCGGGCTCACCCGGCTCGCCGCGCGGCGCGGGCTGACCCCGAACACCCTGGTGCAGGGCGCCTGGTCGGTGCTGCTGGCCCGGCGCTCCGGGCGGCGGGACGTCTGCTTCGGCGCCATGGTGTCGAGCCGGCCCCCGGCGCTGGAGGGCGTGGAGGAGATCATCGGCCTGCTCGCCAACACCGTGCCGGTACGGGCCCGGCTCACCGGCACCCTCGCCGCCGCGCTCACCGACCTCCAGGGCCGCCAGCGCGACCTGGTCGAGCACCACCATGTGGCCCTGTCCGACCTGGAACGGCTCACCGGCCGACGCAGGCTCTTCGACAGCATGGTCGTCTTCGAGAACTACCCGGTCGACCCGGACCGCCTGCGTGAACCCGCGCCCGGACTCACCGTGCTCGCCACGCGCTTCCGGGAGTCCACCCACCACCCCGCCACGCTGACCGTCATGCCGGACGGCGACGGCTGGACCGGTGTGCTCGCCCACCGGGGCGGCACCGACACCGACGGGCTCGCCGGCCAACTGGTCGACCTGCTGCGGAACATGGAGCAGCACCTGGACGCAGACGTGAGCGCCCTCCTGGAGGACCGATGACCGAGGCACCCGCCCCGCCCGCCGAGCGCGTGGACCGGGAGCTGCTGCGGATCGCGTTCATCCTGGTCCTCGGCACGTTCATGGCCACGCTCGACGCGACCATCGTCAGCGTCGGACTCGACCGGCTCACCGAGGAGTTCGACGCCTCGGTCGCCGAGATCCAGTGGGTCTCCAGCGCGTACCTGCTCGCCGTCGTCGCCGCCGTCCCCGCGTCCGGCTGGCTGGCCGGCCGGTTCGGCGGCCGGCGGGTCTGGCTCGCGGCCATCGGCGTGTTCCTGGTCGGCTCGGTGCTGTGCGCCTCGGCCTGGTCGGCGACCAGCCTCATCGTGTTCCGCGTGATCCAGGGGCTCGGCGGCGGCCTGCTCCCCGCGACCGGGCAGGCGCTGCTCGCCCGGGTCGCGGGCCCCGGCCGCACCGGCAAGGTGATCAGCATCGTCGCCGTGGTCCCGCTGCTCTCCCCGGTGTTCGGGCCGCTCGCCGGGGGCTCCGTGCTCGCGGTCGCGCCGTGGCCCTGGCTGTTCCTGGTCAACCTGCCGATCGGCGCGGCCGCGGTCCTGCTGGCCCGCCGTTACGTGCCGGTGGTGCCCCCGGCCCCGCAGCGGACCGCGTTCGACCTGCGGGGGGCGCTGCTGCTCTCACCGGGGCTCGCGGTGCTGGTGTACGGGCTGACCGAGGTCGCCCACGACCGCGCCGTCCCGGCCACGATCGGCGTGGTGGCCGGGGTGGTGATGCTGGTCGCGTTCACCGTGCACGGGCTGCGCACCCGGGGGACCCCGCTGGTGGACCCCCGGCTGTTCGCCCGACCGCCCTTCGGGGCCGCCGCGCTCGCGCTGGTGGTGCTCGGGGCCTCGGTGTTCGGCACGACGTTCCTGCTGCCGCTGTACTTCCAGTCGGGGCGGGGGATGTCGGCCTGGGAGGCGGGGCTGCTGCTCGCCCCCCAGGGGCTGGGCGCGGCCGCCGGTTCGGTGCTCGTCAACCGGACCATCAGCAAGGTCGCGCCGAGGACCCTGGTGGTCGCCGGCATCGTGCTCATCGTCGCCGGGACCGCCCCGTTCACCTGGCTGGGGCACGGGGTCCCGGACGCGGTGATCGCCTCGGCGCTGGTGGTGCGGGGCTTCGGGATGTCGATGGTCGGTGCGCCCGTGATGAACATCGTCTACAGCCGGATCGAGCCGGAGCAGCTGCCCCGGGCGGCCGGTGCGCTCAACCTCCTCAACACCGTGGGCGGTTCGGTCGGCACGGCGGCGGTGGCGGTGATCCTGGAGAACCGGCTCGCCGCCACGGGCGCGGACGTCCCCGCGGCCTTCGGCGACACCTTCTGGTGGGTGCTCGGCTTCTGCCTGTTCGCCGCGGCCGCCGCGACGCGGCTGCCCCGTACCCGGCCCCGGAAGGGCTGACCGGCAGGACACATGGCTGTGCCCCCGGCCTTCGGGCCGGGGGCACACCCATGTGGGGTCAGGGGCGGCTGGTCAGGTAGCCGCCCATGGAGGTGAAGTACTCCGTCGCGGGCAGCTCGCGGCCGTCCTCGGTGCGGACCCGGGTGACGGCCAGTCCGTGGTTGCGACCGGTGCGGGCGTCGGCGCCGGCGACGATGACCACGCCCTCGCCCTCGCGGTAGAAGATCCGGCCGGGCGTTCCGCCGTAACGCCCCTCGGAGACCACACTGGCCAGGATCTCTATCCGCTTGCCCCGGTGGAAGGCGAAGGCGCTGGGGTACGGGGCCGACTGGGCGCGCACCAGACGCTCCAGGTCCTCGGCCGGCCAGGTCCAGTCGATCCGGATGTCCTCCTCGGCGCGCTTGTGGAAGAAGGTGGCCTGCGAGCGGTCCTGCGGGGTGAACTCCGTCTGCCCGTCCGCGATCAGGGCCAGTGCCTTGGTGGTGACGGGGGCGATGAGGTCGACGGTCTTGTGGAAGAGGTCGGTGGTGGTGTCCCTCGGGCCGACCGGGACGGACTCCTGCCGGACGATGTCGCCGGCGTCCAGCTCGTCGTTCATCATGTGCGCGGTGACGCCGACCTCGCTCTCGCCGTTGATGAGCGCCCAGATCAGCGGCGAGAAGCCCGCGTACTTCGGCAGCAGCGAGTCGTGCACGTTCAGGGTGCCCCGGGTGGGGAGCGCGAAGATGCGCGGCGGGATCCACGTACGCCAGTTGTTGGCCACGATGACATCGGGCTCGGCGGCCTTCAGAGCCTCGTACAGCTCGTCGTCGTCCGGGCGGTTGCGGATGAGGACCGGGACTCCGTGCTCCTCGGCGAGATCGGCGACGGAGTCGCTCCAGATCTTCTCGTAGGCGTGCTCGCTCCTGGGGTGGGTGACGACCAGCACCACGTCGTGCTCGGAGTCCAGGAGGGCTTGCAGGGTGCGGTGGCCCCAGGTCTGGTAACCGAACATGACGACCCGCATGGGGTTCCTCCTCGACGTAGAAACAAAGACAGGTAAGTAAAGCAAGGCTTACCTTATCTTGCAACGGAGGTGCGGAGTGCCCCAGTTGGGGTGACCCTGTGCCGGAGGTGCCCGAATCGCACCTATCGACAAGCGTTGACTGATTAGCTTAGGCTCACCTAAGTTCATCGGGCCGCTGTTTCGGCGTGCCCGTCCTTCGCCCGTTCCCCACATCCGACAGGCGGCTTCCCCGCACGATGGGAGTGACATGTCACAGGCTCGTCCTGGCGACGCAGCACCGGTCCACGACCTCATTGGTATCGGCTTCGGCCCGTCCAATGTGGCCATGGCGATCGCGATCAGCGAGCACAACGCGCGCTCCGGGACGCGGGAAGCGGTGACGGCCCAGTTCTTCGAGCAGCAACCGGCCTTCGGCTGGCACCGGGGCATGCTCATCGACGACGCCACCATGCAGGTCTCGTTCCTCAAGGACCTGGTGACGCTCCGCAACCCGGCCAGTGAGTTCAGCTTCCTCTGCTACCTCAAGAGCAGGGGACGCCTGATCGACTTCATCAACCACAAGAACCTCTTCCCGCTGCGGGTCGAGTTCCACGACTACTTCGAGTGGGCCGCCTCCCAGGTGGACGACCTCGTCTCCTACGACCACGAGGTCGTCGGGGTGACCCAGGTGGTCGAGGACGGCGTCGTGGAGTACCTGGACGTCACCGTCCGGTCCGGCGAGGGGCTGACGGTCCACCGCGCCCGCAACCTCGTCATCGGCACGGGACTGCGCCCGCTGGTGCCCGAGGGCGTCGAGCGCGGCGACCGCGTCTGGCACAACTCCGAACTGCTGACCCGGGTCGGCGAGCTGGACGGCACCTCGCCCTCCCGCTTCGTCGTCGTGGGCGCCGGGCAGAGCGCCGCCGAGAACGTCGCGTATCTGCACCGCCGCTTCCCCGGCGCCGAGATATGCGCGGTCTTCTCCCGCTACGGCTACAGCCCGGCCGACGACAGCAGCTTCGCCAACAAGATCTTCGACCCGGACGCGGTGGACGAGTTCTACGCGGCGCCCGAGAACGTCAAGCGCCGGCTGATGGACTACCACGGGAACACCAACTACTCCGTGGTCGACATCGATCTGATCGATGACCTGTACCGGCAGATGTACCAGGAGAAGGTGCTCGGCACCGAGCGGCTGCGCTTCCTCAACGTGTCCCGGCTCACCGCGGCCGAGGAGACCCCGGACACGGTGCGCGCCACAGTGAAGTCCCTCGTCACCGGCGAGGAGACCGTGCTCGACGCCGACGTCGTGGTGTTCGCCACCGGGTACAGCCCGGCCGACCCGTTGGGCCTCCTGGGCGAGGCCGCCGAGTACTGCCTGCGCGACGAGGAGGGCCGCGTCCGCGTCGAGCGCGACTACCGCATCGCCACCGACCCCGCGCTGAACTGCGGCATCTACCTCCAGGGCGGTACGGAGCACACCCACGGCATCACCTCGGCCCTGCTGTCCAACACCGCGATCAGGGTCGGCGAGATCCTGGACTCCCTGCTGGACCGGAGCGTCAAGGACGCCCCCGACGCCGCCCGCCCGGTCGCCGGGGACGGCACCCGCTAGACAGCCCGACCGCCCTCCGGGCCCGGAGGGCCAGAGAGATAACGTACGCGGACATGAGCACAACTGCAGTGGAGCGCCCCATACCCGGGGGCGTGACGGTGACCCGTCGCAGACGGGTCACCGGACTCGCCGCCCTCGCGGTGACGGTCCTGGTCGTGGGCGCGCTGTCGCTGATGGTCGGGGCGCGTTCGCTGAACCCCGGGGAGGTGTGGCACGGCCTGTTCGCCGGGCCGGAGGCCGACCAGCGGCTCTCCGACATCCGGCTCATCGTGCAGACGGTGCGGGTGCCCCGCACAGTGCTCGGCATCGTGGCCGGCATCGCGCTCGGGGTCGGCGGCGCGCTGATCCAGGGGTACACGCGCAACCCGATCGCCGACACCGGGCTGGTCGGGGTCAACGCCGGCGCCTCGTTCGCCGTGGTGTCGGTGATCGCCGTCTTCGGGTTCACCGACCCGCTCCAGTACATCTGGTTCGGGTTCCTCGGATCGGCGGTCGCCGGCGTCGTCGTGTTCGGCCTCGCCAGCATCGGCAGGGGCGCCGGCAACCCGCTGACCCTGGCCCTCGCCGGGCAGGGCGTCACGGTCTTCCTCGCGGCGATGACCACGGCCGTCGCCCTGTCCGACGTGAAGTCCCTGAACGTGCTGAGGTTCTGGAACGCCGGCTCGGTGGCGGGCATCGGTTTCGACGTCATCCGGCCCGTCACCGCGTTCGTCGCGGTCGGACTGGTCCTGGCCGCGGTCATGCTGCCCTCCCTGAATCTGCTCAACCTCGGTGACGACGTGGCACGCGGACTCGGCGTCAACATCGCGCTGAGCCGTACGATCGGCATCGTCGCCGTCACGCTGCTGGCGGGCGCCGCCACCGCGGCCTGCGGACCCATCGCGTTCCTCGGGCTCATGGTGGCGCACGTCGCCCGGTATCTGACCGGGCCCGACTACCGCTGGCTGGTGCCGTACGCGGGTCTGCTCGGCGCGGTCGTGCTGCTGGTGTGCGACATCGTCGGGCGCCTGGTGGTACGGCCCGGGGAGCTGGACGCGGGGGTCGTCGTCTCGCTGCTCGGCGCGCCGTTCTTCGCGGTCCTGGTGTGGCGAGGAAAGTTCAGGAGCGCATGAACGGTACGGAGTTGAAAGCATCGGTCACACCGGGCGTACGCGTCGGCGGCGCCTCGTTCGTCTGGCGGCCCTGGCTCGTCCTGGTCACCCTGCTGCTGGCGGCGGCCACCCTCCTGGTGTTCTGCCTGTCCATCGGCGTCGGCGACTTCCCGATCGGCCTGTCGCGGGTGATCGCCACGGTCCTCGGCGGCGGCGAGCAGGTCGACCGCTTCGTCATCATGGACCTGCGGATGCCGCGCGCCCTGGCCGGCGTCGTCGTGGGCGTCGCCCTCGGGGTGTCCGGCGCCATCACCCAGTCCGTCGCGCGCAACCCGCTCGCCAGCCCCGACATCCTCGGCATCACCGGGGGCGCCAGCGCGGTCGCCGTATTCCTGGTGACGGTGTCCGGCGGAGCCGCCACCGCGGTGACGAACACCGTGGGCCTGTCGGCGGCGGCGCTCCTGGGCGGTCTCGGAACGGGGCTGCTGGTGTACTTCCTGGCCTGGCGGCGCGGGATCGACGGCTTCCGGCTCGTCCTCATCGGCATCTCGGTCAGCGCGGCGATGGAGGCGATCACGACCTGGCTCCTGACGTCGGCCGACATCCGGGACGTGGCACGGGCCCAGGCGTGGCTGGTCGGCTCCCTGGACAACCGGTCCTGGGGCGAGGTCCGGGTGGCGCTCTGGTGCACCCTGGTCCTGCTGGCCGTGGTGGTCTGCCTGGCCTTCCAGTTCAAGCCGTTGCACCTCGGGGACGAGGTCGCCGCGGGGCTCGGCGTCCGGTTCAACCGGGTGCGGGCCCTGATGCTGCTGTGCGGGGTCCTGCTGGCCGCTTCGGCGGTGGGCGCGGCCGGTCCGGTGCCCTTCGTCGCCCTCGTCGCACCGCAGGTGGCGATGCGTCTGGCGAGACACCCGACGCCGCCGATGGCCGCCTCGGGACTGGTCGGCGCGCTGCTGCTGACCGGTTCCGACCTGATCGCGCGCACGGCCCTGCCCGACGGCCTGCCGGTCGGTGTGGTCACCGCCGCGATCGGCGGGCCCTTCCTGGTGTATCTGCTGGTCCGGGCGAACCTCAGGTAAATGACAGACGATTCGGACAACCCGAGCAGAGGGGGGCCAGTGGCCGCGCATCTCACCACCACGGAAACCAAGGCACCGGGCGGCGACGCCCCCCGGCTCGCCGCCAGGGGCATCAGGGTCGGCTACGGCGGCCGGACCGTCATCGACGGCCTCGACGTCGAGATCCCGTCCGGAGTGGTCACCACCATCATCGGGCCCAACGGCTGCGGCAAATCGACCCTGCTGCGCACCCTGACCCGGCTGCTGAAGCCGGCCGGCGGCGCCGTCGTGCTGGACGGCGAGGACATCGCCTCGCTCCGCACCAGGGACGTGGCGAAGAAACTCGGCCTGCTGCCCCAGGCGCCCGTGGCGCCCGAGGGGCTGACGGTCTCGGACCTGGTCGCCCGGGGGCGCCACCCGCACCAGAGCTGGCTGCGGCAGTGGTCCTCGGACGACGCCGACATCGTACGGCGCGCGCTCGCGCTGACCGGGGTCGCCGATCTCGCGGACCGGCCCGTCGACTCGCTGTCCGGGGGGCAGCGCCAGCGAGTGTGGATATCGATGACCCTGGCTCAGGGCACCGATCTGCTGCTGCTGGACGAACCCACCACCTATCTGGACCTGGCGCACGCGGTCGACGTGCTCGACCTGGTGGACGACCTGCACGAGTCCGGGTGCACGGTGGTGATGGTCCTGCACGACCTCAACCTGGCCACCCGCTACAGCGACAACCTCGTGGTGATGCGGGAGGGTTCGGTCCTGGCGCAGGGCCACCCCCGCGACGTGATCACCGCCGAGCTGCTGGAGGAGGCGTTCGGGCTGCGGGCCCTGGTGATCGACGACCCGGTCGGTGACCGGCCGCTCATCGTGCCCATCGGCCGTACCCACGTACGCCTGAAGTAGTTTCAGGTTCAAGGAAGTGCCCGAGTAAGGCTAGGCTGGCCTCACTCGGTCGGGATAAGGTTTGGCTGCCCTTACGAAGGGCCCAAATGACAGTGTGAAAGCAAGGGATTCGGATGCTCCTCGACAGAACCACGCCCACCAGGTCGCGGCGGCGGCTCGCGGCGGTCGTCACCGCGGCTGCCCTCGGTATCGGCCTCCTCGCGGGCTGCGGCTCCGACTCCGAGGACAAGGCGGCCGACAAGGCCCCGGCGGCCTCGGCGGACGGCGCCTTCCCTGTCACCGTGGAGCACGCCTTCGGGTCCACGAAGATCACCAAGGCCCCGAAGCGGGTGGTCTCCGTCGGCTACACCGACGACCAGGACATCCTGGCCTTCGGCATCAAGCCGGTCGGCATGGTCGACCAGTACCCGAACCCCGAGGGCAAGACCCCCGACATCAACACCCAGTGGCCCTGGACCAAGGACAAGTGGGGGGACACCCGTCCCGAGGTCATCATGAAGAACGGTGACTCCGGCCCCAACTACGAGAAGATCGCGGGCCTGCGCCCCGACCTGATCGTCGCCGTCTACTCCGAGATCGACCAGGCCGCCTACGACAAGCTGTCGAAGATCGCCCCCACGGTCGCCCGCACCAAGGGCGAGAAGGAGCCCTTCAGCGCCCCGTGGCAGGACAACGCGGTGCACATCGCCAAGGCCCTCGGCAAGGAGAAGGAGGGCAAGGAGATGGTGGCCGGTATCCAGGAGCAGCTGGACGCCGCCAAGAAGGCGCACCCCGAGTTCGCGAAGCAGACCGCCGTCTCCCTGTCCTGGTACGACAACTCGGTGGCGCCGTTCACCACCACCGACGTACGCGGCCGGCTGCTGACCGGCATCGGCTACCAGGGCGACACCGAGATCGACAAGATCGCCGGCGGCAAGTTCTACACCAAGCTCTCCCCGGAACGCATGGACCTCGTGGACGTCGACCGGGTCTTCGTCATCAACGACAAGGCCGACACGGACGCCCTGAAGAAGTCCGAACTCTTCAGCAACCTCAAGGTGTTCAAGGAGGGCCGGGTCACCTACCTCCTCGACAGTGAGGGCCCGGCGGTCGGTGCCGCCATCTCCCAGGGCACGCTGCTGTCCATGCCGTACGCGGTGGACGAGCTCGTGAAGGCGGCGGCCGCCAAGTGACGCTCGCCGCCCCCACCCTGCGCACGGCGACGGGCGGTGAGGCCACCCGCTGGCTCCTCGCCCACTGCCGCGCGGTGCCGTGGCTGACGGCCGCGACGCTCCTCACCACCGTGGCGGGGGCGGCACTCCAGGTGCTCCCCGTGCTGCTGCTCGGCCAGGTGGTCGACGGGGTGGTGGACGGCGAGTCGCGCACGGTACTGGTCCGGGTCGGGGCGTTGATGGTGGCCGCCGCGCTGCTCGGCGCGGCGGCCACCGCGGCATCCACGTATCTGATCGGACGGCTCGGCGCCGACCTGCTCGCGACCCTGCGGGAAGGCGCCGTCCGTGCGGTGCTGGGCATGCCGAGCACCCGGCTGGAGCAGGTCGGCCGGGGCGATGTGCTCTCCCGGGTGGGCGACGACGTCGCCGTGCTCTCCCGGGGCATCCGCAGCGCGATCCCCACCGTGTTCT
The DNA here is from genome assembly GCF_044761525.1 of Streptomyces sp. NPDC097595. Lineage (NCBI taxonomy): Bacteria > Bacillati > Actinomycetota > Actinomycetes > Kitasatosporales > Streptomycetaceae > Streptomyces > Streptomyces sp. NPDC097595. The sequence goes on along the minus strand of NZ_JBIWCN010000005.1, from coordinate 387,596 downwards.
CGGCGGGCGTGCTCGTCGCCATCGCCACCGTCGGCATGTTCGGCCTGGACTGGCGGCTCGGGCTCGCGGGCGCCGGTGCGCTGCCGGCGTACGCACTGGCGCTGCGCTGGTATCTGCCGCGCTCCGCCCCGCTCTACCGCAAGCAGCGCGCCGCCCAGGCCGACCGCGCCCAGGCGTTGATCAGCGGCCTCAACGGGATCGACACGGTCCGGGCGTACCGGCTGGAGGGCGCGTTCCGCGAGAAGGTCACCACCGAGTCCTGGCGGGTACGCGACCTGGGCGTCGAGGTGTTCCGGTTCTTCGGCCGGTTCGTCGGCCGGGAGAACCGCGCCGAGTTCATCGGCCTCGTCCTCATCCTCCTGGTCGGGTACGCCCTGCTGGAGGGCGACGCGGCCACCCTCGGCGAGGTCGCGGCCGCCCCGCTGATGTTCCACCGGCTGTTCACCCCGCTCGGCGCGATCATGTTCACGTTCGACGAGGCGCAGAAGTCGGGCGCGAGCCTGACCCGGCTGGTCGGGGTCCTGGGGGAGGACGCCGAGGAGCGGCTGGTGGGCGATCCCGAGGTGACGCCCGCTCAGAAGGTGCCGTATCAGGTGGTGGTGGAGGGGCTGACGTATGGCTACCCCGGCTCGGAGGAGCCGGTCCTGCGCGAGGTCAGCCTCACCATTCCGGCCGGCGGCTCCCTCGCCCTGGTGGGCGCCACCGGCGCCGGCAAGTCGACCCTGGCCGCGCTGATCGCCGGCATCGGCACCCCGCAGTCGGGGTCGGTGCGCATCGGGACCACCGATCTGGCGAAGGTGGACGAGGCGGGCGCGCGGGCCCTGGTGAGCATCCTCACCCAGGAGACCCATGTGTTCTCCGGCCCCCTCGCCGACGATCTCCGGCTGTCCGCGCCCGCGGCGAGCGAGGCCCAACTTCTGGACGCCCTGCGGACGGTCGGCGCCGCCGACTGGGTGGAGGCGCTTCCCGAAGGGCTGCGTACCGCGGTCGGCGAGGGCGGTGAGCGTTTGGACGTCACCAAGGTGGCCCAGATCGCCCTGGCCCGCCTGGTGCTGGCCCGGTCGCCCGTCGTGGTGCTGGACGAGTCCACCGCCGAGGCGGGCAGCGAGGGCGCCGCGGAGCTGGAACGCGCGGTGCTGGCGGCCTGTGCGGGCCGCACCACGCTGTTCGTCGCACACCGGCTGACCCAGGCGATGGCGGCGGACCGTATCGCCGTCCTGGACGCCGGGCGGGTGGTGGAACAGGGCTCCCACCAGGAGCTGGTCGCCCTCGGCGGCCGTTACGCCCGTCTGTGGAGGGCGTGGCGAGAAGGAAGTTAGGCCGTGCTTAGTTAGGTTAGGCTCAGCTAAATATCTCGGAGAGAAGCGGAGTCCTCGATGTCGGAACCGAGCGGTCACCACGTACGGCTTTCTCCCCGGGGGCTGGCCGAACTGCGCCGGCGGACCGGCGACCGCGAGGACCGGACCCTCACCGAAGCGTGCGCCATCGGCCTGGCGTACTGGGCGAGCGGCCGGAGCCCGGAGGGAATCGACCTGACTCCCGCCACGCTCTTCGCCGACGTGCTCGCCTGGGCCGACAACGGCGGTACGGCTCCGGCCGGCTGGGAGACCGGAGCGGACGGCCTCGCCATCGCCCTTCCCGAGGATGTGGAACGGGACGACGCGCAGCTCGCCCTGGACGACCTCGCCGACTTCCCCGACCGGCCGCTCGGCACCATCGCCCCCTCGGGGCCCGCCACCCGTATCGAGGAGCTGGCGCGCTGGAACGACACGCGCGCGGACCGGGACCGCCCCACGATCGTGGAGCTGTTCCGCGAGCAGGCGCGGCTGCGGCCGGACGCCGTCGCCCTCGTGGACGAACACCGCTCCCTGACGTACCGCCAGGCGGCCGAGCTCAGCGCTCAGTTGGCAAACCACCTCGTCGGGCGCGGCCTCACCGCCGAGCAGGTCGTCGGGATATCCCTCGGCCGCTCCGCCGAGATGGTCATCGCCCTGCTCGGCGTGGTCCAGGCCGGGTGCGCGTTCGTCCCGCTCGACCCGCTGTGGCCCGCAGCCCGGCGCTCCGTCGTCGCCGAGGACGCCAGGATCGCGCTCCAGCTCAACGGCTCGGGCGAGCAGACGCCGGGCGAACCGGAGGCCGTGGGCGTCGACCTGGACGACTGGGCCTTCGCCGCACACCCCGCCGACCCGCCCGCCGTGGCCGTCGCGGGGGAGTCCCTCGCCTATGTGATCTTCACCTCCGGCTCGACCGGCCGGCCCAAGGGCGCGATGATCCGCCACGAGGCCATCAGCGAACGCCTGTTGTGGCAGTCCCGGGAGATCCTCGGCTTCGGCCACGACGACGCCTCGCTGTTCAAGGCCCCGCTCTCCTTCGACATCTCCATCAACGAGATATTCCTGCCGCTGGTCACCGGCGCCCGGCTGGTGGTCCTCCGGCCGGGCGGCGAACGCGACCCGCACCATCTGCTGGACGTCATCGCCGAGCACCGGGTCACCTTCACCTACCTGGTCTCCTCCATGCTCGACGTACTCCTTGAGATGACCGGTGACTCCGGCCGGCTCGACAGCCTGCGCCATGTGTGGTGCGGCGGCGAGCTGCTGACCCCCGAGCTGTACGAGCGGTTCCGCGCCCGCCTCGGCATCCCGCTGTACCACGGCTACGGCCCCGCCGAGACGACGATCGGCGTCTCGCACGTCATCTACCGGGGCGAGGCCGAGCGCCTGTCCACCTCCATCGGCAAGGCGAATCCCAACACCCGGCTCTATGTGCTGGACGACGAGCTGCGCCCGGTCCCCGTCGGTGTCGGCGGCGAACTCTACGCGGGCGGGCTCCTGTTGGGGCGCGGCTACGTCAACGCGCCCGGACTCACCGCCTCCCGCTTCGTGGCCGACCCCTTCGCCCGGGAAGGCTCCCGGCTCTACCGGACCGGTGACCTCGCCCGGTTCGCCCCGGACGGCTCGCTGGACTTCCTCGGCCGCGCCGACAACCAGATCAAGATCCGCGGCATGCGGCTGGAGATCGAGGACGTGGAGGCGGGGCTCGCCGAGCACCCCCGCGTACGGCACACCTGCGTCGTCGCCCGGAAGAACACGGCGGGCGGGACCTATCTGGTGGCGTACGTGATCCCCGCCGCCGGACACGAGGAGCTGACCCCGGAGGATGTCCGGGCCTGGGCCGAGGCGCACCTGGTGGAGTACATGGTGCCCGCCCACACCGTCGTCCTGGACGCCTTCCCGCTCACCGCGAACGGCAAGACCGACCGGGCCGCGCTGCCCGAACCGGTGCTCACCGGTGGCCCGGTGACCGCGCCCGCCACCGACGACGAGCGCACCGTGTGCGCGGCGGTCGCGGAGGTGCTGCGGCTGGACGAGGCCGGCACCGACCAGGACTTCTTCCGCCTCGGCGGCGACAGCATCCTGGCGATCTCCCTGCTGAGCACGTTGCGCAGGGCCGGCCTCCATGTCACCGCCCGCCAGATCTTCACCCACAGCGTCCTCGGCGAACTCGCGGCGGTCGCGAGCCGCGAGGACGTCGCCACCGCCCGGGACGACGACGAGCCGACCGGACCCGTCCCGGGCACGCCCATCGTGCGGTGGCTCGGCGAGACCACCGACGCGATCGACGGATTCGTGCAGTCCGTGGTGGTGAACACCCCGGCGGACCTGACCGCCGCGGCGCTGGACGGCCTCCTCACCGCCGTCGTCCGCCGGCACGACATGCTGCGCGCCCGGCTGGTACGCGGCGAACACTGGAGCTTCGACATACCCGGCGCGGACGACGCCGTCGCCGCCTGGGAGGAGAGCGGCGAACCCCTCGACGCCTGCGTCGCCCGCGCCACCGCCGGACTCGACCCGGACCACGGCGTGATGCTGCGCGCCGTCTGGCGCCGCGAGGCCCGCCAACTGGTCCTGGTCGCCCACCACGTGGTCGTCGACGGCGTCTCCTGGCGCGTCCTGACCGAGGACCTGGCCACCGCCTGGCAGCGGTCCGTCTCCGGCGCCCCGGTCGAACTTCCCCACGAGGGCACCTCGTTCCGCCGCTGGGCCGAACTCCTCGGCCGCACCGCCTTCGCCGCCGACCGCGACCACTACACGCGCCCCCTGCCCGGCCCGGACGCACCGCTGGGCCGCCGCCCCCTGTCCGAGGACGACACGGTCGCCCGCGAGCGGCAGCGGACCTTCACGCTCGCCCCCGCCACCACCTCCGCCCTGCTGGGCGAGATCCCCGCCAGGTTCCACGCGGGCGTCAACGACGTCCTGCTCACCGGTCTCGCCGTCGCCCTCGCCCGGTGGCGGCGCGACCTCGGCCAGGACCAGACCTTCGCGCACATCGAACTCGAAGGCCACGGCCGCGAGGGCCGGGCGGTCGCGGACACCGCCGGATTCGAGCCCGACCTGTCCCGCACCGTGGGCTGGTTCACCACCCTCTTCCCCGTGACCGTGGACCCCGGCCCGGGGGCCGACCTCGCCGCCGCCCTCAAGGCGGTGAAGGAAGACCTCGCCCGCGTACCGCGCAACGGCCTCTCGTACGGCATCCTGCGCCACCTGCACGGCACCCTCGGGGCGTCGCCCGCGCCGCAGGTGCTGTTCAACTACCTGGGCCGGTTCGACGCGGGCACCGGCGGGGACTGGCAGCTCGCCGGCACCACCGGGCAGCTGGGCGAGAAGCGCGACCCGCGCATGCGGCTGCCGCGCGCCCTGGAGTTCAACGCCATCGCGGAACCCGACGCGAGCGGCGCGTACGGCCTCGCCACCACCGTCTCCTGGCCCGAGGGCCTGTTCACCGACGAGGACATCGACACCCTCGGCGGGTACGTCCAGGACGCCCTGACCGCCCTGGCCGCGCTCGACGGCGGCGGCCACTCGCCCAGCGACTTCGCACCGCTCCCGCTCACCCAGGCCGACGTCGACGCACTCGACGGACCGGCCCTGCGGGACATCCTGCCGCTGACCCCGCTCCAGGAGGGCCTGTACTTCCACTCGGTGTACGACGACGAGTCGGCCGGGAGCTACGTCGAACAGCAACTCCTCACCCTGGAGGGCGAGGTGGACCCCGGACGCCTCGCGGCGGCCGCCACCCGGCTGCTCGCCCTCTACCCGAACCTGGCCGCACGCTTCACGGCCCTCGCCGACGGCCGCGTCGTCTCCGTCCTGGAGAGCGGCACCGAGGCCCCCTTCACGGTCCTGGACCGGCCCGGCATCACCGACGAGGAGATCCGCGACCTCGCCGAGCGCGACCGCCGCGCCGGGTTCGACCTGGCCACGGGTCCGCTCATGCGGTACACCCTCGTCCGGGGCGGCCCCGGCCGTACCGTGCTCGTACAGACCGTGCACCACATCGTCGCCGACGGCTGGTCCGTACCGCCGATGCTCCGCGCGCTGCTCGCCGAGTACCACCGGCCCGGCGCGGCCTACCGGGCGGGCGGCTTCCCCGACTACGTACGCCTGCTCGCCGGGCGCGACGACGAGGAGAGCGACCGGGTCTGGGGCGAGCAGCTCGCCGGACTGCCCGGCCCCTCCCTGGTCGCCGAGGGCCACGCCCCGTCCGACACGTTCGCCGACACGGCCGTCGAGCCCGCCCACGACATCGACACCGCCGCCCGCGAGGCCGGGGTGCCCCTGAGTGTGGCCGTGCACAGCGCCTGGGCGGTGACGCTGGGCGGCCTGCTGCACCGCGAGGACGTGGTGTTCGGCTCCACCGTCTCGGGCCGCGACGCCGATGTGCCCGGCGTCGAGGACATGGTGGGCCTCCTCATCAACACCATCCCGGTACGGGCCCGTTGGGCCGCCTCCAGCACCGCCGGTGACCTGCTCGCCTCCGTACGCGATCACCAGAGCGCCGTCCTGGCGCACCAGCACGTCTCCCTGGCGCGGATCGGCCGGCTCGCCGGTGCCGCCGCCCGGTTCGACACCCTGGTGGTGTTCGACGTCGCCACCGATGTGGCCGCCCTGCGCGGTCCCGACGACGAGCTGGTCGTCGCCGGCATCGTCAACGAGGGCGCCCCGCACTACCCGCTGACCCTGGTCGTGGAGCGCGCCCCCGACGGCCGCCCCCGCTTCAACCTGATCCACGACGGTGCCCTCCTGCGGGAGCCGGCGGCCCGGCGCGTCCTGGACACCTTCACCCGCACCCTCACCGGGCTCCTCACCCGGCCCGGCACCCCGGTCCGGGAGCTGGCGGCCGAGGACACCGCGCGCCCGGAAGCCCCCGCCCCCACGACGCTGGACGCCCTGTTCGACGCCGCCGCCCGGCGCCACCCGGCGGCCACCGCCGTCACCCGGTGCGGTCTCGACGGCACCACCGACTCGCTGACCTACGGCGAACTCGCCGCCGCCAAGGACCGGTTGGCGGCGACCCTGCGCGCCGCCGGAGTCCGGCCCGGGCTGCGCGCCGCCGGAGTCCGGCCCGGGCTGCGCGTCGCCGTCGCCGTACCGCGCTCGCTGGAGCAGGTCACCGCCCTGATCGCCATCGTCTCGGCGGGCGGTGCCTACGTACCGCTCGACCAGGCGTACCCCGACGAGCGGCTGGAGTACATCCTCGGCGACGCCGCCCCGCAGGCCGTCCTGGTGGGCCCCGACGAGCGCGAGCGCTTCGCCGGACTCCTGGAGCGGGCGGGCGTCCCGGCCCGGGTGCTCGTCCTCGGCGAGGAACCCGTCCTCGGCGAGGCACCGGTGGCCACGGGCCCCGCCCCGCACGACCCCGCGTACGTCATCTACACCTCGGGATCGACCGGCCGCCCCAAGGGCGTCGTCGTCCCGCACCGCAGCGTGGCCGCCCTGCTCGCGAACACCCGCGCCGACATGGACTTCGGACCCGACGACGTATGGGTGCAATTCCACTCGTACTCCTTCGACTTCGCCGTCTGGGAGCTGTGGGGCGCCCTGGCCCACGGTGGGGAGCTGCTGGTCCCGGACTACGGGCTGACCCGCTCCCCGGTCGACTTCCACCGGCTGGTGCGCGAGCGCGGGGTGACCGTGCTCAACCAGACCCCCTCGGCCTTCTACCAGTTCATCGAGGCCGACCGGCACGCCGGGGAACGGGCCACCGCGCTGCGCCGGATCATCTTCGGCGGCGAGGCGCTGGACCCCGTACGGCTGCGCGGCTGGGTGGAGCGGTACGGCACCGGCTCGCCCGAGCTGGTCAACATGTACGGGATCACCGAGACCACCGTCCACGTCACCCACCGGGTCCTCACCGACGAGGACCTCGGCGCCGACGTCAGCCCGATCGGCGGCCCGGTCCCCGGGCTGACCACCTATCTGCTGGACGACCGGCTCCGCCCGGTCCCGCCCGGCAGGGTCGGCGCGATCTACGTGGCCGGCGACCAGGTGTCCCTCGGCTACCTCGGCCGGCCCGGCCTCACCGCCGGACGCTTCGTCGCCGACCCCTTCGCGGACGACGGCTCCCGGATGTACCACACGGGCGACCTGGCCCGCCGCACGCTCGACGGCGAGCTGGAGTTCGCCGGACGCGCCGACGACCAGGTGCAGCTCAAGGGGTTCCGGATCGAGCTCGGCGAGGTCGAGGCGGCGGTCCGGGAGCTGGACGGAGTGGTCGACGTGGCCGTCACCCCGTCGGCCGAGGGCGACCAGCTCATCGCGCATGTCGTGGGCCGGGTGCCCGGTGACCTCGGCGCGCTGCTCGCCGCGAAGCTGCCGGTGCACATGGTGCCCGGCCGGGTCCGCACGGTCGACGCGCTGCCGCTCACGGTCAACGGCAAACTCGACCGCAAGGCGCTGACCGCCCAGGCCGTCACGGAGCCGGAGCCCCTCCCCGCCCCCGAGGCCGACTCCTCGCTCGCCGCGCTGACCGCGATCTTCGCGGAGGTACTGCCCGGCACCGCCGTCCACGAGGACACCGACTTCTTCATGGCGGGCGGCGACAGCATCCTCGCGATCACCGTCATCAACCGGGCCCGGGCGCTCGGTCTGGCCATCGCACCCCGGGACGTCTTCCTGCGCAAGACCCCGCGCGCCCTCGCGGCGGAACTGCGCCCGCAGGCCCCGCAGGCCGCCGCGCCCGAGCGGGAACGCCGCGACCACGGGCCCTTCGCGCCGACGCCGGTCATCCTGCGCCGACGCGAACTCGGCGGCACCCTCGACGGGTTCGCCCAGGCGCGGACGATGGTCACGGCCGAGGGGGTCACCCCCGCCGACATCGAGCGCGCCGCGAACGCCGTCGTGGCCGCCCACCCGGCCCTGCGGATGAGCCTGGACACCACGCACGGCGTCTGGACCCCGCGCGTCGAGCCCGCCCGCGAGGTCTCCCTCGTCCACGCGGACTTCGGTGACCCGGCCCTCGCCGCCAACGCGGCCGCCGCCCACCTGAACCCGGAGACCGGCGAGGTCGTCGCGTTCACCTGGCTGGCCGCCACCCGGACCCTCGTCGTCACCGCGCACCACCTCGCCGTCGACACGGTGTCCTGGCTGATCGTCCTGGACGACCTGGCGACCGCCCTGCGCGGCGACCCCCTGCCGCCCCCGACCACCTCCTACGCCGAGTACGCCGACGCGCTCACCGCCCGGGCCGCGCACACCACCGAGGACCTGGGCGACTGGATCACGGTGCTCGACGCCCCCGCCGCGCTGCCCGACGCGGGGGAGCTGCGCGAGACGACCGTGGTCCTCGGCCCCGAGGCCAGCGACCGGGTCACGCGCACCGCGCCCGCCGCGCTCGGCATCGGCCTCACCGAACTGCTCTGCGGCGCCCTGCGCACCGCCCTGACCCGCGTCCAGCCGGAGCCCACCGATCTCGCGGTCGACCTGGAGCGCCACGGCCGGGTCCCCGCCCTGGACCACCACGACTACACCCGTACCGTCGGCTGGTTCACCTCCATCGCGCCCGTACGGCTCGGCCCGCACACCGACCCCGTGGCCGCCGCCCGCGAAGTCGTGGCGCGCCAGCCCGACGAGCACGGGCACGTCGCCTACGGCCGGCTCCGGTACCTCAACCCGCAGACCGCGCCCCTGCTGACCGCCCGCCCGCAGGTGCTCTTCAACTACCTCGGCCGGGGCGGCGAGTCCGACGTCCCGCGCATCACCGGCGGCGAGGGCGACAGCCCGTACGCCGTCGAGGTCAACGCCTGGACCGACGCCTCCACCGGCTGCCTGCACGCCGAGTTCGTCCTCGCCGAAGGCGTCCCCGACGAGCTCACCGGCCACTGGCGCGCGGCCCTGGAACGCCTCGCGGACACCGCGGCGACCGCCGAGCGCACCGCACCGGTCACCCCGCTCCAGCGCGGCCTGTACTTCCAGGCCCAGCTGACCGGCGCGACCGGGCACTACGTCGCCCAGAGCCACTTCACCTTCGACCGGCGCCTCGACACCGACGCCCTGGCCAACGCGATGGCGTACGTCATCGCCCGGCACCCGGTCGTCGGCGCGGGCTTCACCACCGACGACGACGGCGACCCGGTCCAGATCCTGCGGGCCGGAACGCGCGTCGGCGTCCGCACGGTCGACGTGGAGTCCGAGGCGGAGGCCGACGCCCTGCGCGCCCGGGACCGCGACACCGGCTTCGACCCCGGCGAGCCGCCGCTGATCCGGCTCACCGTGTTCCGCCTGCCCGACGGCCGCGACGGGCTGCTGCTCAGCTACCACCTGCTGCTGTGGGACGGCTGGTCCCGGGAGATCCTGCTGCGGGACCTCTTCGACGCCTACGCGACCCTCGTCGCGGGCGAACCGCTGACCGACGCCACACCCCGTACGCCCGGCTTCGAGGACTACGCCCGCACGCTGGCCGCCAAGGACCCCGCCGTGTCGGAGCGCTTCTGGGCGGAGCACCTGAGCGGCCTCACCGGGCCGACGCTGCTCGCCGGGCCCCGGCCGCCCCGCACCGACGAGCTGCCGCACGCCCTCCTGCACACCCTGTCCGCCGAGCTGTCCGAGCTGCTGCGCGACGCCGCCAGGGCGCACGGCGTCACCCTCAACACCGTGCTCACCGGTGCGTTCGGCCTGCTGCTCGGGGCGCACACCGGCCGCGCCGACGCCGTGTTCGGGGTGACCGTCTCCGGGCGCGAGGGCGAGGGCCTGGCCGGCATCGTCGGCGTCCTGCTCAACACCGTGCCCATGTGGACCCGCGCCCGGCCGCAGGACACGGTGGGGGAGTACCTCGACACCGTCCAGGCCGCCCGGGTCGAGGCCATGGACCACGAGCACCTGGGACTCGGCGAGATCCAGCGCGCCAGCGGCCACGACACCCTGTTCGACAACCTCTTCGTCCTCCAGAACTTCCTGGACCTGGACGCCCTCGCCGGGATCAACGCCCGGCACGGCATCACCTCGGTGCGCGCCGACGACTCGACGCACTACCCGTACACCTGGGTCGTCACCCCCGGCGACCGGCTCACCGTCAAGCTGGAGCACCGCGACGACGACCCCGCCGCCGCCCGCCGCCTCCTCGACGGCTACGTGCGGCTCCTTGAGGACCTGGCCCGGGCCACCGGCCCGCTCGGCGCCCTGCCCGGCCCGGAGCGGGCGCCCGAACCGGCCGCGCGTACGGACGTCGGCACGGACACCGTCGTGGACCGCTTCGACCGGGCGGCCGACCGCCACCCCGACCGCGTCGCCCTCGTCGCCGATGGTGCGGCCATGACCTTCGGGCAGCTCCGGGACCGCAGCCGCGAGGTGGCCGGGGTGCTCGCCGCCCGGGGCATCGGACCGGAGAAGGCGGTGGGCATCGCCGTACCGCGCTCGCTCGACTCGATCGTGGCGCTCTTCGCCGTGCTGCGCACCGGAGCCGCTTACGTACCGCTGGAACTGGACCACCCCGACGAGCGGATCGCGACGATCGTCGCGGACGCCCGGCCCGAGGTGACCCTCACCGTGAGCGCCGTCGCACCCCGCCTCACCGGCGAACTGATCGAGCTGGACCGCCCGTTGCCCGCCGCCGCGCCGTACACCACCTTCGCGCCCGGCGACCCGGACCGGCTGCGGCACCCCGCGTACACGATCTACACCTCCGGCTCCACCGGCCGGCCCAAGGGGGTGGTGACCGAGTACGCCGGGCTCACCAACATGCTCGTCAACCACCAGCGCCGGATCTTCGAACCCGTCCTGGCGGAGCACGGCCACCGCACCTTCCGGATCGCGCACACCGTGTCGTTCGCCTTCGACATGTCGTGGGAGGAGCTGCTCTGGCTCGCCGACGGGCACGAGGTGCACATCTGCGACGAGGAACTGCGCCGCGACGCGCCCCGGCTCGTCGCCTACTGCCTCGACCACGGCATCGACGTCATCAACGTGACCCCGACCTACGCGCAGCAACTGGTCGCCGAGGGGCTGCTCGACACCCCCGGGCGGCGGCCCGCCCTGGTGCTGCTCGGCGGCGAGGCCGTCACCCCGGGCCTGTGGCAGCGGCTCGCGGACACGGAGGGCACGGTCGGCTACAACCTCTACGGGCCCACCGAATACACCATCAACACCCTCGGCGTCGGCACCTTCGAATGCCAGGACCCGGTCGTCGGTGTGGCCATCGACAACACCGAGGTGTACGTCCTGGACCCGTGGCTGCGACCGCTGCCCGACGGGGTCCCGGGCGAGCTGTACGTGGCCGGCATCGGCATCGCGCGCGGCTACCTCGGGCAGCCCGGCCAGACCTCCCACCGCTTCGTCGCCTGCCCGTTCGGCGCGCCCGGCGAGCGCATGTACCGCACCGGTGACCTCGTCGTCCGGCGGCCCGACGGAAACCTCGCCTACCTCGGCCGCACCGACCAGCAGGTCAAGATCCGGGGCCACCGCGTCGAACTCGGCGAGGTGGAGGCCGCGTTCGCCGCGCACCCGGCGGTCCGGTTCGCCGCGGCCGTCGCCCAGCCCGACCCCCAGGTCGACGGTGCGTACCGGCTGGCCGCCTACCTCGTGCTCGACGGCGCCGATCTGGCCGCCATCGCCGCCGAAGTGGGCGCCGGACTACCGGACTTCCTGCGCCCCTCCCACTACGCCGAGGTGGACGGCATCCCGCTCACCGTGAACGGCAAGGCCGACACCAAGGCCCTGCCCGAGCCCAAGCCGCTCGGCGTCCTGGCCGGGGCGGGGGAGCGCGCACCTGAGACCGACACCGAGATCACGGTGTGCGAGTTCTTCGCCGAAGCACTCGACCTGGACGACGACGAGGTGAGCGCGGTCAGCGACTTCGTCTCCCTCGGCGGACACTCCATGCTGGCGGTCCGGCTGACCGGGCTGCTCCGGCGGGAGTACGGTCCAGTGATCACCATCCGCGACCTGCTCACCCTGCGAACCCCCGAAGCGATTGCCGGCCACCTCGATGAACACTCCTGACACCCCCCGGCCCCGCCACGGCGCCGCCATCCTGCGCACCGCCCTGCGGCGCAACCTCGGCGCCATGGCCTGGGGCACCGTCCTCATGGGCCTCTACCAGGCCGGGGAGACCGCGTTCCCGATCGCGCTCGGCCTGATCGTCGAACACACCCTGCAACACCGCAGCGCCGGCGCGCTCGGCCTGTCGATCGGCGCGCTGGCCGTGATCATCACGACCGTCTCGCTGTCCTGGCGGTTCGGGATGCGCACCCTCCAGAAGGCCAACACGACCGAGGCGCACCGGTGGCGGGTGCGGGTCGCGGCCTGCGGACTCCAGCCGGTGGCCCGGGACGTGGACCTGAAGTCCGGCGAGGTGCTGACCATCGCCACCGAGGACGCCGACCAGACCGCCGACATCATCGAGGTGGTGCCGCTGCTGGTCAGCTCGATGGTCGCGGTCCTGGTCGCCGCCGTCGCGCTCGGGCTCGCCGACATACGGCTCGGGCTGCTCGTGATCGTCGGCACGGTGGCGATCCTGTCCGTGCTGAGCGTGATGTCCCGGCGGATCGGCGCCAGTACGCAGGAGCAGCAGGCCCGGGTCGCGCGCGCCGGTGCCAAGGTCGCCGACCTGATCACCGGTCTGCGCCCGCTGCACGGCTTCGGCGGAAACCACGCCGCCTTCGGCTCCTACCGCCGGGTCAGCACCGAGGCCAAGGAGCAGTCGGTCACCGTCGCCCGGGTCAACGGGGTGTACGCGGGCACGGCCCTGGCCCTCAACGCGGGCCTCGCCACCGCCGTCACCCTCACGGCCGGCTACCTGGCCTTCGCCGGGCACATCAACATCGGGGAACTCGTCATGGCGGTGGGCCTGGCGCAGTTCATCATGGAACCCCTGAAGCTGTTCTCGGAGATGCCCAAGTACGTGATGATGGCGCGCGCCTCGGCCGAGCGCATGGCCCTGGTGCTCTCCGCGCCCCCCGTCACCACGCCGGGGACGGGGAGCCCGACGACGGGGGGAACGCTGGAGATCGACGGCCTCCGCCACGGCGTGCTGCGCGGCCTGAAGTTCGAGGTGGCGGCGGGGGAGTTCGTGGCCGTCGCCGCCTACCAGCCGCGCGCCGCGGCCGACTTCGCGGCGGTCCTCGCCCTGGCGGTGCCTCCGCAGGCCTACGGGGGAGCGGTACGGATCGGCGGACGGGACCTCGCGGAGCTGTCGGCCGAGGCGGTCCGGGAACACCTGCTGGTGAACCCGTACGACGGGGAGATCTTCGCGGGCACCCTCCGTACGAACATCGACCCGTCGGGCACCAGCACCATGCTCCCCGAGGCCGTCGAGGCGTCCATGCTGACCGATGTGGTCGCCCTCCACCGCGAGGGCCTCGACTACCCCATCCGCGACCGGGGCGCCAACCTCTCCGGGGGCCAGCGCCAGCGGCTCTCACTGGCCCGCGCCCTGGCCGCCGACGCGGAGATCCTGGTGCTCCACAACCCGACCACGGCCGTCGACGCGGTCACCGAACAGCTCATCGCCCGCAACATCGCGAAGCTGCGCCGGGGCCGGACCACCGTGGTCGTCACCAGCAGCCCGGCCGTCCTGGACGCCGCCGACCGGGTCCTCGTCCTGGACGACGGCGTCATCACGGCCGAGGACACCCACCGCAACCTGCTGTCCCAGGACGAGGCGTACTGCCTGGCCGTGGCGCGGTGACTCAGCCGAGCGCCCAGCCGACGTCCCTCAGCAGCGCGTGCCGCCAGCCGGCGCGGTCGTGACCCGAGGGGGACCGCGACACGCGTACGGTCGCGCCCGCCTGCTCGGTCAGCGCCTCGACCGCCGTGCAGTGCGGCAGCATCCGCGTCTCGTGCTCCCCCAGGTCGAACGCGATCCGCAGGCCCGACAGACCGGGCTGCTTCCGGAGCCGTTCGGCCAGGGCGCCGCCGACCGGGCCGTCCAGCAGGTCCGTACGGTCCGCGCAGTCGGGGGCCCACCAGAACGACCCGGACTGGCAGGCGACCCGCGACACCAGGTCCGGGAACTCCAGGGCGGCGTAGAGCGCGCTGAGCCCGCCCAGGCTCTGCCCCGCGACCACCAGCGTGCCCGGGTCGGCGGGCACACCGGACTCCGCGACCAGGGGCAGCAGTTCGTCCCGGACCGCCTCCCACAGCTCCGGCCGGCACGCGAACTCGCCCACCCGGTCCTTGGCCGGCAGGAAGACCAGGGTGACCGGAGGCAGTGCTCCGTCCGCGACCGCCGCCTCGAACGCGGTCATGGCCGGGTGCAGATACAGCCAGTCGTCCCCGTCGAGCAGCAGCACCACGGGCCCGCCGCCGGCCACCGGGTGCACGCGCACCGTGCGGCGCCCGCCGAGCCGCGCGGACGCCCAGCGCAGCCGGGTGCCGGGCACGGGCAGGACGTCGTCCGCGCCGACGAGGGGCCAGTACGGCTGCGCCGGGGCGTCCGGGGTGGCCGCGATCGAGCGGTCGCCCCCGGCGGCGGACGGGTTGAACGGGTCGGCGTGCGCCCCCTCGTCCGTGATGAAGCGGTAGGTCACCCGCAGCCGCTCGGGCATCTCCACCTCCGCGTACCAGCAGTCCGTGACACCCCACCGGCGCAGCGGCAGCGGCTCCCGCGACCAGCTCTCGAAAGCCAGGTCGGCGGGGCCGCCGCGCCAGAGGAACAGGGTCATCCAGCCGCCGCCCTCACCGGGCCGCGAGGCGGGCGTCCTGGCCGCCGCCCAGAACGCCTCGGTGCCGGGTTCGCCGGGCAGCCCGAAATCGGCGAAGGGGCTGCCGGTGGCGGCCACGACCTGATCCGTGCGATCACCGGAGGGCATGAGGGGTCTCCTTGTGCAGAGGGAAAGGAAAAGGCTAAGCTCACGATTGGTTAGGCGAGCCTAACCTAAGCTTGTTTGTCCTTGATGAGGAGGCACTGCCCGCATGAGCACCAACCCGTTCGACGACCCCGAAGGCCGTTTCCTGGTCCTGGTGAACGACGAGGGTCAGCACTCCCTGTGGCCGTCCTTCGCCGAGGTGCCGGGCGGCTGGACGGTCGCCTTCGAGGAGAACACGCGCGAGGCGTGCCTGGAGTACGTCGAGGCCAACTGGACGGATCTGCGGCCCCGTTCGCTCGCCGCGTCGATGGACGCCTGACGCCCGTGGCCACGGCCGCGCCGCGCCCCGTACCCCTGCCCCCGTCGCTCGGGCGGGCGCCGCGCGTGCGGACCGCCGGGTCCGGCGACGCCGCCGCGCTCGCCGAGCTGTCCCGGCCGTTCGCCCGCTCGGGCGCCCTGCGCGAACGCCCCGACTCCCTCTACGCGTCACGCGCCGCCGAATTCGTCGTGGCCGTCGGGTCCGACGGCCGGATCGAGGGCTGTGCGGGCCTGCGGGTGTACGAGGGGGAGGGGTCCCACGCGGGCGTCCTGTACAACTTCTGCGTGGCCGGGCACCGGCAGGGGCGCGGAGTCGGGGGCGCCCTCCTGCGGACCGCGCTGGCCCTGGGACGCACCCAGGCGCTCGGCGCCCTGTTCACCGCGACCACCGGGGACGGCAGGCTGTTCCGCCGGTACGGCTTCGCGCCCGCGGCGGCCCGTCGGGCGCCGCGCGATTGGGTCGAATCCCTGGACCCCCGGCGCAACGCGCTGATCCTCTCCCGCGCCCTCTGAACCGGGCGCCGGGCCGCACGTGAGCCCGGCCCGGCGCCCTTCCCCCCCCCGCATGTCAGACCGGACTCACCGCGTGGTCCTCGTCCGGCACCACCGTGGTCCCCGCGCCGTCCCCGTCGAGGACGCTCCGCAGCACCGCGTGCGGCACCCGGCCGTCCAGTACGTCCGCACGGGCGACCCCGCCCCGTACCGCCCGCAGGCAGCCCTCCATCTTCGGCAGCATC
The DNA here is from genome assembly GCF_044761525.1 of Streptomyces sp. NPDC097595. Lineage (NCBI taxonomy): Bacteria > Bacillati > Actinomycetota > Actinomycetes > Kitasatosporales > Streptomycetaceae > Streptomyces > Streptomyces sp. NPDC097595. The sequence goes on along the minus strand of NZ_JBIWCN010000005.1, from coordinate 371,459 downwards.
CCGCTCGCCAGGCCCGGCAGCAGCCCGTCCAGGGCGTCCGCCGTCAGGCGCCCGATCACCTCGGTGCTCGCCGGCCAGTCCGCGTACAGCCCCGCCACATCCGTCAGGACCACCAGCCGCTCCGCGCCGAGCGCCACGGCCAGGGCGGAGGCGGCGAGATCCGCGTTGACGTTGTAGACCTGCCCGTCCGCGCCCCGGGCCACCGGTGAGACCACCGGTATATGACCCTGTGTCAGGAGGGCCCGCACCATGCCGGGGTTGACCTCCACGACGTCCCCGACCTGGCCGATGTCCACCGGTGCGCCGTCCACCCAGGCGGGCCGCCGCACGGCCGTCATCGTGTGCGCGTCCTCGCCGGTCATGCCCACGGCGTACGGCCCATGGCTGTTGATGTGGCCCACCAGCTCGCGCTGGACCCGGCCGGACAGCACCATGCGGACGACCTCCATGGTCTCCGCGGTGGTCACCCGCAGCCCCGCCTCGAAGCGGCTCTCCAGGCCGAGGCGGTCGAGCATGGCGCTGATCTGAGGGCCGCCGCCGTGCACGACGACCGGGCGCAGGCCCGCGTGCCGCAGCTCCACGACGTCCTGGGCGAAGGTCTGTTGCAGCTGTGCGTCGACCATGGCGTTGCCGCCGAACTTGATGACGACGACCGGTCCCGAATCCTCTTCCATTTAGCTTAGCCTAACCTTAATTGGCTCGGTGTTGGTCAAGAAGAGGCCCGCCGGTGGAGGAAGCTCTCCTCCACCGGCGGGCGGCCCCGCGCGGGGTCAGCCGATCTCGATGAGCAGGTCGCCCGCCTCCACCTGCTGGACCCGGCCGATCGCCAGGCGGCGCACCGTACCGGCGGACTGCGCGGTGATCGACGCCTCCATCTTCATCGCCTCGATCGTGGCGACCGTCTGCCCGGCCGACACGGACGCGCCCTCCTCCACCTGGAGCGTCACCACCCCGGCGAACGGCGCCGCAACGTGCCCCGCGTTGGTCCGGTCGGCCTTCTCCGCCGCCTTCACCTCGGTCGCCACGGACCTGTCCCGCACCGAGACCGGCCGCAACTGCCCGTTGAGCGTGGCCAGTACGCTGCGGAAGCCGCGCTCGTCCGCCTCGGAGATGGCCTCCAGCTCGAACAGCAGGGTGACCCCGGGCTCCAACTCGACCGGGTGCTCGGTCTCCGGCTCCAGTCCGTACAGGAAGTCCGGCGTCGGCAGCACCGAGGTGTCGCCGTACGCCTCCCGGTGCGCGGTGAACTCCTTCGTCGGGCCCGGGAACAGCAGCCGGTTCAGCGTCGCGCGCGGCGAGTCGCGCAGCGCCTCGCGGTCCTCGTCCGACAGGTGCGGCGTCTTCGCCTTGTCCGGGCGGCCCTTGAGGGCCCGGGTGCGGAACGGCTCGGGCCAGCCGCCGGGCGGGTCGCCCAGCTCACCGCGCAGGAACCCGATCACCGAGTCCGGTACGTCGAACTTCCCCGGGTCCGATTCAAAGTCCGCCGCCTCCACACCCGCGCCCACCAGGTGCAGCGCCAGGTCACCGACCACCTTCGAGGACGGCGTCACCTTCACCAGCCGGCCCAGCATCCGGTCGGCCGCCGCATAGCAGTCCTCGATCAGCTCGAACCGGTCCCCGAGGCCCAGGGCGATGGCCTGCTGCCGCAGGTTGGACAGCTGACCGCCCGGGATCTCGTGGTGGTAGATCCGGCCCGTCGGCGAGGCGAGCCCCGACTCGAACGGGGCGTACACCTTGCGGGTCGCCTCCCAGTACGGCTCCAGATCACCGACCGCCTGGAGCGAGAGGCCCGTCGCGCGCTCGGTGTGGTCCGTGGCCGCGACCAGCGCGGACAGGGGCGGCTGGCTGGTCGTCCCGGCCATCGAGGCGACGGCCGCGTCCACCGCGTCCACCCCGGCGTCGATCGCCGCGATCAGCGTGCCCAGCTGGCCGCCCGCCGTGTCATGGGTGTGCAGGTGCACCGGCAGGTCGAACCGCTCGCGCAACGCCGCCACCAGGGTGCGCGCGGCCGGCGGGCGCAGCAGCCCCGCCATGTCCTTGATGGCGAGCACATGGGCGCCCGCCTCCACGATCTGCTCGGCCAGCCGCAGGTAGTAGTCCAGCGTGTACAGGGTCTCGCCCGGGTCCGACAGGTCGGCGGTGTAGCACAGCGCCACCTCCGCCAGCGAGGTGCCCGTGGCGCGTACCGCGTCGATCGCCGGACGCATCTGCGACACGTCGTTGAGGGCGTCGAAGATCCGGAAGATGTCCATCCCGGCCGAGGCCGCCTCCGAGACGAACGCCTCGGTGACCTCCGTCGGATACGGCGTGTAGCCCACCGTGTTGCGGCCGCGCAGCAGCATCTGCGTACAGATGTTGGGCACCGCCTCACGGAGCTTGACCAGCCGCTCCCACGGGTCCTCCGCCAGGAACCGCAGCGCCACGTCGTAGGTGGCCCCGCCCCAGCACTCCAGGCTCAGCAACTGCGGGACGGTGTACGCCACATGCGGCGCCACCGCCAGCAGGTCCCGGGTGCGCACCCGGGTGGCGAGCAGCGACTGATGGGCGTCGCGGAACGTGGTGTCCGTGACCGCGACCGCCGACTGCGCCCGCAGTTCGGCGGCGAACCGCTCCGGACCCAGCTCGGCCAGCCGCTGCCGCGAACCGGGCGGCGGCGTGCCCGGGGGCAGCGCGGGCAGCTTGTCCGCCGGGTCGATGACCGAAGGGCGGGGCCCGTACGGGCGGTTGACCGTGGTCTCCGCCAGGTAGCTGAGCATCCGGCTGCCCCGGTCGGCCGACGGCCGGGTCCGGATCAGCTCCGGGTGCTCGTCGATGAACGAGGTCGTGATGCGCCCCGCCCGGAACTCCGGGTGGTCGAGCACCGCGCCCAGGAACGGCAGATTGGTCGCCACCCCGCGGATGCGGAACTCGGCGATCGCCCGGCGCGCCCGCCGGGCCGCGTTGGCGAAGTCGTGGCCGTGGCACGTGAGTTTGACCAGCATCGAGTCGAAGTGCGCCGACACCTCCGCACCCGTGTGCACGGTTCCGCCGTCCAGGCGCACACCCGGGCCGCCGGGGGAGCGGTACGCGGAGATGGTGCCGGTGTCCGGACGGAAGCCGTTGACCGGGTCCTCCGTCGTGATGCGGCACTGCATCGCGGTCCCGTTGAGGGTGATGGTCTCCTGGGACAGGCGCAGTTCGGGCAGCGTCATGCCCGCCGCGATGCGCAGCTGCGCGATCACCAGGTCCCGGCCGGTGACCTGCTCCGTCACGGTGTGCTCGACCTGGATGCGCGGGTTCATCTCGATGAAGACGTGGTTGCCGCGCTCGTCGACCAGGAATTCGACGGTGCCGGCGTTCACGTACCCGATGTGCCGGGCGAAGGCGACCGCGTCGGCGCAGATCCGCGCCCGCAGCTCCGGGTCCAGATTCGGGGCCGGCGCGATCTCGACCACCTTCTGGTGGCGGCGCTGGAGCGAGCAGTCCCGCTCGTAGAGGTGCACCACATTGCCCTCGGCATCGGCCAGGATCTGCACCTCGATATGACGGGGATTGATCACCGCCTGCTCCAGGAACACCGTCGCGTCACCGAACGCGGACCGCGCCTCGCGCATCGCCGCGTCGATCGCCTCGCGCAGCTCACCGGCCTCCGCGACCCGCCGCATACCGCGCCCGCCGCCCCCGGCGACCGCCTTCACGAAGACCGGGAAGCCGATCTCCTCCGAGGCCGCGACCAGGGCGTCCACGTCCTCGGACGGTTCGGACGACTTCAGCACCGGCACACCGGCCTCCCGGGCCGCCGCCACCGCACGCGACTTGTTGCCCGTCAGGTTCAGCACCGACGCCGGGGACCCGACGAAGGTGATGCCGGCCTCCGCGCACGCCGCCGCCAGGTCCGGATTCTCCGACAGGAAGCCGTAACCGGGGTAGATCGCGTCCGCCCCCGCCTTGCGGGCCGCCTTCACCACCTCGTCCACCGACAGATACGCCCGCACCGGATGACCCGGCTCCCCGATCCGGTACGCCTCGTCCGCCTTGGCCCGGTGCAGCGAGTTGCGGTCCTCGTGCGGATACACGGCCACCGTGGAGATGCCCAGCTCGAAGGCCGCGCGGAACGCGCGGATCGCGATCTCCCCGCGGTTGGCGACCAATACCTTGTCGAACATCAAACTCCCCAGTCGTGTCGCGGCTGTGTGGCGTCGAGGACGGGCGGTACGGCACGGACACGCTGCTCCGCGTCGGAGACCGTACGGCGGTGGCGAGGTGCTCCGTGACCTTCCCGGTACGGAGCGTTCGACACCGTACCGGAGACTTCCCCCGAGATCGCGAGCGCAAAAGATGGCTTGCGTCACGCCCCAAAACGTCCCCCGGACGCACCCCCGCCACCACGATGTTTTGCCGGTTCTTGGCGGCGGGGCCATGCTGGTGGGCATGGCCGACCACGCCGGCCCCGAACCCGTCGCCACCGTCCGGCGCGCCCTCCGCCTGCTGGAGGCCGCGGGCGCCCACGGGGGCGAGGCCACCGCGCAGCAGCTGGCCCGGGAGGCGGGACTTCCCCCGGCCACCGTGCACGAGCTGCTGCCCATGCTGATCGGCGACGGCTATGTGCGGGAGCTGGAGGACCACACCTACGTCCTCGCCGACAACGCCCCGGGCGGCGGCCCGGGCACGCAGCCGGTGCCCGCCCGGGTACGGCCCGCCCTCACCGACCTGCGCAACGACCTGGGGGCCGCCGCCTACCTGACGCTCTACGTGGACGGCGAGATCCGGGTCATGGAGATCGTGGACAGCGCGCGCACCCCGCGCGTGGACCTGTGGGTGGGGCTCCACGAGGCCGGGCATGCCACGGCGCTCGGCAAGTCCGTGCTGAAGGAGCTCGACGACGAGGCCCGGGACGACTACTTCTCCCGGCACGATCTGACCGGGCTCACCCCCCGGACGATCACCCACCGCGAGGAGCTGGTCCAGCAGCTCGACGGCTCGCCCGCGCCCGTGGTCATGGACCGCGAGGAGTACGTACCCGGCACGACCTGCGTCGCGGTCCCGGTGTACAGCGGCGAGCAGATCGGCTCGCTCGGCATCTCCTTCCGGTCCGACCGGATGTACCGCACCTCCCGGGTCCGCGCGGAACTCCTTTCGGCCGCCGTCAGCGTCTCCCGCAGGCTCACGCTGCCCGGCTGAGGGGCCGCCCGCGGTCAGTCGAGCCGGGTCAGGTCCGGCCGCAGCCGCTGCCACACCGGATGACGCAGCCGCCCCGCCGCCGTCCACTGCGACGCGCTGACCTCCGCCACGAGCCTCGGCTCCACCCAGTGCACCCCGGCCACGTCGACCGGCCCCGTGAACGGGGAGCCCGGACGTGCGATCACCGTGAAGTACTCCCTCAGCTCGCCCAGCTCCCGGTCGGACATCCCCGACCCCACGGACCCCGCGTACCGCAGCCCCGCCGGCTCGTCCAGTCCGACCAGCACCGCCCCGGGGACACCGGCGGGCGCGCCCTTGCGCTGGGTCCAGCCGCCGATGACCACGTCCAGCGTCTCGACCCGCTTGGTCTTGCGCCAGTCGGGTGAACGGAGACCCGGTCTGTACGGGGACGAGAGCCGCTTGGCGACCACTCCCTCCAGGCCCCCGCGCACGACGGTGTCCCACGCCTTCGCGCCCTGCCCGCGCACATAGGACGGCACCGACCAGTGCGGCCCCCCGGACAGCAGACCGGACAGGACCGCGCGGCGCTCCTCGTAACCCAGCGCCGACAGCTTCCGGCCGTCCAGGTACAGCACGTCGAAGACCACCAGGTGCGCGGGGACGTCCAGCGCCAGGCGGGCGGCGCGGCGCGCGTTCAGGACGCCCATCCGGCGCTGGAGCAGCCCGAAGTCGGATCGCCCCGAGGCGTCCAGGGCCACGATCTCGCCGTCCAGGACCACGCTGCGGCCGCGCAGCACGTCACCGAGCGCGTGCAGCTCCGGATAGGTCGGGGTGACGTCGTTGCGGGCCCGCGAGGTCAGCCGCAGGGTGCCGTCGCCCGGGGTCGCGACGACGCACCGGGCACCGTCCCACTTGGCCTCGAAGGCCCACTCCGTGTCCGGTACGGGGAGCGGTCCGGGCACGGCCAGCATCGGTGCGATCCACGGGGGTGCCCCGGAGGCGTCGGCGGGGATGGGGGCCATAGCCTCCATGATCGAACGGCCGGCCGCTCCTCGCGCGTTTCACGGTATTTCAACGAATGCTCCGAAAGGGGCAAACTTTCACGCTGCCTGCCTCGAACGCTAGGTAGAGAGCGCCCACGTGCCGCTCACACGGAGTCGGCCCCGACGTGCGCGCACCCCTTCGAGGGAGCCACCGATGACCGGAGCACAGGTCAACGTCCCGTCCTCGGCACCCGGACGTGCCCCTGCCGCGCGCAGACCCCCCGCCGAGCCGACCGCCGGCGTCGAACCGACGCTCGCCGCTGTGCTGGCCGATGTCCTGCGCCGGGACCACGTGGCGGTCGACGGCGACTTCTTCCGCGACCTGGGGGCCGACTCCCTGGTGATGGCCCATTTCTGCGCGCGGGTGAGGAAGCACTCCGGCCTTCCGCCGGTCTCGATGCGGGACGTCTACGCACACAGCACGGTCCGGGACCTGGCCCGCGCGCTGACCCCGCCCACCCCGGCAGCCGAACCGCCGCGCCCGCGTCCCGCCCCCTCCACCGAGGCGGCCGCCGCCCCGTCGGGCCGCTCGGCCTATGTGCTGTGCGGGGTGACGCAACTGCTCGCCTTCCTCGTCTACTCGTGCCTCATCGCGTTCGCCGGTGTCCGGGGCTACGAGTGGATATCCGCCGGGTCCGGCGTCCTCGACGTGTATCTCCGCTCGGTCGTCTTCGGAGGCATGGCCTTCCTGGGACTGTGCGCCGTGCCGGTCCTCGCCAAGTGGGTGCTCATCGGGCGCTGGAAGCCCCGCCGCATGCGTATCTGGAGTCCCGCCTACGTCCGGCTCTGGGTCGTACGGACGCTCGTCCGCTCGAACCCCCTGGTCCTCTTCGTCGGGTCGCCCCTCTACACGTTCTACCTCAGGGCGCTGGGGGCCCGGATCGGGACGGGCGTCGTGGTCTTCTCCCGCCATGTGCCGCTCTGCACCGACCTGCTGTCCCTCGGCGACTTCTCGGTCATCCGCAAGGACTGCTACTTCACCGGCTACCGCGCCCGCGGCGGCGTCATCGAGACCGGGCCCGTGACGCTCGGGAAGAACGCGGTCGTCGCCGAGGCGTCAGTGCTCGACATCGGAACATCGCTCGGCGACGGCGCCCGGCTCGCGCACGCGTCCGCCCTCCACAGCGGCCAGGCCGTTCCGGCGGAGGAGCACTGGCACGGCTCACCGGCCCGGCGCGCCGACGGGCCCTACCCGGTCGTGGAAGCCGCGTCCTGCGGCCCCCTGCGCAGGTCGCTCCACAGCGTCACCCAGCTGCTGGTCGCGTTGCTGGTCTACCTGCCACTGGCCGTAGGAGGTGCCGGGCTGCTGCTCGCCGAAGCCCCGCAACTCTCCGCGGTGCTGGAACCGGGGCCCTCGGTCCTCACGACGTGGGTCTTCTACCGGGATGCCCTGCTCATCTCCTTCGTGCTGCTCTTCGTGGTCCTGCCGCTCGGATTTCTCGTACTCGCCACGGTTCCACGGCTGCTCGCGCGCATGCTCGTCCCGGGCCGGGTCTATCCCCTGTACGGCTTCCACTACGGCGTGCACCGGGCCATCGCACTGCTGACGAACCGGCCCTTCCTGACGCGCCTGTTCGGTGACAGCTCCGCCGTGGTGGGCTATCTGCGCCTTCTCGGATACGACCTCTCCCGGGTGGAGCAGACGGGATCGAACTTCGGGACCGAGGTGAAGCACGAGGCGCCCTGTCTGAGTGCGGTCGGAACCGGGACGATGGTCGCCGACGGACTCTCGGTCAACAACGCGGAGTACTCCAGTACGTCCTTCCGCGTCTCCCGCACCGCGATCGGGGCGCGCAACTTCCTGGGCAACAGGATCGCCTACCCCTCCCAGGGGCGAACGGGCGACAACTGCCTCCTGGCCACCAAGGTGATGGTGCCGGTGGACGGGAAGATCCGGGAGGACGTCGGCCTGCTGGGCTCGCCCAGTTTCGAGATACCGCGGTCGGTCCAGCGGGACAACGACGTCGCCGTCACGCGGACCGATGGCGAACTCCGGGCCGGCCTGGCCGCCAAGAACAGGCACAACGCCGCCACCATGGGACTGTATCTGCTGGTCAGGTGGGGATACGCATTTCTGGTCACCTTGGCCGTATCGGCCTCCGCCGAGCTCTACACGTCGACCGGCGCCATAGCCGTAGCACTGGGCAACGCTCTGGTCCTGCTCATCAGTACCGCCTATTTCGTCCTCGTGGAACGCGCGGTCACGTTCTCCCACCCGCCCGCCCCGCTCTTCTGCTCGATCTACGACCTCCGCTTCTGGCGCCGCGAGCGCTTCTGGAAGGTGCCGTCGGAACTGTTCCTCAAGGCCTTCGACGGAACCCCCTTCAAGGGGCTGATCTGGCGGTCGCTCGGTGTGCGCATCGGCCGGCAGGTCTTCGACGACGGCTGCTTCCTCACGGAACGCACGATGGTCACCCTCGGGGACGGCTGCACGCTCAACGCCGGCAGCGTCGTCCAGTGCCACTCCCAGGAGGACGGCGCCTTCAAGTCCGACCGCTCCCACATCGGTGCCGGCTGCACGCTCGGAGTCGGAGCCTTCGTCCACTACGGCGTCACGATCGGCGACGGAGCTGTCCTCGCCCCCGACTCCTTCCTCATGAAGGGGGAATCGGTGCCGGCGAATGTCCTCTGGGGTGGGAATCCCGCTCACCAGCTCGCCCGGGACACGGCCGGGTGTGAGGAGGCGACCCGATGAACACCTCGGCGTACACCGGCCCGGCCTACTGGCGGGACGTGCTCACCGCCGGAGGCACGACCTCACCCGCGCGCTGGACGCGCGACCCGGTGCCCGGAACCTCGGTGGTCGAGGCGGCACTCCCGGAAACGCTGGTCGCCGCGCTGGACAGCCTGACGAAGTCCATGGGAGTCCGCCCCACCGCTCCGGCTCTGGCCGCGCATGCCAAGGTGCTGGCCTCGCTGACCGGGGAAACCACCGTGACCACCGGCTGTCTGGCGGCCCCTGCCGACGGCCCCCTGCCCTGCCGGCTGTCGACCGGCTGCGTCTCGTGGCGGTCGCTGGTCCTCCACGCCGACCGCACCCACTCGGAGCTGCTGGCCCACAGCGACGTCCCGCTCGGCGCCCTGCGTGCGGAGCTGGGGCTCCCCGCCACCGGTCCCGCGGTGGTGTTCGATCCGGACGGCGGCGGCGAGCCCGTGCGGGAGGCCGCCCTCCAGCTGGAAGTCATCCGCCGTGCGGCCGGATGCGTACTGCGGCTGCGGTACGCGACAGAGCTCTTCGACGAGGAGTACGCCACCAGGGTCGTCGGTTACCACCTCACCGCGCTCAGGCTGATCGCAGCCGGTCCCGACGCGCCGCACGGGCGGCAGAGTCTGCTGTCACCCGAGGAGCTGCGCCACCAGACCGACGGCCTCGCCGGACCGGTCCGCCCACTCCCCGACCTGCGCTTCCACGAACTCTTCGCGCGGCGGGCGCACACCCACCCGGACACGGTCGCGGCCGTGCACGGTGACCGGCGATGGACCTACGGGGAGCTCGACCGTCGTGCCAACCGGCTGGCCCACGCCCTGCTGGACTCGGGGCTCGGCCGGCAGCAGGTCGTCGCCGTGATGACCGAACGGAACCTGGACTGGCTGGTCGCGGTCCTCGCGGTCCTCAAAGCCGGCGGTGTCTACCTGCCCATCGAGCCGCGTTTCCCCGCCGCCCGCATCGCCGCCATGCTCACCCGGGCCGACTGCGGTCTGGTCCTCACCGAACCCGGCAGCACCACCGCGCTCGACCGCGCCGTGGGCGAGCTGCCAGAGGTCCGGACGTCATTCATCGGCACCTTGTGCGAGGAGGACCACGAGGAGTCCGACCCCGATGTGCGGGTCGGCCCCGACGATCTCGCGTACGTCATCTTCACCTCCGGCTCCACCGGCGAGCCCAAGGGCGCGATGGTGGAGCACGCGGGAATGCTCAACCACCTGTTCGCGAAGATCGAGGACCTGGGGATCGGAGAGGGCGATGTGGTCGCCCAGACCGCGCCCCAGTGCTTCGACATCTCCGTGTGGCAGCTCCTGGCCGCTCTGCTGGCCGGCGGCCGCACACTGCTGGTCGGCCAGGACGCGGTCCTGGACGTACGGCGGTTCGTCGACACGCTGGACGAGGGCAGGGCAGGAGTTCTCCAGGTGGTCCCGTCCTACCTCGACGCCGTCCTGGCCTTCCTGGAACGGCACCCGCGCAAACTGCCCCACCTGCGCTGTGTGTCGGTCACGGGCGAAGCCCTCAAGAAGGGTCTCGTCAGGCGCTGGTTCGCCACCGTCCCCGGGGTGCCACTGGTCAACGCCTACGGGCTGACCGAGACGTCCGACGACACCAACCACGCGGTCCTGGACCGGGTGCCGGAGTCGGAGAGCGTGCCGCTCGGCCGTCCCGTCAACAACGTGAGCGTCTATCTCCTCGACGAGCACCTCTCCCCGGTGCCGTTGGGCGCCCCAGGGGCCATCGCCTTCGCCGGGCTCTGCGTCGGGCGGGGATACATCAACGATCCGGACCGGACCCGCGCGGTCTTCCTGCCCGATCCCTTCCACCCGGGTGCGCGCCTCCACTTGGGAGGGGACTACGGCCGCTGGCTTCCGGACGGGCAGCTGGAGTTCCTCGGCCGCAGGGACGCGCAGGTCAAGATCCGCGGTTTCCGGGTCGAGATCGGTGAGATCGAGAGCGCTCTCCTCCGGGTCCCCGGAGTGCGCGACGGTGCCGTGGTGATCACAGAAGGGGCCGAACGGGAGCGGCAGCTGACCGCCTTCTACAGCGGTGAACGCCCGCTGCCCTCCGATGCCCTGAAGGACCGGCTCTCCGTCACCCTGCCCGCGTACATGCTTCCGTCCGCCTTCCGCCGGCTGGAGACTCTGCCGCTGACCGCCAACGGAAAGATCGACCGCCGTGAACTCACCTCACGTGCGGCGGAGTCCACGCAGGCGGTATGCCCGGAAAGCGGTGACGACGACCCGCCCCGTACGCCCGCCGAACGGCGTGTGGCGTCGCTGTGGGCCGAGGCGCTCGGGATACCGGCGGAGAGCGTGGGCCGGCGGGACAACTTCTTCGACCGCGGCGGAACCTCGCTCACGGCAGTGCGCGTGGCGGTCCTGCTGGACCGGGAGGTCTCGCTCAAGGAGCTGGTCCGTCACCCCGTACTCACCGATCTGGCCTCACTCCTCGACGAACGCTCCACCCATGAACCGACCACCACCTCAAGGAGTTCACGATGACTTCCATGGAGACGACCGTCTCACCGCTCGATCCGGAGCCGGGGCCGGACCTGCCCGCGACGCTGCGCGTCCCGACGGCCGGCGACCCCGCTCGCTGGGCGGCCGGAGCCCGGGACGAGCTGCACACGGCACTTGCGGAACACGGGGCCGTCCTGGTCCGCGGCCTGGGCCTGCGCACCCCCGCCGACGTAGCCGCCGTCCTCGGGCAACTGGGTGTCGAACCGGTCGTGGAGAGGGAGGCGTTCGCTCACCGGGAGCGTCACGCACCCGGCGTCCACTCGTCCTCCGCCTGGCCACCGAACCAGCCCATGTGCATGCACCACGAGCTGAGCTACACCCTCGGGTTCCCTCAGGTGCTGCTCTTCGCGTGTCTCTCGGAGCCCACCACGGGCGGGACCATCGGCCTCGCCGACGCGGCGGGCGTACTCCGTGCCCTGCCGTCGACGCTGACCGACCGGTTCGAGCGCGAGGGCTGGCTCCTGACGCGCAGCTACAACGGCGAGATCGGAGCCACGGTGACCGAGGCGTTCGGCACCGACGACCGCGGCGAAGTGGAGCGCTACTGCGACGCCCACGCGATCACGTACGCCTGGCAGCCCGGCGGAGGACTCCGCACCGAGCAGCGGCGCAGCGCCGTGGTGCGCCACCCCGCCGACGGACAGCGGTGCTGGTTCAACCAGGTCGCCTTCCTGAACGAGTGGACACTCGCCCCCGAGGTGCGTGAGTACCTCCTCGACGAGTACGGGCCCGACGGCCTCCCGTTCAACACGCGCTACGGCGACGGCGAGGCGATCGGTGAGGACGTCGTCCGGCTCATCAACGCGGCGTACGCGGAACGCACCGTGCGCCCGCCGTGGTGGGCCGGTGATCTCCTCCTCATCGACAACATCCGTACCGCACACAGCAGGGAGCCCTATGAGGGGCCGCGCGACGTGGTCGTCGCCATGGCCGCACCGAACGGGCCCGGCACCTGCGCGCCGACGATCGAGGTGTGACCCCCATGAACACGTACCGCAGCGCATCCGTCGACGAGGACGTCACCGTTCCCTCGTTCGCGGTGATCCCCGGCGACCAGGTCCGGCACGCTCTGGAGGGACGCGAGAAGGAGATCGTGGAGGTGGTCGAAGCCGCCTACCGGCTGCACGCCGACGGCCTGACGGTGAACCCGCCCTCGTCGTTCCTCCGCTTCCCGGACCGGGCGACGTCCCGGATGATCGCGCTGCCCGCTTCCCTGGGCGGCGAGGCGCCGGTCGACGGACTGAAGTGGATCTCCAGCTTTCCCGCGAACGTGAGGTCCGGGGTCCCCCGCGCCTCGGCCGTGCTGATCCTCAACGACCCCCGCACGGGCTACCCGTTCGCCTGTCTGGAGAGTTCGATCATCAGTGCCACGAGAACGGCCGCGTCCGCGGTCTCGGCGGCCCGCGCTCTCAGCCGCGACCGGCCACGGCCCACGCGCGTCGGGTTCTTCGGCACGGGCCTGATCGCCCGGTACATCCACACGTTCCTCGAAGGCACGGGATGGCCGTCCGACGCCATTGGGCTGTACGACGTCTCGCCGGAGAGCACGGCCGGTTTCCGGCTGTACGTGGAGCAGTCCGGATGCGCGGCGCCCGTCACGGTGCACCATTCCCCGGAAGAGCTCATCCGTACCAGCGATCTCGTCGTCTTCGCGACCGTCGCCGGCGAACCCCATGTCGAGGAGCCGGGGTGGTTCGACCACAACCCCGTGGTGCTGCACGTGTCGCTGCGCGACCTCGCCCCTCAGGTCCTGCTGGCCTCCACCAACATCGTGGACGACGTCGAGCACTGCCTCAGGGCGGGCACCTCCCCTCATCTGACCGAGCAGCTCACCGGCAGCCGGGACTTCGTGCACGGCACGCTGGACGACGTGACGGCCGGGCGGGTGACGGTGCCGGAGAACCGGCCGGCCGTCTTCTCACCGTTCGGTCTCGGGGTGCTCGATCTCGCGGTCGGCGGCTTCGTCTACGACCGGGTCGCAGGCGCCGGAGAACTGCGGACCGTCGACGGCTTCTTCCACGAACTCAGCCGCTATGGATGAACCGCCGTCCCACCCCACCCCAGCACAGCTCGCACAGGAAGCACGCGCCAGAGGAGTTCACCGTGTCGGTCATCACTGTTCCTCAGGACTTCGACGAACAAGAGCTCTACGTGGACATCGAGCGGATCTTCGGACAGGCACTGCTCCTGAAGTGCGAGGGCTTCAACTTCGCCGGTTCGATCAAACTCAAGGCCGCCGCCGAGATGGTCGCCTCGGCCGAGCGTGACGGCTCGCTGACGGCCGATTCCGTGCTCGTCGAGTCCTCCTCCGGCAACCTCGGCGTGGCGCTGAGCATGATCGCGGCAAGCAAGGGCTACCGGTTCGTCTGTGTGACGGACTCCAGGTGCAACCTGGCCACCCGGCTGATGATGGAGGCCCTCGGCGGCGAGGTCCATCTCGTCGCCGGCCAGGAGGCCAACGGCGGGTTCCTCGGCGCCCGGCTGGACCATGTCCGGCGCCTGTGCGCCTCCGACGACCGGTACGTGTGGCTGAGCCAGTACTCCAACCCGGCCAACTGGAAGGCGCACTACCGGACGACGGCGCCGGAGATCGCCCGTGCGTTCCCGGAGCTGGACGTGCTGTTCGTGGGGGCCGGGACCACCGGAACGCTGATGGGCTGCGCACGGTACTTCAGCGCCTGGCACCGCCCGGTACGGATCGTGGCGGTGGACACCGCCGGCTCCATGGCGTTCGGGGGAGACCCCGGCCGCCGGATGATCCCGGGGCTGGGCATGAGCATGCGCCCGCCGCTCCTGGACGAGTCCTACGTGGACGAGGTGGTGCGGGTCGAGGAGGCGGACACGATCCGTGCGTGCCGCCGCCTGGCCAGGAGCGGGTTCCTCTTCGGCGGCTCCACCGGCACGGTGGTGAGCGGCGCGGTCGGGTGGCTGGCGCGCCACGAGACGCGGGACCTCACATCGGTGGCCGTCGCCCCCGACCTCGGCGAGCGCTATCTCGACACCGTGTACCAGGACAACTGGGTCCAGGACCTGTACGGCTCGGGTCCGCTCGACGCCGGGTGCCGGGTGCGGGGTCATGCGCATTCACCGCTTTGATACACGCGAATCGCCGTCGGCGCCCAGGGGTGTTTGTATCACCGGGGAACGGTCCCCGTACCCGGTGTCGACAGGTCAGCGAGGTATCCAGGTGCAAGCCGCCGATGACGGAGGGGCCGCCGGGCAACGGGCCGACGAGGCCGATCTGGATCAGCTGCTGCTCTGGACCGCTTCGGGAGACCGGGATGCCTTCACCGGCGTGTACGACCGAACCGCCGGACCGGTGCTGGGTCTGGTCCACCGGATTCTGCGGGACCCGGCGCAGTCGGAGGAGGTGGTCCAGGACGTGCTGCTGGAGGTGTGGCGTACCTCCGGGCGTTTCGAGCCCGATCGCGGGAGCGCGATGACCTGGATCATGACGCTCGCGCACCATCGTGCGGTGGACCGCGTGCGGTCGTCGCAGGCCGGCGCCGACCGCGAGCACAGGGCGGCGCTCCTGGAATCCGAACCGCCGTTCGACGACGTGGTCGAGCAGGTCGAGAACCACCTGGAATGGCAGCGGGTCCGCCGGTGCGTGCACCGGCTCACCGACCTCCAGCGCGAGACGGTGGCCCTCGCCTACTACGGCGGACTGACCTACAAGGAAGTGGCGCACTCGCTGTCCGTGCCGCTGGGCACGGTCAAAACCCGTCTGCGGGACGGGCTGCTCCGGCTGCGCGCCTGCCTCGGGGGAAGGACGTGAACGTCATGGACCCACACGAGGCGAGCGGAGCCTACGCCCTCCACGCCCTCCCCGAGGACGAGCGCCTGGCCTTCGAACGGCATCTCCAGGGCTGCGCGTCCTGTCGCGCGGAGGTCGCCGAGCTCCGGGCCACGGCCGCGCTCCTGGGACAGGCCGCGGCGGTGACCCCGCCGCCCGGCTGGCGCGAGGAGGTCCTCCGCAAGGTGGCCCTCACGCCGCAGGAGGCGCCCGCAGGAGCCCGAGAGACGGCCCCACCGCCACGGGCGCCCGTCGCCGCGCAGCCCGTACCCGTCACGTCGGCGGCGGGCAGCCGGGCGTACGCCCCTTCGGGACGGCCGCCCCGGGTCGTGCTCGCGGCCTGCGTCGCGGTCGTGCTCGCCTGCCTCTCCATCGCCACATGGCAGTACGAGGAGGCCCGGGACGCCAGAGCGGCGGCCGAGCGTGTGCACGAGCGGCAGGACGATGTCGCGCGGGTGCTCACCGCGCCCGACGTCAGGCTCGAAAATCAGGAGATGCGCGACGGCGGCACGGCCACAGTCGCCTTCTCCCGCAGCGAGAACGCGGCCACCCTCGCCGTTTCCGGCCTGCCTCCGCTCGCTGCGGACAAGACCTACGAGGCATGGTTCATCGAGGACGGGAAAGCCGTGCCGGCCGGGCTGCTCGGCAGCAGCCCCACGACCGGGCTGACCCTGCTGGACGGGCCGGTCGACGACGCCACGGCGGTGGCCCTGTCGGTCGAACCCGGCGGGGGCTCCGAGCAGCCGAGCACCGAGCCTCTCGGCGCGGTCGACCTCCCCGCCTGACGCGGGGAGCATCTTTGATGCGCATCACCCCAAACAATCCCGTCGGCGCCTCCGAATCCCTTGTGTAAGGCCGCTCCCACCCTGAGGACCGAACCCTCCAGGCCGAAGCCGCCCTCAGTATTGGCTCGGGAAGCTTCCGGGCGGACCTTGCACCGCTGAATCCTCCTCGGACACTGCCATGACCACATCAGTCACGCACCGCAGCGCCACGCCGCACCGGCCCTGCCCGCAGACCACCCCCCTCCCGGCCGATCCGAGAGCCCCTTCGCAGGCTCGTCGGGCGGCTTCCGCATACCTCCACCGGACACAGCCCTCACTGGCCCCCGACCGGCATGACGACGTCCTGCTGATCGTGTCCGAACTCGTCACCAACGCGGTCCGGTACACCCCTGGGCCGCGCGCCCTCACTCTGACGACCACCGCACATGGCCTGGACATCGCGGTGACCGACACCTCGTGTACGGAACCGGCTCCCCGCACTCCGGACCTGGCCGGTGGCACCGGAGGGATGGGACTGCACATCGTGGACGATCTGGGGGCCCGGGTCTTCGCCGAGCCCGTTCCCGGAGGCAAGTGCGTACACGCGGCCTTCGAGGACGTATGACCCCGCCGGGCCATCGCCCTTCCGCGAGACGTTTCAGGCCGCCCAGGCGGTCACGGTCAGCGTGTCCGAGAGGACCTGCCACAGGACCCAGGCGCCCGCGCGGCTCGCCGCCCCGCACAGCACCTGCCTGGTGCAGTCCGTCTCCCGGTCCTGCCACGCGGCGACGTCCAGGTAGTGGAAGCCGAGGGAGCGGGTGAAGGTGAACCGGATGTGCAGGCCGTCGCCCAGGTCGTGGCCGGGGAGCGTGGCGATCTGGAGGTGGTCCCCGGCGGCGGACTCCACGCGCACCGGATTGCCGCCCAGCAGATCGCAGGTGTCGCCCGTACGGACGCGCCCCGGGCAGCTCCCGCTCACCGGGAACAGCCGGAAGTTGTCGGTGAGCTGCCGGCGTACGGCCTCCGGGGTGGTGAACGGGTGTACGCCGAGCCCGTAGCCGTACCAGTACAGCAGGCGCCTGCCGTCGAGGCAGCGCTCACGGTCCGGGTCGCACACGGCCCCGCGCCCGGCCCCGGCGTCCGCACGGGCCGCCGGGGCGGCGAGCGCCAGGGCGAGGCACGGGGCCACCGCGAGCGCCAGGACGCGCCGGGCGGCCCGGCGCTCACGGGGCACGGGTCAGCCCGGTGACTCGTCCGGCACCGGATGCTCCGGGTGCACTCCGGCGTTACGGGCGGAACCGCGTCCCGACCCGGACTCGTCGGGGTCGGGCAGGTCCTCGTCCTCCCGCCCCTTGTCCCCGGTCTGCCCGGCGCGCGGCGGGTCCGGCACGTCCATCGGGTCCTCGCCCTCCTGGACCTGCTGGTCGGGCATGTCCGCGGGCACCGGAGGGGGACTCGGGGAAGCGCCCTCGTGGACAGGGCCCTCTGGTCTGCGGTCGGTCATGGAAGATCCTCCGTCGTCGTCCCCGCGGGCAGGCGGCGGGGCATCGGCAGCCTCGCGGTGCCGGGTACCCACGGAGGTCCGGCCAACTCATTGTGGGCCGGTCCGGACCGGACGGCATGTCCGACCGCTCAGCGCCGCCGGGCCAGCAGGAACAACTGCGGCTCGGGCACGGCCGCCGGGACGGCGGGCACGAACATCGTGCTCTCCCGGGACAGGACGGTGAACCCGGCGTCCTCCACCAGCGCCACGAACGCGTCCTCGCCGAAGCTGGTCACCTCGACCGGCTGGCCCATGAACGTGCCGCTGACGCCCTCCACGTCGAACGGCACCGTCGCCACGGCCAGATGACCGCCCGGCCGCAGCGCCCGCGCGATCAGGCGCACCACCTCGCCCTGGTCCTCGCGCTCCATCTGCAACAGCGCGAAGTACAGGCACACCGCGTCGAAGGAGCCGTCCTCCAGCGGGAGCGTACGGATGTCGGCGCAGCGGAATTCGGCCCCCGGCACCTGGCGCGAGGCGATGTCCACCATCACCGGCGAGACATCGACCCCCAGCACCTCGTGCCCGGCGTCCACCAGGGTCCGCGCCGTCGGCCGACCCGTACCGCTGCCCACGTCCAGCACCCGCGCATGGGGCGGCAGCACCCCTAGAAGCCGCTCCAGCGAGGCACGATGCGTGGCCGAAGCGCCGAACGCCGCCTCGTAATCGGTGCCGAGAGCGTCGAACACGGCTGCGGCGGTGCGACCTCGTCCCGCTGACATGGCAGGCCCCTTCCTGTCGGTGCACCACCACTTCTACTGCACCAGCCGCACCCCCGCCCCGAAACCGCCGCATTCCGGTGTGCCGCCCTCAGCGCCCGCCCGACACCCGCAGCACCGTCCCCGTCGCGTACGCGGCGTCCGGGGAGAGCAGCCAGGCGACGGCGCTCGCGATCTCGTCCGGTTCGCCGGGGCGGCCGAGCGGGATACCGGGGCCCAGCTTGTCGGGGCGGGCCGGGTCCGCGTGGAATTCGGTGCGGATGACGCCGGGGGCGACCGCGTTGACGCGGATGCCGGACGGGCCGACCTCCTTGGACAGGCCGACGGTCATCGTGTCGACGGCCCCCTTGGCGGCGGCGTAGTGCACGTACTCGCCGGGGCTGCCCAGCGTGGCCGCGGCCGAGGACACATTGACGATCGCCCCGCCGCCCGAGGCCGTCATGTCGCGGACCGCGCGGCGCGCGCAGAGCAGGTAGCCGAGGACGTTGACCTCCAGGGCGCGCCGCATCCCGGCCGTGTCCGCGTCGGCCAGGGGGCCGACCGGGCCGCTCATGCCCGCGTTGTTGACCAGGCCGGTGACCGGGCCCAGCTCGGCGGCGGCGGTGTCGAAGAGGCGGTCCACATCCGTCTCGTCCGCCGTGTCCACCCGGACCGTCACGCAGCGCCGGCCCGTCCCCCGTACCGCATCGGCGACCTTCTCGGCCGCCTCGGCGTCCGAGTGGTACGCCAGCGCGATGTCATGGCCCTCACCCGCCAGGCGTACGCAGACCGCCGCACCGATGCCGCGGCTGCCTCCGGTGACCACGGTGACCGGTTGACCGTTCATGGCAGGCCCCACTTCCCTCGTACTCGCTTGCGGAGCCATCGTAGGCGCGGGTGATCATCCACCCCGGAGGGGGCCGGAAACGCGGCGGTGGACTGTCACCCACTCATGGAAGAGTGACAGTCCACCGGTCTGTGCGGCCCTGCGTCACACGGGGAGGCCGTCCGGCCGCTCGCTCTGCTCCTGGAGCTGGCGGGCCTTCTCCTGGAGCCGGCGGCGCTGCTCCGGGTCGCTGGTGCGCTCCGCGGCCTCGGTCAGGTGCCGCGCCTTCTCGCGCATCTGCTGGGCTCGGTTCACCTCTCGTGCAACGCTCATCGTCACTCCTCGGGGACGGTAGGGGAGAGCGGGCCCCTTCAGGGAAGCAGCGCCCCGTCACCGACGCACGCCGAAGCATCACGCAATGTGAAGGCCGCAGGTGGGGGCGGGCGGACGGAACCGGTCCCGCGCGCTGGCATGATCGAGGGTATGAACGAGCGCATGATCGCCGCGTGTGACGGGGCGTCGAAGGGTAATCCGGGGCCGGCCGCCTGGGCCTATGTGGTGGCCGACGCCGAGGGCCGTCCCCAGCGGTGGGAGGCGGGGCCGCTGGGCACCGCCACCAACAACGTCGCCGAGCTCACCGCTCTCCAGGAGCTCCTGGAATCCGTGGACCCCGCCGCGGCGCTTGAGGTCCGGATGGACTCGCAGTACGCGATGAACGCGGTCACCAAGTGGCTGCCCGGCTGGAAGCGCAACGGCTGGAAGACCTCGGGCGGCAAGCCCGTCGCCAACCGCGAGCTGGTCACCCGCATCGACGCGCTCCTGACCGGGCGCGCCGTGACCTTCGTCTACGTGCCCGCCCACCAGGTCGGCGGCGACCCGCTCAACGCACTCGCCGACCAGGCCGCCAGCGAGGTCGCCGTCAGCCAGAGCGCCGCCGGCACCGCGCACGGCTCGGCCACCCCCGTACCGGCGCCCTCCCGCGCCACCGAGGGCCGCCGGACCGGCGCGACGGCGAAGAAGGCCGCTCCGCGGAAGACCGGGAGCGGGGCCACCATCCGGGCCAAGTTCGCCGGCCGCTGCCACTGCGGACGGCCCTACGCCGCCAAGGACATGATCGCGAAGAACGACCACGGCTGGGGCCACCCGGAGTGCCGCACCGCCTCCGCCTGACCGGCACTCCCGGGCGGCTGTTCCCGGCCGACTTACCCCGTAAGCCCATCAGATGGGGCGATCCGCCCGCACGGCGGGTCTCCCCGTGCCATGATGCGGCTCCGGCGGCGCGCGGGGAGCGCCGCCGGGGGAGCGGTGGCGACACCGGGACGCTGGGGGGCGCATGGAAGCGACGACGACGGTGCTCGGGCGGCTGCGCGGGGCGCAGAAGACGGCCAAGGGGGTCTCGCTCTACTCGCGGTACGTGAACCGCCCGGCCGGCCGGGTCTTCGCCGCCGCCGCGTACCGGCTCGGCATGACGCCCAATCAGGTCACCCTGACCAGTGCGGCGTGCACCTTCACCGCCCTCGCCTGCGTGGCACTGGTGCGCCCGGGCCCCTGGCTGCCCGTCCTGGTCTATCTCGGTCTCGCCGTGGGCTTCGCCCTGGACTCGGCCGACGGACAGCTCGCCCGGCTGACCGGGCGCGGCGGGCCCGACGGCGAATGGCTGGACCATGTGGTCGACTGCGCCAAGATGATCCTGGTCCACACCGCCGTACTGATCGCGTTCCACCGGTACTTCGCCCTGCCCGGCGACGGCTGGCTGCTGCTGCCGCTCGGCTTCCTGTTCGTCGCCGTGCTGACCTTCTGCGCGGGGCTGCTGCGCGAACAGCTCGGCAAGGCCCCGGCGCACGGCACGTCTTCGGCGCCCGGGCCGACCGCCCCGCCGTCCCGGCTGCGGGCCGTGGCGCTGCTGCCCGCCGACTACGGGGTGTTCTGCCTGGTGTTCCTGCTGCTCGGCGACGAGACCGCGTTCCGGATCGGATACGCCGTACTCGCCGCCGTGCACGCGCTGTTCCTCGTCCTGTTCCTGGGCAAGTGGTTCAGGGAGCTGAAAGCGCTCCGGGCGCACTGACGAGCGTGTCCAGCGCCCGCCGCAACTGGGTGCTGGAGGTGTGCACGGTGTACGGGAAGTACACGACCTCCACCCCCACCTCGGCGAAGTCGCGTTCGAGCTTTCTGCCCTTCTCCGTGTCCCGCCAGTCGTCCCCCTTGAAGATGACGTCGAACCTGACCTGCTGCCAGGTCTCCACCTTCTCCGGCACGGTCTCCACGAAGGCGGCGTCCACGTAGCGCACGCTCCGCACGATCTCCAGCCGCTCCGGGAGCGGGATCACCGGCCGGTGTCCCTTGGCGAGGGTGGCCATCTCGTCGGAGACGACCCCCGCGACCAGGTAGTCGCACTGGCTGCGCGCATGACGAAGGATATTGAGGTGTCCCACATGGAACAGGTCGTAGACCCCCGGCGCGTAACCGACCCTGTGCACCATCCGTTCTCTCCCCCCACGGTGAACGCGATGTCCGCGATAGTCCAACGACCTTACTGTGAAGACCACTTGCTCATCTCATGAACGGATAAGCTCGCTTTTGGGGCTGTTCCTCGGTGGCACAGTCGGTGGAACACAGGTGGCTCCGGGGGGAAGGCGATCGTCCGATGGCAGACGAAGAGCACCACAGACCGTTCGAGCGGCGCCGCCTGCTGGTGGTCTCCACGAACTACGCGCCGGAGCTGACCGGCATCGGCCCGTACGCCGCCCAGCTCGCCGAGCACTGGGCCGCGTCCGGCGCCGACACCCATGTGCTCACGGGCATGCCGCACTACCCGGCCTGGCGGACCGACGCGGCCTACCGGGGGGTGTGGCGCACCGAGGAGCGGCGCGCGGGCGTCACCGTGCACCGCAGGCGCCATTACGTGCCGCCCCGCCAGAGCGCCCTGCGCCGGGCCGCCTTCGAGGGCAGCGTCCTGGCGCACGGCCTCCTCGCGCCGCCCGGCATCCGGCCCGACGCGGTGGTCTCCCAGATGCCCAGCCTCGCCGGCGGGGTCATCGGCGCCCGCCTCGCCCGCCGCCACCGGGTGCCGTACCTCCCCGTCGTCCAGGACCTGATGGGCGCCGCCGCGGCCCAGAGCGGCATCCGGGGCGGGGACAGGGCGGCGGCCCTCGCGGCGAAGGCCGAGCGGTTCGCGCTGCGCGCCGCGACCCTCGTCGGCGTCATCCACGAGAGCTTCGTGCCCCGGGTCACCGCCTACGGGGTGGACCCGGCACGCATCCGCGTCGTGCCCAACTGGAGCCATGTGGGCACCCCTTCGGCCGACCGCGCCGCGACCAGGGCCCGGCTCGGCTGGCGCGAGGGCACACCCGTCGTCCTGCACTCCGGCAACATGGGCCTCAAACAGGGCCTGGAGGTCCTGGTCGACGCGGCCCGCCTCGCCCCCGAGATCAGGATCGTCCTGATGGGCGACGGCAATCAGCGCGACGCCCTGCGCGCCCGCGCCGCCGCGCTGCCCAACCTCGACTTCCTGCCCCCGGCGGACGCGGAGGAGTTCACCGACATCCTGGCCGCCGCCGACGTCCTCGCGGTCACCCAGCGCGCCTCGGTGCTCGACATGAGCGTGCCGTCGAAGCTCACCTCGTACTTCGTGTCGGGGCGCCCCGTCGTCGCCTCCGTCGCCGAGGAGGGCGGCACCGCCGAGGAGGTGCGGCGCTCCGGGGCCGGGCTCCTCGTCGCACCCGAGGACCCGGCCGCCGTGCTCGGCGCCGTCCGCAAGCTCGTCGAGTCACCCGCCGAGGCGGCAGCGCTCGGCGCCCACGGGCCCCGCTACGTGGCCCGCCATCTGGGCCGGGAAGCGGCGCTGGCCCGCTTCGACGCCCTGCTCACCGAGGCCCTTCGCGACGGCCGGGAAGGCCCACGCCGATGACCGAACCGATCCGCACCCTGGACGAGCAGGACGAACCCGCCCTGCTCCGGGACCAGTTCCGCCAGCTCCTGCGCTACCGGACCCTGCTCGTCACCGGTGTGCTCCTCGGCCTCCTCGGCAGCGGCTGGCTCGCCCTGAGCGGGGACGAAACCTACGCGGCCACCGGCGAGGTGTCCGTACGGTCCGCCGCCTCCGACCCCTTCGCCGCCGGGGCCTCCGCCGACAAGGGCATCAACATCGGCTCCGAACGCCAGACCGCCGTCAGCGACGCCGTGGGCACCATCGCGGCCGGCACCCTCGCCAAACAGGGCGACAGGGTCGAGGTCGGCGCCCTGCTCTCCGGGCTCCAGGTCACCAACCCGCCCAACACCCTCGTCCTCAAATTCGCCTACACCGGCCGCACCCCCGAGCAGGCCAGGGCCCGCGCCGAGGCCCTCGCCGAGGCATACCTGGAGATACGCCGGGAGCGCACCGAGGACAGCATCGACAACATGGTCGACGGCTACCGCGCCCAGCTCAAACCCCTCACCGAACAGCGCGACCGGCTCGCCGAGCAGGAGACCGGCACCGGTGACGACGTCAGCAGCGCACGCGCCAACCTCATCGTCGCCATCTCCGCGCTCACCCAGAAGGTCTCCGAACTCCGCGCCCTGGACACCACACCCGGCTACCTCAACAAGAAGCCCGTCGCCCCGCAGCACCCCACCGGGGCCGGCCTGCCACTCCTCCTCGGACTCGGCGGCGTCGTCGGACTCGCCCTCGGGCTGCTGATGTCATGGGTGCGCCTCGTCTTCGACCCGGCCGTCCGCTCCACCAGGGAGCTCGTCCGCTCCCTGGGCGCGCCGCTGCTCGGCACCCTGCCCCGGGAGCGCGCGACCGCCGGCACGCTGCTCGCGATCGGCCGCCCCGGCAGCAGGCTCGCCGAGGAGTACCGGGCGGTCGCCTTCCGGCTGGCCTACGACCCGTCCTTCGCCGAACGCCGCCGCCTCCTGGTCACCGCGCCCCGGGGCGACAACGACATGGCGCGGGCCGCCGCCGCCAACCTCGCCGCCGCCTTCGCCGAGATGGGCCGCGACGTCCTGCTGGTCGAGGCCGATCTGCGGACCCCCTCCCTGGCCGGCGACCTCGGCGCCGCCCACCCGGGCCGCAGCCCCCGCTGGGCGACGGGCAACCAGGACCGCGGCTGGCCGTCCGACAGCCGGGCCAACGTCGACGTGCCGGGGTCCGGCGCCTTCACCCTGGTCGCCGGCCGCCGCACCGACAACGTGCCGCGCGCCCTGACCTCCGCCCCCGTCGGCCGCATCATCGCCGAGGGCGGCAGGCCCGGCGCGGTCGTCATCGTGCTCGCCCCGCCCGTCCTGTCGTACGCGGACGCCGTCGCGCTCGTCGACCGCGTCGAAGGCGTCGTCATCGTCTGCCAACCGCGCGAGGTGCACCGCAGCGACCTCGAACGCATCCGCGAGGTCATCGGCGCGGCGGGCGGCTCGGTCCTCGGCACCCTGCTCCACCCGGGCTACGGCCGGCTGGACCGGCGGGCCCGCAAGAAGTCCGGCGGCGCCCGGGCGCCGGGGCAGCGGCCCGCCGGGCAGGGGCCGGCCGCCCCGGGCGGCCGATACGGCGACCCCGATGTGGCGGGCCGCACCGGCGACCCGGCCGAGACGCTGGGCCTGCGCACCGTGGACGGCGGCCACGGACGCGACGGCCACAACAGCGCCGCCGGACACCGATGAGAGCCCGTACCGCGATCGTCTGCTCGGTCGCGGACCAGGGGGTGGCGGCCCTCACCAACATCCTGGTGCTGGTGGCCGCCGCCCGGCTCTCCACCGTGGCCGGCTTCGCCCGCTTCTCCGCCGTCTACCTCGTCTTCACCGTCCTGCTCGGCGTCTCCGGCGCCTTTACGGGACAGCCCCTCGTGCTCCGCCGGGGCGGCGGCGAGGAGACCCGGTCCGCCTGCCGGTCCGCCCTCTGCTTCACGCTGCTCGCCGCCACCGCCCTCGGCGGCCTGCTCGCCGCCGTCTGCGTCCTGCTGCCCGGCTCCACGGCACGCGCCCTGATGACGCTGGGCCTGGTCCTGCCGGTGGTGCTGGGGCAGGACATCGCCCGTTACGCCTTCGCCACGCTGCACGCCCAGCATCTGGCCCTGGCCGCCGACAGCCTCCGGCTGGTGTGTGTCGTCGGCGCCCTGGCCGTACAGCCGCACGGGGCGCCGGCCGCCCGGCTGGTCGCGGTCTGGGGGCTCTCCGCCCTTCCCGCGCTGCTGCTGTCCGCGGCCGCCCTGCACCGCAGGACCACGCGGGCCCCGGTGGCGCTGAGGCCGATGCTCGCGAAGGGGCACCTCGGCCGGAGGTTCGTGGTCGAGTTCGGCGTCGGCAACGCCACCTCCCAGCTCTCCGTGCTCGGCCTCGGCGCCGTCGGCAACCCCCTCGTCGTCGGCGCCCTGCGCGGCGCCACCACGCTCTTCGGCCCGCTCAACGTGCTGTTCACCTCCGCCACCGGCTTCGGCCCGCCGCTCCTCGGGCGGCTCGCGACCGACCGGCTCCGGGTGCGCGCGACCGCCGCACTGGCCGCCGTCCTGGCCCTGACGGCCGCCGCCTGGGCCACCGTCCTCGCCCTGCTGCCCGGCTCCGTCGGCCGCCACCTGCTCGGCGCGACGTGGCCCACGGCGGCGGCGCTCCTCCCGGCCACGGGCAGCCAGTACGCGGCGATGGCCGCCGGCACCTGCGGACTGCTGGCCCTCCGGCTCCTCGACCCGCGCACCACGCTCTCGATCCAGGTGGTGTTCTCGCTCGCCGCGGTCGCCTTCCTCGCCACGGGTTACGCGATCGGCGGGGTGACCGGGGCCGCCTGGGGCCTGTGCCTGGGCTCCGTCTGCAAGGCCGTCGCGACCTGGACCCGGGTGGCCCGGCTGACCCGGGCGGGCGCGCGGGCCCCGGCGCCGGTCAGCGCGGACGCCGCCCGGACCTGAAACTCGTCACCAGCGCCAGGCACAGGGCCGCGATCGCCAGCTTCCCCGCCGCCTGCAACAACGGACCGCGCAGCAGGATGAAGGTGTACCCGGCGATCAACGGCGCCGCGATGGCCAGCACGCTGCCCGGACCCGGCCCGTCCCGCGAGACCGCCCGCGCGTAACGCCGGTCGGTGCGCGCCGCCCCGTACCCCGTCAGCGCCAGCCCGCCGACCAGGCCCACCACCCCGAAGTCGACCCACAGCTCCGTCCACAGCGGCGCGGAGAGGTTGGTCATGTTCATCCCCATCCACTGGCCGACCCGCACCCCGGTGTCCTCCGGCTTCCCGCTCCACGCCGCCCTCGGCACGAAGAAGAACGCGGACCCCGCCAGCTGCCGCCCGTAGGTGTGCCCCCGGGTGCCGACCCAGGTGACGGTGTTGGCGAACATCACCGTCTGGTCGTAGTCCTTCGTGGCCAGCGGCTCGAACACCGACGAGGACTGGACCGGCCGGTACCCCTCGTCGTCGTACCGGAACCGGTCCGCGTACGGGAACAGCACCAGCGCGCCGATCACGCCGAGCGCCAGCACCGACCGGTACATCGCCGCACTGCGCGGGAAGGCGGTGAACAGCAGCGAGACCAGCACCGTCAGGAACCAGTAACGCGCGTTGGAAACAGGGTTGTTCACGATGAGATTGACGGCCGCGAGGCCGCACCAGACCAGCACGGTCGACGGCGAGCGCCTGGCCCCGCGCGAGGTCACCAGCCTGCGCGTGTAGAACAGCAGCGCAAGCAGCGCCGGCACCGTGCCGAAGCCCTTCAGGAACGCCGAGCCCACATTGGACTCGCCCGACGCCACCCCGCTCTCGGCGACCGAGGCGCTGATCTCCTGCCTGCTGGAGAAGAAGACCGCGGGCCCGCCCAGCTTCAGCACGTAGTACCCGCTCGCCGCGAACGCCACCAGCACCAGCAGCCGCAGCCGCACCGGGTGCGCGGTGGCGCCGTGCCTCTCCCCGCGCGCCGTGCGGCGGCGGCGCAGCGGGCGCCGCGAGGCCAGCAGCGCCCCCAGGTCGAAGGCCGCGCACCCCACGAGGACCAGCGCGACGGCGGTCACCAGGTCGGCGCGCGGCCCGACCGCGGGCGTCGGCGTCTGGCCGATGACCACCTGCGCGAACGGAGCCACCCCCATCGCGATGTACACGAACATCCAGAAGACGCCCTGGAGCAGCCGCCGCCGCGTGGACAGGATCATCGTCGCGAGCCGCGCCCCCGCGTAACAGGTCAGGACGAGCTGCAACCAGTACGCGGTGTCCCGCACCCCGGTCCCGGGCTGGGCGGCGATCAGCGCGGGCAGGAAGCACACCAGGCCGAGGACGATCGGCACGGCCAGCGCCCGCGACAGCATGGCCCAGGACAGTGGGCGGGCCGTCGCGGAGGGTGCCGCACCCTCGTGCACGGATGTCATCAACTCCCCGTTCCTGAAGTGCGGTTGTGTAGCCACACATTAACGAATCACCACACGTGAGGAGATGTGACGACTAGTCTGGGCAGGGCCGGAACGAGGGCAAGGGGGACCCTGGTGAAGATCCTGCACATCGTCACGCTGCACACCCCGGACCACGCCTTCGGCGGTCCGACCCGGGTGGCCCTGAACCTCTCCAAGGTCCAGCGCGCCGGGGGCGACGACGCCAGGATCATGGCGCTCGGCGACGGCTTCGACGGGCCCCTGCCGCGCGAGGTGGAGGGCGTCCCCGTCCACCTCTTCCAGGCCCGCCACCTGCTGCCGATGTTCGAGGTCAGCGGGATCACCTCCGCCGCCCTGCTGCGGACCGCCCGCCGCATGATGCGCGGCGCCGACCTCGTCCACGTCCACCTGATGCGCGACCTGGTCACCCTGCCCGCCGCCCTCCTCGCCCTGGGCTCCGGCACACCCCTGGTCGTCCAGACCCACGGCATGGTCGACCCGACCGAGAAGCGCGTCGCCCAGCTCACCGACCTCCTGGGCGTCCGCCGGGTGCTGCGCGGCGCCGACGCGGTGCTCCACCTCACCGAGGCCGAGCGCGTCGACGTCAACGCCGTCGCCGCCCCCGTGCCGCTCACCCGGACCGTACGCCTGGTCAACGGGGTGCGCCCGCAGCCGTTCAAGCCCGCCCGCGAGCCCGGCCGCCCGCCCACCGTGCTGTTCCTCGCCCGCATCCAGGAGCGCAAGCGCCCCGAGGACTTCGTCGCCGCGATGCCCGCCGTCCTGGCCGAGCACCCCGACGCCCGCTTCGTCCTCGCCGGACCGGACACCGGCGCCCTGCACGGCACCCTCGAACTGGCGCGCCGGCTCGGCGTGACGGGCTCGCTGGACCACGTGGGGCCGCTCGGCCACGAGGAGGTGCTGGCGGCGGGCCGCGAGGCCGATGTGTACGTCCTGCCGTCCATCGAGGAACCCCTGGGCGTCTCAATCCTGGAAGCGATGTCCGTGGGCACCCCGGCCGTCATCACCCGCACCTGCGGGCTCGGGCCCGATGTGGCGCGGGCCGGGGCGGGCCGGGTGATCGACAGCCGCGTCGGGGAGGACGCCGCCAACGCGGACAAGGTCGCGCGGGCGGTCCTGGAGCTCCTCGAACCGGGCGCCAACGCCGAGGCGGGCAAGGCCGCCTGGGAGCTGGTCAACGGGCACTTCACCATCGAGGTCGTCACCCGCACCCTCCGGCGGACCTACGAGGACGTGGTCCGCCGGAGGAGCGAAGGCGTCAAGAAGACTGCTTCTCACGCGACTTGAGGGCGATCTGCCAGCGGTAGAAGCTCATCGCCAGAGCGAAGTCGAACCCGGCGCGCCCGTCGAGGAACCCCCGCCGGTAGACGTACATGTAGGCGAAGGACATCAGCGGCTTGAACGGCGCCTTGTGGAACAGCTGCCCCTGCCGCGACTTGGCGCGGCGCACCTGCTCCTTCACCTCCGGATGGTGGTTGAGCCACGCCTCCCAGTCCGAGTAGCGGTTGTGCCGCTCGAACCAGGCGGTCACCGGGTCCAGATCCTGGTGCTCGATCGGATGGCTCAGCGCCGCCGTGCTCTGCGCGACCGGCTGGTAGTGCCCCTCCACCTCCCCGATGCCGGGCGCGTCCAGATCGCCCACCTCCGGGTAGTGGCAGCGCGTCCGGTCGGTCAGCGAACGTTTGCGGATGGTGTAGCCGTGCCGCAGCCGCTTCCCGGAGAACCAGTAGCCGAGCGGAATGTCGTACGCGGCGGGCTTCGGCGCGTCCGGATCGGCGAAGATCCCCCGCAGCTCGGCCAGCAGCCCGGGGCTCAGCCGCTCGTCCCCGTCGAGCAGCAGGATCCAGTCCAGGTCCGTGCGCACCTGGTCCAGGCACCACTGCTTCTTCCGCGGATGCCCGCCGTCCCAGGTGTACGGGACGACCTCGGCGCCGCACTCGGCGGCGATCTTCGCCGTGTCGTCGGAGCTGTGCGAGTCCACGACGACCACCGCCTCGAAATGGTCGATGACAGACCGCACGGCCTCCGCGATGTTCAGCCCCTCGTTCTTCGTGGGGATCGCCACGGCTATCGGCAGCTTCTTCATCCCTTGTCCCCTTCGGGCAGCCAGGCCCAGCAGCCTGTGGAGGTGAAGGCGAGCGCCGCCTCCGGAATCGTGATCGTGCTCCGCTTCCCCTCGTGCGAGGAGCCGGAGAGCAGCACCTTCCCGCCCGGGCCGGTGACCTCCCAGGTGCAGTTCGCGGTGGGGGAGACGTCCCGGTAGCGGCCGGGCCGCAGCTTCCCGTCCCGGTGCGCGCCGTCGGCGTACCCCTGCGAGGCCCGCTCCACGAGGTCCTTGTGCCGGGGGCACAGATGGGCGACGGCGGGCTCCGCACCGCTGATCTCGCCCGTCACGACGGCACCCACCGCCGTGTCCCGGTCCACCTTGACGAGGTAGTCGAGCCGGTCGCAGGTCTCCTGCCCGGTCTGGAGCACCGCCGCCGGGTCCATGCCCACGGGCACCCGGTCGGTCAGGTACTCCTTCTGCTTCTTGGTGAACGTGCCGGTGGCGGGCGTCAGCCGGTCGGTGGGGATCTTCGGCGGCTCGCTGCTCCGGGTGGCCTCCGGGCCGGCGGGCGCGGAGGGGTCGGCCGCCGCTCCGGCCGCGGGCACGGACGGCGCCGCGCTGCTCGAAGCGGCGCGGCCCGCGGCCTTGTTGGCCCCGCCCCCGTCCCCGCCCCCGTCACCGGAGGACGAGCCGCAGGCGGCCAGCGCCGCCGTCGCGAGAACGACGGCGGCGCCGGCCAGGAACGTGTTCCTCATCCACTGTTCCTCAGCGCGTAGTGCGCACTGACCTGGGCGGCGGTCAGTGCGGTCGGGTAGACGGCGGTCTCGTCGATCTGGCCGGCGAAGAAGTCGCTCGTCGGCCGGTTCGGCCAGGTCGCGAGGTTGTCCCCGCCCACCCGCCAGTAGCCGGTGTAGCTCTGGTTCTTGGTGTACCGCGAGTTGGACGCCCGCAGCTGCCCGTCCACGTACAGGGCCATGCCACCGGACCCCTGGGTGGCGACGACATGGTGCCAGGCACCGTCGTTGTACGCCCCGGTGGTGCTGACGGTCTGACCGCCGCCGTTGGAGGTGCCGAACGTCAGACGCCCGTTGTTGAGCATGTACACATGCTTGTCGTACTTGCCGCTCAGCTCCAGGGTGTTGCTGCCGAAGCCGATGATCTTCCCTCCCCGGGTCGTCGTGGTCTTGATCCAGGTCTCCACGGTGAAGGCCGTGGGCTGGGGCCGGCCGCGGTTGCTGTACGCGTACTGCGTGGACCCGTTGAACCCGATGGCGGTCGAGGGCCCGGCAACCGCTGCCGGAGTCTGCCGGTACGAGGGGGAGTTGCGCAGGAAGCCGTTGTCCAGCCCCGCCCCGGTGTCGGCGGCGAAGGTGGACGTGCCCTCGTCGTAGCGCCAGTACAGGGACGCCCCGTCGGAGACCACTCTCGCCGGGTAGCTCTCCGCCTTGGCCGCCACCGTCGCGCTCACCGCGGGCGACTTCGCGCTGGTGTTGGTGCCGTCGCTCGCGCTGATCCGGTACGTGTGGGTCTCACCGGCCGCCACATCGGTGTCCGTCCACCGCAGCTGCGGACGGTCCCAGAACACGGAGTACCCGGTCGTGGTGTGGACTGGGGTGGTCGCCCCGTCCTTGTAGATCCGGTACGTGAGCACCCCGTCGTCGGTGTCGAAACTGGTCTGCCAGTTCACGTCCACCTTGTTCGGGGCGACCGTGGAGACGCTGACGTTCGGCACCCAGGGCGCCCCCGTGTCCGGGCCGTCGGCGAACCGGGTGAGCCCCTGCTGCGCCTTGCTGTTGACCGTGGTGAACTCGCCGCCCACCCACAGGTAGTGGTGGCCGCCCTTGTCGGTCTGCGCCATCACACGCGGGCCGACCGGCTCGCCGATCCCGTCGTTGGTGTCCGGGAACCACGGCAGCAGCTTCGGGTCGTCCACCGACTGGGCCAGCAGATGCTTGCGCGGCTGGTCGGGGAACTCGCCCATGGACGCGCAGTCGTGCGCGTGACTGCCGCTGTAGAGCACCCCGTTGTGCACCAGCAGGGCCTGGGTGGCGCCCAGGCAGGTGTCGCGCCACACCTGGTTGAACGTGGTGAGGTCGAGGGCGATGCGGCCGTCGAACACCCCGCCCCCGGTGCCCTCGTTGGCGGTGTAGAACTGCTTGGCGTCGCTGGTGAGGTCCTGCACCGTGGAGGTGTTCGGGATGAAGCCGGGGTAGCTCTTGTTCAGCGCGCCGCTGGTGGCGTCCACCACCGCCAGCGCGTGCGAGCTGGTGCCGTTCATGGTGAAGAAGTCACCGCCGAGCACCACGTGCTGCCCGTCCGGAGTCACCTCCACCGCCCGGCCCACCTCGTCCGCGTTCGCCGTCCACGGCTTCAGCGCGGCACCGGTGGTGACGGCGGCGAAGAAGTTGCGGGGCTGCCCCGCCACGCTCTTGAAGTCGCCCCCGAGGTACACCGTGTCGTCGGTGACCGCGAGCGCCCGCACGGTGGCGGAGACGGCGACCTTGAAGTTCTGGCGCGGGGTGCAGGTGGCGGTGTCGATGGCCGCGATGTTGCTGACGCCCACCCCGTTCACCGCCCCGAACTGCCCGCCCGCGTACAGGGTTTCACCGTCCGGGGACAGGGCCAGCGCGCGGACCGTGGCGGTCCCCGAGGAGAGCGTGAACGACAGGGAGCAGCCGGTGGGCGCCCCGGTCGCGGTGTCGAACGCGGCGAAGTTCACCGCGGGCTGCTCGGAGGTCCCGGCGGCCGCGCCCGGGGGCCGTACGGTGGAGAAGGTACCGCCCGCGTAGACCACCCCGTCGTCGGACGCGGCCATCGACCAGACGATGCCGTTGGTCTGCCAGGTGGACAGGTCGTCCGCGGTGATCGAGATGGGCGCGGTGAGTGCGGCGGCCGGGGGACTGCCCGCGGCGGCGGCGCTCAGGGCGCCCGCGAGCAGGCCGAGCGCCGCGGCCGCGGCCCGCGTCCGGCCGCGTCGGCGCCCCGTGGTTCGGTTCATCATTCAGCTCCGAAGGTGAGAACGAGCTGCGGCCCGTTGGCCGCGGTCGAGTGGGAGGGGCCTGGGCCCCGCCCGAACCGGCGCGTGCGGCCCCACCGCGTCGCCGGTGGGGGGTGGGGGTGCGCGCCGGAGCCTGTTATCTGTCCACGCGCACGGCGGCCCCCGCGAGTTCGTCGGAGAGCCGGCGCACATCGGCGTCGACCATGATCCGGGCCAGTTCCCGGGCCCGTACGGCCGGTTTCCAGCCCAGCAGCTGTCCGGCCTTCGAGGCGTCCCCGATGAGCGCGTCGACCTCGCTGGGCCGCTCGTACTTCGCGTCGTAGCGGACGTACTCGCGCCAGTCGAGGCCGGCGTGCTCGAAGGCGTACTCCAGGAACTGCCGGACGCTGACGCCCTCCCCGGTGGCCACCACATAGTCGTCCGGGGTGTCGCACTGGAGCATGCGCCACATCGCGTCCACGTACTCGGGGGCGTAACCCCAGTCGCGTATCGCGTCCAGGTTGCCCAGATGCAGCCGGGACTGGAGGCCCGCCTTGATCCGGGCCACACCACGGGTGATCTTCCGGGTCACGAAGGTCTCCCCGCGCCGGGGCGACTCATGGTTGAACAGAATGCCGTTCACCGCGAACATCCCGTACGCCTCGCGATAGTTGACCGTCGCCCAGTACGAGTAGACCTTCGCGACGCTGTACGGGCTGCGCGGGTGGAACGGCGTCAGCTCGTTCTGCGGGGGCGGGCTCGCGCCGAACATCTCCGAGGAGGACGCCTGGTAGATCCGGGTGTCGATGCCACTGGCCCGGACCGCCTCCAGGAGCCGGATCGTGCCCAGGCCGGTCACATCCCCGGTGTACAGCGGCGCGTCGAAGGAGACCCGCACATGCGACTGCGCGCCCAGGTTGTACACCTCGTCGGGCCGGATGTCCCGCAACAGGTTCACCAGGGCGACCCCGTCGGCCAGATCCGCGTGGTGCAGCACGAAGGACCGGTGCTCCTGCTCCGGGCCCTGGTAGATGTGGTCGATCCGCTCCGTGTTGAAGCTGGACGAGCGGCGGATCAGGCCGTGGACCGTATACCCCTTCTGGAGCAGCAGCTCCGACAGGTACGAACCGTCCTGTCCGGTCACCCCGGTGATGAGCGCGGTCTTCGCCACGTTTCCCCCTTCTGCGGTCGCCCGTAAGGCAGTTGGTCATGGAATGTCAATGTCTGAGGGATCCGGGGCAAAACAACACCGTTTCTCCCGGCTGCTGGCACAATCCGAAAACATGACGACTGATCTCCCCGGCCCTCCCCGGGAACGCGTCCCGTCCCTGCTACGCCCCGGTGCCCGCGTGTTCGTCGCCGGCCACCGGGGCCTGGTGGGGTCGGCGGTGGTCCGCCGCCTCACCGCCGACGGCCATGAGGTGATCACCCGCGGCCGTGACCTCCTCGATCTCCGGGACGCCGAGAGCACCGCCGCCTTCCTGCGCGGCATACGCCCCGACGCCGTGGTGCTGGCCGCCGCCCGGGTCGGCGGGATCATGGCCAACAGCACGTATCCGGTGCAGTTCATCGAGGACAACCTGCGCATCCAGCTGAGCGTGATCGCGGGCGCGCACGCGGCCGGCACCGAGCGGCTGCTCTTCCTCGGCTCGTCCTGCATCTACCCGAAGCACGCCCCGCAGCCGATTCCCGAGAGCGCGCTGCTCACCGGACCCCTGGAACCCACCAACGAGGCGTACGCGCTGGCGAAGATCGCCGGCATCGTGCAGACGCAGTCCTACCGGCGCCAGTACGGCGCCTCCTACATCAGCGCCATGCCGACCAATCTCTACGGCCCCGGCGACAGCTTCGACCTGGAGACCTCGCACGTCCTGCCCGCCCTGATCCGCCGCTTCCACGAGGCCCGCGAGTCCGGCGCACCGGCCCTCACGCTCTGGGGGTCCGGAAACCCCCGGCGCGAGTTCCTGCACGTGGACGACCTCGCCGCAGCCTGCGTGCTCCTGCTGGAGCGCTACGACGACGACGCGCCGGTCAACGTCGGCTGCGGCGACGACCTCACCATCCGTGAACTCGCCGCGATGGTCGCCGAGGTGACGTCCTATCAGGGAGAGACCCGCTGGGACACCGGCAAACCCGACGGCACCCCGCGCAAACTCCTGGACGTCTCCCGGCTGACCTCCCTCGGCTTCGCACCGCGCGTCCCGCTGAAGGAGGGCATCGCGGAGACATACTCCTGGTGGCTCCGGCAGCGGGCCGTGTAGCCGCCCCCGCCCGGCCGGGCGGCCCGCCCCCGTCCACGACGGGCGGACCACCCGGCTCCCTTCCCCGATACTCATCCGCCCCCGCCCTCAGTACGCCCCGCGGCCGTCGGTGACGGCGCGCAGCGTCCGGGCCATGAGCCCCATGTCCGTGGCCACCGACCAGTTGTCGACGTACCAGAGGTCCAGCGACACCGTCTCCTGCCACGAGAGGTCGGACCGCCCGCTGACCTGCCACAGGCCCGTCAGCCCGGGCCTCACCGCGAGCCTGCGCAACTCCCGCTCGTCGTACCGGGACACCTCGTCCGGCAGTGGCGGACGAGGGCCGACCAGGGACATGTCACCCTTGAGTACGTTGATGAGCTGGGGCAGTTCGTCCAGCGACGAGCGACGCAGCAGGCGGCCGAGCCGGGTCACCCGGGGGTCCCGCCGCATCTTGAACATCGGGCCGTCGTTCTCGTTGGCCTCGGCGAGCCGCGCCTTGTGCCGCTCGGCGTCCACCACCATCGTGCGGAACTTCCACATGACGAAGGGGTGGTTGTGCTGCCCCTGGCGGACCTGCCGGTGGAAGACCGGCCCCGCCGAGGTCAGCCGGACCGCCACCGCGATCAGCAGCAGCAACGGAGACAGGGCGACCAGCCCGCAGGCGGCCCCCGCCCGGTCCACCGCCGCCTTCAGGGCCGGCTGGAGACCCCGGCGCAACGGCGGCACGATGTGCAGCAGGGTGAGCCCGGCCGCCGACGAGGGCCGTATCCGGTCCGCCGCGGTCTCCGAGAGGTGCGAGAGCACCGACACCTCCAGGCCGCCGTCGTGCAGGCCCCAGGTCAGCCGCCGCAACCGCTCCTCGGCCAGCCCCGGACCCGGAACCACCAGTGCGAGGTCCGCCTCGTGCGCGAAGGCCGCGCCCAGCACCGTCGAGGCGTCGTCCCCCGCGGGTGCCGGAGCCAGCCGCCCCGGCACCGGGACCTCGCAGCTCAGCGCCGCCGCGCCCACCGGCAGCGCGGCCACGACGCGATAGCCGTGGTCCTCCCGCGAGGTGAGCAGCCGCACCGCCCGGTCCACCCCCGCGGCCTCGCCGACCACCAGCACCCGGCGCGCCGTCCGGCGCCTCCCGGACCAGGCCAGCCGCCGGGCCGATGAGGTGCCCGCGCCCGCCAGGAGCCCGGGGATCAGGGCGACGACGGCCGCCGCCGGGTCGATCGGTGCGTCGAGGACGGTCCACAGCACCGCCAGCACACCGATGAGCAGCAACCAGTCCCCGGGCGTGGTCAGCGCCCCGGGCGGACGGCCCGGCACACGTAGGGCGTACCGTCCCCGCGCGGCCCGGACCCCGCACCACACCAGGGTGGCCGCGAGCGCCCCGGCCAGAGCCTCGGGCTGCCCGTCGGCGCGGAGCACGAGCCAGGCGGGTAAACCGAGTCCGGCGGACTCGGCGGCCACCACCAGGGTCAGCAGGCCCGGGTGCCTGCCGGGTGCCCCGGCGCCGCGCTCGCGCCGTACCTCCGGAAGCCGCCGCGGCCGGCCGATGTCCTGGCCGCGCGGCAGTCCTGAAGAGGTCCGCGGTCGTGGCGCCCCCGCCAGTCCCACGGGCCTCGGTATATCGGATTCGGGTAGCTCGACATGCCCCATGAACCCCCCAGTCACAGTCGCATCGCCACAAACGGGGCGCATCCGCCGATCCAGTGGACTGACGGACGCGCCCTCGCTCGGTGCACGATATCCACACACATGGCATTTCGCTGGAGTTCCGGTGAAGTTCAGACAGGCACGTTGTTCCGTGACTCGTCCCGATCCGTACCGGATCTCTGGTTCTGTGTGCACCTGTTGGTATGTGTGCCATGCGTCAAACGGTTGGTGTGCGGATATGTACCTCGGTCGCCAACTACCGTACGTGCTCGCGCGGTTGCGCGCGCGGTATTCGGGCCGCTCGGCTCCGGCGGCCGCCGGGCGGTCTGGGAGGATGCGGTGCCGGGAGCACGTGCCCGGCCACGAGTGGAAGAGGACGTACGGTGACCCCCGCGGAGAAGAACTGGGCCGGCAACATCACCTTCGGCGCGAAGCGGCTGTGCGTGCCGCGATCCGTCCGCGAACTGCGCGAC
Organism: Streptomyces sp. NPDC097595; assembly: GCF_044761525.1. Taxonomy (NCBI): domain Bacteria; kingdom Bacillati; phylum Actinomycetota; class Actinomycetes; order Kitasatosporales; family Streptomycetaceae; genus Streptomyces; species Streptomyces sp. NPDC097595. The sequence continues at coordinate 334,724 of NZ_JBIWCN010000005.1, read as the reverse complement.
ACGGTCGCCGCCTCCGGCACGGTCCGCCCCCTGGGCACCCGGCACTCCTTCAACACCGTCGCGGACACCACCGGCGACCATGTGTCGCTCGCCGGGCTCCCGCGCGTCGTGGACATCGACGTCCCGGGCCGGACCGTCACGCTGACCGCGGGACTCCGCTTCGGTGAGTTCGCCGCCGAACTGCACGAGCGCGGTCTCGCCCTCGCCAACCTGGGCTCGCTCCCGCACATCTCGGCCGCCGGCGCCGTCGCGACCGGCACCCACGGCTCCGGCGTGGGCAACCGCTCCCTGGCGGGCGAGGTGCGCGCCCTCTCCCTGGTGACGGCCGGCGGAGAGCTGCGCACCCTGCGGCGCACCGACGAGGACTTCGCGGGCGCGGTCGTCTCCCTCGGCGCCCTCGGCGTGGTGACCTCGCTGGAACTGGACCTCGTGCCCGCCTTCGAGGTGCGCCAGTGGGTGTACGAGGACCTGCCCGAGGCGACACTGACCGCGCGTTTCGACGAGGTGATGTCCGCCGCCTACAGCGTCAGCGTCTTCACCGACTGGCGCCCCGGACCCGTCGGCCAGGTGTGGCTGAAGCAGCGGTTGGGCGACGAGGGCACCCAGGCCGCGATGCCCGCCGAGTGGCTGGGCGCACGGCTCGCCGACGGCCCCCGGCACCCGATCCCCGGGGTGCCCGCCGGGAACTGCACCGCGCAGCAGGGTGTGCCCGGCCCCTGGCACGAGCGGCTGCCGCACTTCCGGATGGAGTTCACCCCGAGCAACGGCGACGAGCTCCAGTCGGAGTACTTCGTGGCCCGCGCGGACGCCGTCGCCGCGTACGAGGCCGTGGCCCGGCTCCGGGACCGGATCGCCCCGGTGCTCCAGATCTCCGAGCTCCGCACCGTCGCCGCCGACGACCTGTGGCTGAGCCCCGCCCACGGCCGGGACTCGGTGGCCTTCCACTTCACCTGGGTCCCGGACGCGGCGGCCGTCGCACCGGTGGCCGCGGCGATCGAGGAGGCCCTGGCCCCGTTCGGCGCCCGCCCGCACTGGGGCAAGGTCTTCTCCACGGCCCCCGAGGTGCTGCGCACGCTGTACCCGCGCTACGCGGACTTCGAGGAGCTGATGGCCCGCCACGACCCGGAGGGCACCTTCCGCAACGCGTTCCTGGACCGGTACTTCCGCCGCTGATCCGCGTGGTCAGCGGCTGCCGCGTTCGTCCTCGGCCCGGGACGGCCAGGCGGCGGCCGAGCGGCCCGGGGCGAGCTGGTCGACCACCTCGGCCAGCTCCTCGCAGGCGCGCTCGATGCGGTGCCGGACGTTCTGCTGCTCGGTGACCATGGCGGCCAGCAGGAGAGCGGTGAGGGCGACGGCCCCGTTGAGCACCGTGAGGTTGATCATCACCTCCACGATGGTGTGCCCCGCGAACGGCCCCGCCCCGTCCGTCCCCGCCACGACCGCCAGGACGGACACCAGCAGGGCGCACGGCGCGCTGCCCGCGAGCCGGAAGCGCAGGGCGGCCCAGATGACGATCGGGAACACCAGATAGAGCATCGACAGCGAGCTCCGGGTGGCGAACAGCGCCCCGGCGACCGCGACCGCCGACAGCGCCACGGCCTCCGCCCAGCGGTCCGTGAGCCGGGGCGGCCGAACCCGGCCGAGCACCAGCACGACGGGCACGACCACCAGGACCCCCATGACGTCACCCGCCCACCACGCCGCCCAGACGGACCAGAAGTTCCAGGCGGGCACCTTGCCGTCCACCACGAGCATCGTCGTCCCGGCGGTCGCGCTGATCACCATGGCGGCCATCGCCCCCAGGAACACCAGCACGATGCCGTCGCGCAGCCGGTCCAGCTCCAGGCGGAAACCGGTCCGCCGCAGCAGCGCGTACGCGCACAGGGGGGCGAGCGTGTTGCCCGCCGCGACGACGAGCGAGGACGGCGTCACCGTACCGCCCAGCATGCCCACGACGACCAGCGAGCCCACCGCGATCCCGGGCCACACGCGTAATCCGAGATACAGCAGGCAGCCCAGCGCGATCCCGGTCGGCGGCCACAGCGGCGTCACCACCGCGCCATGGACGGTCAGCTCCCGCAGCAGGCCCAGCCGGGCCGCCCCGTAATAGGCGGCGGCGACGCCCACGACACGCAGGACCGCCACCAGGTACCGGCGGTTCCTCTCGCTGTGGATCACGCCTCTCATCAGACACCGGCCCCGAGGCGGACGGCGGTGTGACACGCACGGGCGGCCGCGGTCCGCCTCACCCTCCGCCGGAACCGAAGCGCCCGTGGCGCAGGACGAGCACCGCCGCGTCGTCCTGGTGCCCCGTCCGCTCCGCGGACCCCATGACCGCGTCGGCCAGCGCGTCCGCGTCCTCGGTCACCCGGGAACGTACGAGCCGCACCACCGCGTCCAGCCCTTCGTCCAGGGCGTACGAGGGACCCTCGACCACCCCGTCGGTCAGCAGCACGAACGCCCCCTCGCCGCCGAGCGGGCGCGTGGTGACCGGGTACTCCTCGCCCGACTGCACCCCGAGCGGCAGCCCGCCCTCGTCGTCCGTGGTGCCGGCCCGGCCGTCGGCGGTGGCCCAGACGGCGGCCACATGACCGGCCCGGGCGCTGCGCAGCTCCCGGGTGGCCGGGTCGAGACGTACGAAGGTGCAGGTGGCGAGCAGTCCGGTGTCGGCGGCAAGCAGCAGGTCGTTGGTACGGCTCATGACCTCGCCCGGGTCCTCCGCCGTGAGCGCGAAGGCGCGCATCGCGATCCGGACCCGGCCCATGAAGGCGGCGGCCTCCACATCGTGCCCCTGGACGTCCCCGACGGCGAAGGCCAGCGCCCCGTCGGGGAGCTCGAACCCGTCGTACCAGTCGCCGCCGATGTCCAGGCCGGTGCGCGCCGGGGCGTACCGGGCGGCGGTCCGCAGGCCCGGCGGCGAGGGCAGGTAGGGGGGCAGCATCTCGCGCTGGAGCGCCTCGGCCAGCTCCACCCTGGCCTGGTGCAGCTCCACCTCGCGGCGGGCCCGTGAGGTGAGGTCGTGGAGGGTGGTGAGCAGTTCGTCGGAGCTGGCCGACCGGGAAGGACGACGCCGGTTCATGGGCCGCTCCGCGGGACGGGGGGATGGCGGGCCGGTTCCCTGCATCCTATTTCGGCGGGGGACCGGGCGCAGTCCGGGCGGGCGGCGGCGGCCGGTCGGGTGGATGCTGGAGGTGGACCCGTGTCCCGGCCCGCGCCCGCCGGCCGGTGCGGGCCGGGAGGTATGCGATGAACCGCACGCTGGAATGGACGGTGCGCGTCGAGCTCTCCGAGGAGGGCGGGACGACCAAGGCGGAAGCGGTGCTGGACACCGGCACCGCGAGACTCGCCGGCCAGGGGATCGCCCGGCTGAGCCCCCAGGATCCCGACGTCCCCACCATCGGCGACGAGGTCGCGGCGAGCCGCGCGATGCACGACGTCGCCGGACAGCTGATGAGCGTGGCCGACCGCGCCATCGGCGAGGCCGGTGCCGGCCGGCCGGACGGCCCGGTGCCACCGCCCTACGCCTGGTCGGACGCCACGGCCTGAACACGACGAGCGCACCCCGCCCGGCGTTCGAGGGAACATCCGTGCGCCCGTTCCGGCGGTAACGGAACGGGCGTTCAACAGGGCTCGCGGTCTGTTTGTTACGAACCCGCAGGCCCCGGGCACAGGGCCGCCCGCGGCGCGCCCGGCGGCGTCGCCCGCACGGTCGACCCCGTCAATCCGGCTCCGTACGGCTGGTTGCAGCGGACAGGAATTGACAGGTACCCGCAGCTTTCCCTACATGCCGACTACAGCCGTGTGTGACGGAAATGTCCGCACTTCGTAACACGCCCCGATGTGGTTCCCGCCGGGCCGCCGGCGGGTCCAAGGTGTGGCTCCCGGCAGGACGCCGGGAACGTTGAACCGCCCGGACCCCACCGGTCCGGGCCTGCACCTGAGGGGTCTTCATGTCCCGTTCCGCACGGCGGATCACCGCAGCCGTCCTCGCTTCCGGCGCACTGGTCGCAGCCGCCGCCCTCCCCGCGGTCGCCGACGGCCGTGACCACGGCCGCGACCACGGCCGGGGCCACCACGCCCCGCGTCCGACCGTCGTCCTGGGCAAGGTCCAGTACGACAGCCCCGGTCGCGACAACGGCTCCAACCGGAGCCTGAACGGTGAGTGGGTCACCGTCACCAACACCGGGCGGCAGACGGTGAACCTGCGCGGCTGGACGCTCAGCGACGAGAGCCACCGCACCTACAAGTTCGACCTGCGCCTGCCCGGCCGCTCCTCGGTGCGCGTGCACACCGGCGTCGGCCGCGACACCCGCCACGACGTCTACCAGGACCGGCGCAGCTACGTCTGGGACAACAGCGACACGGCCACCCTGCGCGACGCGCACGGCCACAAGGTCGACTCCAAGTCCTGGGGGCACCGCCACCACGGTCCCCGCCGCTGACCCACCGACGGCGGCCCGCTGGACCCGGGCCGCCGTCCGTGGCCTCTCCTCGCGCCGCACCCCGGCCCACCAGGCCCGGGGTGCGGCGCACCCGTATGCCCGTCAGGGGTCAGGAGCCGTCGTCCCGGAACTCCTGCTCCGTCCACAGCGCCTTGCCGCTCTTGCTGTAGCGCGTGCCCCAGTGGTTGGCGAGCTGCGACACGATGAACAGGCCGCGCCCGCCCTCGTCGACCGTCCGGGCGTGCCGCAGATGCGGGGCCACCGGGCTGGTGTCGTGCACCTCGCAGGTCAGCGCGCGGTCAAGGAGCAGCCGCAGTTGCAGGGGCGGCGTCCCGTAGCGGACCGCGTTGGTGATCAGCTCGCTGACGATCAGCTCGGTCGCCTCGATGGTGTCCTCGTCGAGGTCCCAGCCCTCCAGCCGGTCCCGGACCAGGGTGCGGGCGACCGCCGGAGTGGTCCGGTCGTGGGCCAGCTCCCAGGTCGCCACCCGGTCCGGCGGCACCACGCCCGTCCGGGCGAGCAGCAGCGCGGCCCCGTCCGGATCGGCCTCGGCCGGCAGGTTGTACACGATCGCGTCGCACAGGTCCCGCAGTCGGCGCTCCGGGAAGGCCAGCGCCTCCCGCACCCGCTCCACCGACCGCTCCTCGGGCAGCAGCGAACCGGTGAGGAACGCCAGCACACTGCCCTCGTCCAGCCGCACCGCACCCGTAGCGAAGGGCGCGCTGTCCGCCGAGAAGAGCGCCGGCCCCTCCGGCACGTCCAGCACGAGCGGGCGCCCGTCCGGCCCGACGGCAACCGGCGCGGGGTGCCCGGCCCGCGCCACCGTGCACATCTGCGTGAACGGGTCGTAGACCGCGTACAGGCAGGTCGCGGTCAGCGGCTGGCGGTGCAGCGAGTCCCCGGGCGGCAGCGACCGCCGCTCCTCGACCAGCCGGTCCGCCGTGTCGTTGAGCCGGGCCAGCACCTCGTCGGGCTCCAGGTCGAGCCCCGCCAGCGCGTGGATGACGGTGCGCAGCTGCCCCATCGTGATGGCCGTCTGCAACCCGTGTCCGGCGACATTGCCGATGATGAGCGCCGTCCGGGCGCCGGAGAGCCCGATCGTGTCGAACCAGCAGCCGCTGTTGCGCCCCGGCAGCAGGACGTGCGCGGTCTCGATCGCGACCCGGTCGTTCTCGTGCTGGGGGAGCAGCCGGCGCTGGACGGTCGAGGCGATCACGTGCTCGCGGGCGAAGCGCAGCGCGTTCTCGATGCTCAGCGCCGCGTGTGCGGCGGCGGTCAGCGCGAGCGTGAGGTCGCGCTCGTTGTACGGATCGCCCTGGTGCCGGTACAGGCTGACCAGGCCGAGGACGGAACCGTGCAGCTTCAGCGGCGCCACGATCATCGAGTGCGCCCCGGTCGCCTCGATCATCCGCCGCGTCTCCGGGTCGGCGTCCAGCCAGGGCGTGTCCGGGCCCAGCTGGACCAGCCGGGGCCGCAGATCCGCGACGGCGAGGGCGAACGGGGTCGCCTCGGGCAGCCGGCGCAGCTCGCCGACCAGGTTGTCCGACGCCGTCTCCGTGCCCCGTACCGCCGCGCGCCGCAGCGGGACGTCCCGGCCCAGCGGGCTCAGCGGCGGGTCGGCCCCGCGCAGCACCTCGTCCACCACCTCGACCACGGCCAGGTCGGCGAACGCCGGCACCAGCGCCGACGCCAGTCCCTCGCAGGTCGCCGCCACATCGAGGGAGTGACCCGCCCCCCGGCGCACCGCCGCCAGCACATCGGCCCGGACGTGCGCCTTGTCCCGCTCGTTGACGTCGACCACGGCCGCCAGCAGCCCGAGCGGGCGGCCGTCCTCGGCGTCCAGCCGGTGCAGGGTGACGTTCAGGTTGCGGTCGGGGCCGGGGGCCCGTGCAACCCGCCCGCGCACCGCGAAGTTGGCCACCGGTGCGCCGGTCTTCAGGACCTGGCGCAACAGGCGCTCCGCCTCGGCCGGGTCGTCGAGCCGGTAGGCCTCGGTGAAATGCAGGCCGACGATCTCCTCCGGGTCCACCAGCTCGGTGAGGGCGTTGACACGGACGACCCGCAGATCCAGGTCCAGGACGTGCAGACCGACGGCGGACTGGTTGAAAAGGGTGTTCAGCAGCGCCCCCGCCATGTCGTCGCCCGGGTCCGCTCCAGGGGCCGTGGTACCGGTGTCCGACACGTCGCACCCCCAACGGGCTCCGCCGCCCCTGGCGATCGGCAGCTTTCCGGCCAGCCTGCGCGCCCCCGGACCGCGCCCGCCACCGCGCGGCGCCGAACGGGTGAGGGCGTACGGGACAGGAGGGGGCGGCAACCTTTCCGCGCCCGGCGGCCACTGAGGAGTACCCACCCCCACTCGGGAAGGCACCTACCGTGGCTCTCGCGCATCCCCGCACCTCCCGCAGACGCCGTACCACCCGGACCCGGGCCCTGCTCGGCGCCGTCACCGCCGGAATCCTCGCCGCCGCCGGACTGGTCGTCACGGGCCACACCTCGCACGCCGCGACCGCACGCCAGGTCGAGGCGCTGGACCGGGGCGTGGTCAGCGTGCACACCGACTCCGGCAACCTCGTCAGCTGGCGCTGGCTCGCCACCGACCCCGACTCCGTCGCCTTCAACGTCTACCGCGGCGGTACGAAGGTCAACGCCTCGCCCCTCACCGGCTCCACCGACTACTTCCACACCGGCGCCCCCGACTCCGCCGACTACACCGTGCGCGCGGTGGTCGACGGTGTCGAGCAGGCCGACTCCGTGCACGCGGTCCAGTTCCGCGCCGGCTACAAGGACGTGCCCATCAGCCCGCCCCCGGGCGGCACGACCCCCGACGGCGTCGCCTACACCTACGAGGCCAACGACGCCTCCGTCGGCGACCTCGACGGCGACGGCGCACTCGACTTCGTACTGAAGTGGCAGCCCACCAACGCCAAGGACAACTCCCAGTCCGGCTACACCGGCGACACCGTCATCGACGGCATCAAGCTCGACGGCACCCGGCTCTGGCGGATCGACCTGGGCCGCAACATCCGCTCCGGCGCGCACTACACGCAGTTCCAGGTGTACGACTACGACGGCGACGGCCGGGCCGAGGTGGCGATGAAGACCGCAGACGGTAGCGTCGACGGCCGGGGCACCGTGATCGGCAGCGCATCGGCCGACCACCGCAACTCCTCCGGCTACGTCCTGTCGGGCCCCGAATACCTCACCATGTTCAACGGCCTGACGGGCGCCGCCATGGGCACCGTCGACTACGTCCCCGCACGCGGCACCGTCTCCTCCTGGGGCGACAACTACGGCAACCGTGTCGACCGCTTCCTCGCCGGCACCGCCTATCTGGACGGCGGCAGGCCCTCACTGATCATGGCGCGCGGCTACTACACGCGTACGGTGATCGCCGCCTGGGACTGGCGCGGCGGGGCCTTCACCCGGCGCTGGACCTTCGACACCAACAGCTCCACCAACTCCGGCCGGGGCTACGACGGCCAGGGCAACCACCAGCTGTCGGTGGCCGACGTCGACGGCGACGGCAGGGACGAGATCGTCTACGGCGCCATGGCGGTGGACGACGACGGCCGGGCCCTGTGGACCACGAAGAACGGCCACGGCGACGCCCTGCACGTCGGCGACCTGGACCCGGCGCGCCCGGGCCTGGAGGAGTTCAAGGTGGACGAGGACGGCTCGAAGCCCTCGTCCTGGATGGCCGACGCGAAGACCGGGCAGATCATCTGGTCGACGCCCGCCGGGGGCGACAACGGACGCGGTGTCAGCGACGACATCTGGGCGGGCAGCCCCGGCGCCGAGTCCTGGTCGTCCGCGGCCTCCGGGATACGCGACCCGCACGGCACGGTGGTCGCGAGCCGCAAGCCCTCCAGCACCAACTTCCTGGCCTGGTGGGACGGTGACACCACCCGGGAACTGCTGGACGGCACCCACATCGACAAGTACGGCACCTCCGGCGACACCCGCCTGCTGACCGGCGCCTCGGTCCATTCGAACAATGGCACGAAGGCCACTCCGGTCATCTCCGGGGACCTCCTCGGCGACTGGCGCGAGGAGGTGGTCTGGGCGACGACGAACAACACCGCGCTGCGGATCTACTCCACGCCGTACGAGACCACCACCAGGATCACCACCCTGCTCCACGACACCACCTACCGCACCGCGCTGGCCTGGCAGAACACCGCGTACAACCAGCCCCCGCACCCCGGCTTCTTCCTCGGGAACGGCATGGCGACCGCCCCGAGGCCCACGGTGTGGACGCCGTGAGCTGAGGCCCGCCCTCCCGGTACCGCTACCGGGAGGGCGGGCGCCCCGCCGGTCAGGCGGTCAGCGCCGCCGAGACCACGGCCTTGGCCTCCTCCTGCACCTGCGCCAAGTGGTCGGCGCCCCGGAAGGACTCCGCGTACACCTTGTAGACGTCCTCGGTGCCCGAGGGGCGGGCGGCGAACCAGGCGTTCTCCGTGGTCACCTTGATCCCGCCGATCGCGGCCCCGTTGCCCGGTGCCGTGGTCAGCACGGCGGTCACCGGCTCACCGGCGAGGGTGTCCGCGCCGACCTGCTCGGGGGAGAGGCGCGCCAGCACCGCCTTCTGCTCGCGGTCGGCGGGGGCGTCGATCCGCGCGTAGGCGGGCTCGCCGAAGCGGGCGGTCAGCGCGGCGTAGTGCTGGGACGGGGACTCGCCGGTGACCGCCTGGATCTCGGAGGCCAGCAGCGCGAGCAGGATGCCGTCCTTGTCCGTCGTCCACACCGAGCCGTCCCGGCGCAGGAACGACGCCCCGGCCGACTCCTCGCCGCCGAAGCCCAGCGAACCGTCGGACAGCCCGTCCACGAACCACTTGAAGCCGACCGGCACTTCGACCAGCTCCCGGCCGAGGTCCGCTGCGACCCGGTCGATCATGCCGGACGACACCAGGGTCTTGCCGACGCCCACCCCGGACGGCCAGTTCTCCCGGTGCGCGTACAGGTAGTTGATGGCCACGGCCAGGTAGTGGTTCGGGTTCATCAGCCCGGCGTCCGGGGTGACGATGCCGTGCCGGTCGGCGTCGGCGTCGTTGCCGGTGGCGATCTGGTACCGATCGCGCCGGCCGATCAGCGAGGCCATCGCGTGCGGCGACGAGCAGTCCATCCGGATCTTCCCGTCCCAGTCCAGCGTCATGAACCGCCAGGTGGGATCGGTCAGCGGGTTGACCACGGTCAGGTCGAGCCGGTGCTGCTCGGCGATCCGCCCCCAGTACGCGACCGAAGCGCCGCCCAGCGGGTCGGCGCCGATCCGCACCCCGGCCTCGCGCACCGCGTCCAGGTCCAGGACGGACGGCAGATCCGCCACGTAGGTGCCGAGGAAGTCGTACCTGCCGGTCGTGGCGGCGGCGAGCGCCCGGGTGTACGGCACCCGGCGGACGTCCTTGAGGCCGCCCGTGATGATCTCGTTGGCCCGGTCCTGGATCCAGCCGGTCGCGTCCGACCCGGCCGGGCCGCCGTTCGGCGGGTTGTACTTGAACCCGCCGTCACCCGGCGGGTTGTGCGACGGGGTGACCACGACGCCGTCCGCGAGGCCGGAGGTGCGGCCGCGGTTGTACGTGAGGATGGCGTGCGAGACCGCGGGCGTCGGGGTGTACCCGTCCTCGGTGTCGATGAGGACGCGCACGTCGTTGGCGGCGAACACCTCAAGTGCGGTGACTCGGGCCGGCTCCGACAGGGCGTGGGTGTCAGCGCCCAGGAACAGCGGCCCGTCGGTGCCCTGCTGGGCCCGGTACTCGCTGATGGCCTGGCTCGTCGCAGCGATGTGGTCCTCGTTGAACGCGGTGGCCGTCGATGAACCGCGGTGCCCGGAGGTGCCGAACGCCACCCGCTGGCCGGGCTCGGCCGGATCGGGGTGCAGCGCGTAGTACGCCGTCACCAGCCGTGCCACATCGGTCAGATCCTCGGGGCGCGCTTGCTGTCCGGCTCGTGCGTGCGGCATCTGCCACTCCTCCGTATCGGTCGGTCGGTGCGATGTGCCCGTGCGGTCATTTTCGCCGGTCATGGTTCCCGGCGGGCGGTCGCCCCGCCGCCTGTACGGCCACCGCCGCCGCGTACCCGCCGGGGACGGCGACATCGGTGACGGCCCAGCCCGGCGGGCCGAGCGGGCGCGGGCCGGTGCCGACGTGCTCGCGGTGCAGGCCTCCCGCCAGGCCGATGCCCTCACCCTTGAGGTACGCCTCCTTGCGGGTCCACACCCGGGCGAAGGCGGCGGGCCGTTCCTCCTGCGGCAGCGCGGCCAGCTCGGCGGCCTCGGCGGGGTGAAGCTGCGCGGAGACCTCCTGGACCACCCGCGCCTCGGGGACGCGCTCCACGTCCACCCCGACCGGGACACCCGCGAACGCCAGCAGTGCGACGCCCCGGGTGTGGGAGAGCGAGAAGTGCGTGCCGCCGCCGGTCGCGGGCCGGCCGTGCGGGCCGTCGCAGGACGGGCAGCGCTCCCGCGTCAGCCGTACGGCCTCCGGGGCGACGCCCTGGTGGGCGCCGAGCAGCAGGCGCAGGGCCAGGTGGGCGGCGGTGTAGCACGCCCGGTCCGCGGGGAAGGCCAGCCGCTCCACCCGGGCGAGCTCCGAGGCGTCGAGGATCCTGGGCGCCAGCAGCCGGGCGGCCTCGGCCGCGCTGTCCGTGTCGACCAGCCACAGGGACGGGGCGCCGGAGCCCCAGGAGGGCGCGGGCCCCCGGTAGCCGTCCTCGGTCAGCGTGAACACGTGGGGCTGGTACACCGTTACGTCGTTTCCTCGGCGGGGACGGGCACCTCGGGCGGGCACCGGTGGGGCAGGGGCGCTCCTATCCTATGGAGATCCGGAACGTGCCCGACGTATGTTCGATCACCGTGCCTCCCGCGCCCTGGCGGCGGCCACTCGGACAGGAGATCGCGCATGCCGTTGGACAGCCGCCCCGCCGTGCTCCGGGAGGCCCGCGCGGACGACGCCGAGCCCCTGACCCGCCTCTTCCTCGCCTCCCGTGCCGCCGCCATGCCGTATCTGGCGCGGGTGCACAGCGACGAGGCGACCCTCGCCTGGCTGACCCATGTGGTGCTGCCCGGTACCGATGTCCGGGTGGCCGAGATCCACGAGGGGGAGGATGTGCGGATCGCGGGCTTCCTCTCGCTGGACGGCTCCGAGCTGGAACAGCTCTACCTCGACCCCGGTCTGCGCCGCCGGGGCATCGGCTCGCTCCTGCTGGCGGCGGCCAAGGAGGCCAGCCCGGGAGGACTCACCCTGTACACCTTCCAGCGCAACACCGGGGCCCGGTCCTTCTACGAGCGCCACGGGTTCGCCGCGGTCGCGTTCGACGACGGCAGCCGCAACGAGGAGAACGAGCCGGACGTCCGGTACCGGTGGGCGCCCGGCGAGTGAAGCACCCCCGCTGAGGCCGGCCGACGGGGATCAGTGCTGCGGCCTGCCGCCGTCCCCCGCCAGGCGCGTCAGCCACTCGTGCAGCAGGCGCTGTTCGGCCTCGCTCAGGACGCCGGTGCCGTCGGGGAGGGCTGCGCGCAGCGCGCGGGCCGCCGGGGCGGGGCCGGACTCCGAGGCGGGGACCACCGGCTCCGCCCGGGTGACCGCGGCGATCATCGACTCCCGCAGGATGGTCAGCAGCGCCGGATCGCGGTGCTCCACGGGGGTGGCGTGCCAGGTGGTGACCCCGCCCTGGCCGGTGGCCCGGATGATCTGGGCGGCCAGCTCCTCGTCGACCCGCAGCCACCCCGCCGCCGCCAGCCGGCGTACCCGGCCGCGCAGGATCTCCAGGCCCGCGCGGTGCGCCGCGTCCGACGCCGAGCCGGTGGCCCTGTTCATCACGGCGAAGAGCTCGGGGCGCGAGATCCCGAACTCCACCACCATGTCCCAGCCGCGCCGCAGCTCCTCCACCGGATCCTCCGGCGCGGGGTCGAGCCGAGCGCGCTTGCTCTCCAGGAACTGTGCGTAGCCGTGCTCGGCGACCGCTTCGAGCAGCCCGTCCTTGTCGCCGAAGTGGCGGTAGATGGCCGGCGGCTGCATCCCGGCCGCGGCGGCGACCGCGCGGGTGCTCACGGCGGCGGGGCCGCCGCTCTCCAGCAGCTCGACGGCCGCCTCGATGATGCGCCGGCGGGGGTCGGCGGTGGTCTCGCGGATAGGCATGTATCGATGATATCGGGAGTTTGCTATCAGTGTGAGTTCCAGTGTTACCGTGAAAATGATTCCAGCGGAAATGCCGCTGGAAGCGCTACTGGGAACACCCCTGGGAGAGCCCTGTGATCATCGTTACCGGAGCCACCGGAAAGCTCGGCCGCCGCACCGTCGAGCGCCTGCTGGAGCGCGTCCCCGCCGACCGCCTGGGCGTCAGCGTCCGCGATCCCCGCAAGGCCGGGGACCTCGCCGCCCGCGGTGTCCGCGTCCGGCGGGGCAGCTTCGACGACCCCGCCTCGCTCGTCCACGCCTTCGAGGGCGCCGAGCAGGTGCTCCTCGTCTCCCTCGACCGCACGGGCGAGGAGTGCGTCACCGGCCACCGCGCCGCGATCGACGCCGCCGTGCGGGCCGGGGCCGGCCGCATCCTGTACACGAGCCAGACGGGCGCCGCCCACGACTCCCGCTTCCAGGCGTGCCGCGACCACGCCCGGACCGAGGACCTGCTGCGCGCCACCGGCCTGCCCTGGACCTCGCTGCGCAACGGCTTCTACGCCGCCAGCGCCCTGCAATTCCTGGAGGCCGCCCGCCACACCGGCGACATCGCCCTCCCCGCCGACGGACCCGTCGCCTGGACCGGCCACGACGATCTCGCCGAGGCCACCGCGGTGATCCTGACCGAGGAGGGCCGCTTCGAGGGGCCCACCCCGCCGCTCACCGGTCCTGCGGCGCTCGACTTCGACGCCGTCGCCGGGATGGCGGCCCAGGTCACCGGGCGGCCCTTCACCCGTACCGTCGTCCCCGGCGACGCCTTCCGCGAGCAGGTCCTGTCGCACGGCGCCCCCGTGCCGGTCGCCGACCTGCTGCTGAGCATCTTCGCGGCGGCGCGGGACGGGGAGTTCGCCGCTGTCGACCCGGCCCTCGCCGAGCTGATCGGACGGGAACCCGCCCCCTTCCGCACGCTGCTGGAACGCGCCTGGGCCGAGTAGTCCCGGCGCCGGTGCGGACACCCCGTCCGAGCTGGCACCTTTCATCGGCTTGCGCATTTACGCAAATTCCTTGCGGGCGCGGACGGCTCCGGCCGTCCGAGTCGGTCCGTCATCAAATGCCCTGCTTGTCAGCCCAGTTGGCCCGTAAGGGCAGCGCCCGCAAGGCTGCGAAGTTCTGCCGGAGTGGTGGACTCCACGTCAATTCTCTGCAACTCTCTGACCGCAAAACGCAAAAGGTCATCCCGTCAGTGCAGAAAGTCATGTACTGGCGGGGTCGCAGACTGAGCCGCGCCTCGGCCGCCCTGCGCCGAGGCAGCAGATCGGGGACAGATGAGAACGCGACGCTGGAGATGGCGGATCCTTTCCGCGACCGTCTCCACCAGCCTGATGATGGTCGCCTGGCCGGCGCTGAACGCCTCGGCCGCCGGCGGCCCGAACATCGCCGCCGGCCAACGCGCCGCCGCGAGCAGCGGGAAGTCCGCCGGGAACATAGCCGACGGACAGCAGTCCACCTACTGGGAGGGGTCGGGCAAGTCCCTGCCCCAGTGGGTGCAGAGCGACCTGGGCAAGGTCACCCGCATCGACCAGGTCACGCTGAAGCTCCCCGCCGACTGGTCGGCCCGCCGCCAGACGCTCGCCCTCCAGGGCAGCGTCGACGGCACCAGCTTCTCCACGCTGAAGACCTCGGCCTCCTACTCCTTCGCACCGGGCAGCTCCAACAAGGTCACCATCAGCTTCCCGGCCGCCCAAGCCCGCTTCGTCCGGGCCGACATCACCGCGAACACCGCCTCCGACAACGGCCAGCTCGCCGAACTGGAGGTCCGGGCGGCGGCGGAGTCCTCGGTGAACCTCGCCTCCGGGCGCCCGCTCACCGCCAGCAGCAACACCCAGACGTACATCGCGGCCAACGCGAACGACGGCAACCGGGCCAGCTACTGGGAGAGCCGCAACAACGAGTTCCCGCAGTGGCTCCAGGCCGACCTGGGCTCCTCGGTGCGCGTCGACCGCGTGGTGCTGCGGCTGCCCGACGGCTGGGAGACCCGCAGCCAGACGCTGAAGATCCAGGGCAGCGCCAACGGCTCCGACTTCACGGACCTGACGCAGGCGAAGGCGTACACCTTCAGCCCCGGCTCCGAGACGGCGACGATCACCTTCGACGCCACCACCACCCGCTACGTCCGCGTCCTGGTCACCGCCAACAGCGTCCAGCCCGGCGCCCAGGTCTCCGAGCTGGAGGTCTACGGCCCCGAGACCGGCGACACCCAGGCACCGAGCGCCCCGACGCAGCTGGCGTACACCGAACCGGCCACCGGGCAGATCAAGCTGACCTGGAAGCCCTCGACGGACGACACCGCCGTCACCGGTTACGACATCTACGCCGACAACACCCTGCTGACCAGCGTGTCCGGTGACGTCACCACGTACACCGACACCCGCCCGGCCGGCTCCACCGTCTCGTATTACGTACGGGCCAAGGACGCCGCGGGCAACGTCTCGGGCAACAGCAACACCGTCACCCGCAAGGGGGACTCCGGTGACACCCAGGCGCCCACCGCACCGGCGAACCTGAGCTTCACCGAGCCCTCCTCCGGTCAGATCAAGCTGACCTGGACGGCGTCCAGCGACAACAAGGGCGTCACCGGGTACGACATCTACGCCAACAACGTGCTGCGCAAGACCGTGGCCGGCGATGTCACCACCTACACCGACACCCAGTCCGCCGGCACCACCGTGTCGTACGTCGTACGGGCCAAGGACGCGGCGGGCAACGTCTCGGGCGACAGCAACACCGTCACCCGCAACGGCTCCACCGGCGCGGCCTCCAACCTCGCCGTCGGCAAGCCCGTCACCGCCTCCTCCGTGGTGCACACCTTCGTCGCGGAGAACGCCAACGACAACCAGCTCTCCACCTACTGGGAGGGCGCCGGCGGCAGCTACCCCAACACCCTCACGGTGAAGCTGGGCGCCAACGCCGACACCCAGAGCGTCGTCGTGAAGCTCAACCCGGACAGCAGCTGGGGGGCCAGGACCCAGAACATCCAGGTCCTCGGACGCGAGCAGAGCGCCTCGTCCTTCACCAGCCTGGTCGCCGCCAAGGACTACGCGTTCAGCCCGGGCAGCGCCAACACGGTGACGATCCCGGTCGACGCCCGGGTCGCCGACGTCCAGCTGAAGTTCACCTCCAACACCGGCGCGCCCGCCGGGCAGGTCGCGGAGTTCCAGGTGCTGGGCGCCCCGGCCCCCAACCCGAACCTCCAGGTCAGCGGCATCACCGCGAGCCCGGCCGCGCCCGTCGAGTCGGACCCGGTCACGCTCACCGCGACGGTGCGCAACACCGGCGCCGTCGCCGCACCGGCCGGCAAGCTCGAATTCCGGCTCGGTGACACCAAGGTCGCCACCGCGAACGTGGGCGCGCTCGCCGCCGGGGCCTCCGCGCAGGTCAGCGCGAACATCGGGGCGCGCGACGCGGGCACGTACACGCTGAGCGCGGTCGTCGACCCGGACAACCAGATCATCGAGCAGAACGAGACCGACAACACCTACACCAGCGCCTCCGGCCTGGTCGTCAAGCCGGTCGCCAGCTCCGACCTGGTGCCCACCGCGGTCACCACCTCGCCCTCCGCCCCGGCCCAGGGCGACAACGTCACCTTCTCCGTCGCCATCCGGAACCAGGGCACGGTGGCATCCGCCTCGGG
Source organism: Streptomyces sp. NPDC097595 (assembly GCF_044761525.1). NCBI lineage: Bacteria > Bacillati > Actinomycetota > Actinomycetes > Kitasatosporales > Streptomycetaceae > Streptomyces > Streptomyces sp. NPDC097595. The sequence goes on along the minus strand of NZ_JBIWCN010000005.1, from coordinate 318,480 downwards.
CGCTCACGCCGTCACCGTCACCCTGCTCGACTCCAAGGGCGCCACGGTGAAGACCCTCACCGGCAGCTACAACGGCTCGATCGCCGCGGGTGCCACCAGCTCCCCGGTGAACCTGGGCTCCTGGACGGCGGCCAACGGCTCGTACACCGTGAAGACGGTGGTCGCGGACGACGCCCAGGAACTGCCGGTCAAGCGCGAGAACAACACCGTCAGCAGCTCCTTCTTCGTCGGGCGCGGCGCCAACATGCCGTACGACACCTACGAGGCGGAGGACGGCGTCACCGGCGGCGGTGCGAAGGTCGTCGGGCCGAACAGGACCGTCGGCGACATCGCGGGCGAGGCGTCGGGCCGCAAGGCGGTCACGCTGAACAGCACCGGCAACTACGTCGAATTCACCACCCGGGCCAGCACCAACACCCTGGTGACCCGCTACTCCATCCCGGACTCCGCGGGCGGCGGCGGCATCGACTCCACGCTCAGCGTCTACGTGGACGGCGCCTTCCTCAAGACGATCGACCTCACCTCGAAGTACGCCTGGCTGTACGGCGCCGAAACCGGCCCCGGCAACTCCCCGGGCTCCGGTTCACCCCGGCACATCTACGACGAGGCCAACGTGATGCTGGGCAAGACCGTCCCGGCGGGCAGCAAGATCCGGCTCCAGAAGGACGCGGCGAACAGCAGCACCTACGCGATCGACTTCGTCAGCCTGGAGCAGGCCGCCCAGATCGCCAACCCGGACCCGGCCGCCTACGCCGTTCCGGCCGGCTTCACCCATCAGGACGTCCAGAACGCCCTGGACAAGGTGCGCATGGACACCACGGGCAAGCTGGTGGGCGTCTACCTGCCCGCGGGCGACTACCAGACCGCGAGCAAGTTCCAGGTGTACGGCAAGGCCGTCAAGGTGATCGGTGCGGGGCCCTGGTACACCAGGTTCCACGCGCCCTCGACGCAGGAGAACACCGACATCGGCTTCCGGGCCGAGGCCAGTGCCAAGGGCTCGACGTTCGCCAACTTCGCGTACTTCGGGAACTACACCTCGCGCATCGACGGACCGGGCAAGGTGTTCGACTTCTCCAACGTGTCGGACATGGTCATCGACAACATCTGGAACGAGCACACGGTGTGCCTCTACTGGGGCGCCAACACCGACAACATCACCATCAAGAACTCCCGTATCCGCGACACGTTCGCCGACGGCATCAACATGACCAACGGCTCGACGGACAACCACGTCGTCAACAACGAGTCGCGGGCCACCGGTGACGACAGCTTCGCGCTGTTCTCGGCGATCGACTCCGGCGGCGCGGACATGAAGAACAACGTCTACGAGAACCTCACCTCGCTCCTGACCTGGCGCGCGGCCGGTGTGGCCGTCTACGGCGGCTACGACAACACCTTCCGCAACATCCGCATCGCGGACACCCTGGTGTACTCCGGGATCACGGTCAGCTCGCTCGACTTCGGCTACCCGATGAACGGCTTCGGGACCGGCCCGACGACGGTCGAGAACGTCTCAGTGGTCCGCTCCGGCGGTCATTTCTGGGGCACGCAGACCTTCCCCGGCATCTGGCTGTTCTCCGCCTCCAAGGTCTTCCAGGGCATCCGGATCAACCACGTCGACATCGTCGACCCGACGTACAGCGGCATCATGTTCCAGACCAATTACGTGGGAGGCCAGCCGCAGTTCCCGATCAAGGACACCATCCTGACCGACATCTCGATCTCCGGCGCCCACAAGAGCGGCGACGCGTTCGACGCCAAGTCCGGCTTCGGGCTGTGGGCCAACGAGATGCCCGAGGCCGGCCAGGGACCCGCCGTCGGTGAGGTCACCTTCAACGGGCTCAGGTTCAGCGACAACGCCCAGGACGTGAAGAACACGACGTCCACCATGAAGATCAACATCAACCCGTAGCAACCACCGCAGACAGGGGCGTCGTCCGGTTCGCCGGGCGGCGCCCCGTGCTGCGCTCACGCCGGGTTCCGCATGCGGCGTACCAATCGCTGTCAAACTTTTACGAAAACTGCGCGAGATATTGCGTTCACATGTCGACGCTGGTTGAGTGTGCCTCGCCCCGGCAGTCAGTCGGCCGAGGGCCATCCACGCTCATGCCCGAAGGGGACCATCGATGAGAAGTGCTGGGTTGCGCCGCACACGCCGTATCAGCCGTGCCTCCGCGGCTGCCCTTGTCACCGCACTTGCCCTGACCTCGCTCGCGTCCTGCGGCACGAGCAGCAGCAAGGACGACGACTCGAGCAGTTCGTCCAAGGGTTCGTCCGACCCCTCGGCTCCACTGGACCCGAAGACCAAGGTGACGATCTCCATCGACTGCATGCCGCCGGCCGCCAAGGCCGCGGAGCTGCGGGAGTGGAAGGAGGACATCAAGACGTTCAACGAGAAGTACCCGAACGTCACGATCAACGGCAAGTCCACCCCGGGCCAGTGCAACGAGCCGCCGCGCTTCACCGCCATGCTGAAGGGCAAGTCGCAGCCCGACGTCTTCTACGCCTACTTCAGCGACCTCCAGCAGGTCCTGGACAACGACGGCGCCGAGGACATCTCCGCGTACGTCAACGACAAGACCGTGCCCGCGCTGAAGGACATCCAGCCGCAGGTGGTCGACGTGGCCCGCAAGGACGGCAAGCTCTACGGCCTGCCGACCAGCAACTACACCATGGGCCTGATGATCAACCGGAAGCTGTTCAAGCAGGCCGGTCTCGACCCGAACACCCCGCCCGCCACCTGGGACGAGGTGCGCGCCGCCGCCAAGAAGATAGCGGGCCTCGGCAAGGGCATCTCCGGCTACGGCGAGTACAGCGCCGGCAACAACGGCGGCTGGCACTTCGCGGCGACGCAGTTCGGCCTCGGCGGGGACATCGTCGACGCCTCCGGCAAGAAGGCCGCCTTCAACAACGAGACCGGCAAGCAGGTCCTCCAGCAGCTGCACGACATGCGCTGGGAGGACGACAGCATGGGCAAGACCCAGCTGCTCAAGTGGGGCGACCTCCAGAAGCAGATCGCCAGCGACAAGCTGGGCATGTTCCTCGCCGCCCCCGACGACATCGCGTACATGGTGCAGCAGCTCGGCGCCCAGTACGAGACCTTCGGCCTCGGCCCCATCCCCGGCGGCAAGGGCACGCTCTTCGGCGGCAACAACTACCTGATCAAGAAGGGCAGCTCGCCCGACCAGATCAAGGCCGCCATCGCCTGGCTGAACTTCAAGAACCTCACCCCCGGCAAGGGCCAGTTCGACTGGGCCCGCACCAAGGCCGACAAGCTCCCCGTGGGCCTGCCGCAGCCGAACTTCTTCCTCGGTGAGAGCAAGACCACGGACGACGCCGCACGCGCCCAGAACGCGACGATGCCCGTCGAGAACTTCAAGGCCTTCATGGACAACCCCGTCCCCGGCAAGGCCGAGCCGCCGAAGGCCCAGGAGATCTACAAGATCCTCGACAACGCCATGTCCGGTGTTCTGACCAACAAGAACGCCGACGTCGACAAGCTGCTCTCCACCGCCGAGCAGCAGGTCAACCAGGTTCTGGCGAACCAGTAACGGACGCGCGGGGCCGGGTCACGCGAACCCGGCCCCGCATCCGGACCCCGTCCGCTACGCGCTCGTCGTACACCGGCACCGAGGAGACACCATGTCGGCCCCAACCCTGTCCCCCCGCAAGGCGACCCGGCCTCGCCCAGGACACCGAAGCTCCGCCCGCCCGGACTCCGCCCGCGAGGAGTTCGTGCGCGCCCTGCGCCGCAACATCTCAGCGCACGGCTTCCTGATCGGAGCGGTGCTCTGCTTCTCGCTCTTCTCCTGGTATCCGATGGTCCGGGAATTCATCCTGGCCTTCCAGAAGAACGAGGACGGCACCACCACCTGGGCCGGCTGGTCCAACCTCACGTACGTCTTCAACGACCCGGCCTTCTGGCAGGCATGGCGCAACACGCTGCTGTTCACCGTCCTCGCCCTGCTCCTCGGCTTCGTCGTCCCGTTCGCCGTCGCCGTCGTGCTCAACGAGTTCCGGCACGGCCAGGGATACCTGCGGCTGCTCGTCTACCTCCCCGTGATGCTGCCGCCGGTCGCCTCCGTACTGCTCTTCAAGTACTTCTACGACCCCGGCTACGGGCTCTTCAACCGCATCCTGGCCATCTTCCATCTGCCCGAACAGCAGTGGCTCCAGGACACCAGCACCTCGATGCTCTCCGTCGTCATCGCGGCGACCTGGATGAACATGGGCGGCGCCACCCTCATCTACCTCGCCGCGCTCCAGGGCATCCCCGGCGAGCTGTACGAGGCCGCCGAGCTCGACGGCGCCGGGCTGCTGCGCAAGATCTGGCACGTCACCATCCCGCAGACCCGCCTCATCCTCTCGCTGCTGCTGCTCATGCAGATCATCGCGACGATGCAGGTCTTCACCGAGCCCTTCCTGCTCACCAACGGCGCCGGGCCCGAGGGCTCCACCACCACCGTCGTCTACCTCATCTACCAGTACGCCTTCAACTTCAACAACTACGGCAGCGCGGCGGCACTCGGCCTCGTCCTGCTCGTCGTCCTCGCGGGATTCTCCGCGGTGTACGTACGACTGAGCCGCAACAGCGAAGACTAGGACGGGAGCCAAGACCATGGCATCGAACACGCTTGTCTCCCGGCGCGGGAGCACACCACGCAAGTCCGCACGGCGCAAGTCCGACGGCGGCGCCGAACGGGCCCGCCAGCGCACCCTGATCTCGCCGGCCCAGCTCGGCCGGCCGCGCGGCAGGGCCGTCTACTGGATCGTCTTCGGCCTGGTGATGATCCTGTTCACGGCGGTCTTCCTCGGCCCGCTGTACTGGATGGTCACCGGCGGTCTGAAGACCACCCAGGAAGTGGTGCAGAGCCCGCCCACGGCCTTCCCCAGCTCCATTCACACCGAGAACTACAGCCAGGCATGGACGGTCATGGACCTGTCCAAGCTGCTGTTCAACACCCTGTACTACGCCTTCGGGGCACTCGCCTTCCAGCTGATCTTCGACGTCGCCGCCGCCTACTCGCTGTCCAAGCTGCGGCCGATCTTCGGCAAGGTCATCCTCGGCATGATGCTGGCCACCCTGATGATCCCGGCCACCGTGCTCGTCGTCCCGCAGTACCTCACGGTCCTGGACGTGCCCCTGGTCCAGCGCAACCTGGTCAACTCGCCCTGGGCGATCTGGCTGCCGTCGGTCACCAACGCCTTCAACATCTTCCTGCTGAAGCGGTTCTTCGACTCCATCCCGGGCGAGCTCCTCGACGCCGCGGCCATGGACGGCGCCTCCCCCCTGCGCACCCTGCGCTCGATCATCCTGCCCATCTCCCGGCCGATCCTCGGGGTCGTCTCCATCTTCGCCGTCGTCGGCGTGTGGAAGGACTTCCTCTGGCCGATGCTCACGCTGCCCGACCCGAGCAAGCAGACTCTCAACGTGGGCATCTACTCACTGGCCAGCGGCGTCCCCGAGAACGTCCTGATCGCCGCGCTCACCATCGCGTCGATCCCGACGCTGCTGATCTTCCTGCTCTTCCAGCGCAACATCATGAGCGGTCTCACCGCGGGCGGCCTCAAGGGCTGACGCCCGCCCCACCAGCCGCCCACCCCTCAGCACTCCGCCGCCGGCTCACCCATCCTGCCCCGCCTGCCGGGCCGGCGGCGGAGTCCCACCTGCCCGAAAGGAACGTCAGTGGCAGCCAACCGTCCGTCCGAGGCCACCGCACCCTGGTGGCGCGACGCCGCCATCTACCAGATCTACGTACGCAGCTTCGCCGACGGCGACGGCGACGGCACCGGCGACCTGGCAGGGGTACGGGCCAGGCTGCCCTACCTCGTCGAACTGGGCGTGGACGCCCTCTGGTTCACCCCCTGGTACCTCTCGCCGCTGGCCGACGGCGGTTACGACGTGGCCGACTACCGTACGATCGACCCCGCGTTCGGCACCCTCGCCGAGGCCGAGAAACTCATCGCCGAGGCCCGCGAGCTGGGCATCCGCACCATCGTGGACATCGTGCCCAACCACGTATCGGACCAGCACGCCTGGTTCCGCGCCGCCCTCGAAGCCGGCTCCGGCAGCCCCGAGCGCGACCTCTTCCACTTCCGCAAGGGCCGCGGCGCGAACGGCGAGATCCCGCCCAACGACTGGGTCTCCGAATTCGGCGGCACCCCCTGGACCAGGCTGGACGACGGCGAGTGGTACCTCCACCTCTTCGCCACCCAGCAGCCCGACCTCAACTGGGCCCACCCCGCCGTCCGCCGCGAGCACGAGGACGTGCTCCGCTTCTGGTTCGAACGCGGCGTCGCCGGCGTACGCATCGACTCCGCCGCCCTGCTCGCCAAGGACCCCGCGCTCCCCGACTTCGTCATCGGCAGCGACCCGCACCCCTTCGTCGACCGCGACGAACTCCACGACATCTACCGCTCGTGGCGCGCCATCGCCGACGAGTACGACGGCGTCTTCGTCGGCGAGGTCTGGCTCCCCGACACCGAGCGCTTCGCCCGCTACCTGCGCCCGGACGAGCTGCACACCGCCTTCAACTTCAACTTCCTGGCCTGCCCCTGGGACCGGGAGAAGCTGCGGACCGCCATCGACGACACGCTCTCCGAGCACGCCTCGGTCGGCGCCCCCGCCACCTGGGTCCTCTGCAACCACGACGTCACCCGTACCGTCACCCGCTACGGCCGCGAGGAGACCGGGTTCGACTTCGCCGTCAAGGCCTTCGGCACCCCCACCGACCTCGCCCTCGGCACCCGCCGGGCCCGCGCCGCCGCCCTCCTCTCGCTGGCCCTGCCCGGCGCGGCCTACCTCTACCAGGGCGAGGAACTGGGCCTGCCCGAGGCCGACATCCCGCTCGACCGCATCCAGGACCCGATGCACTTCCGCAAGAACGGCGCCGACCCGGGCCGCGACGGCTGCCGGGTGCCCATGCCCTGGGCGGCGGGCGAACCGTACGCCGGATTCGGCGCCACCACGGAGCCCTGGCTCCCGCAGCCCGAGGGCTGGTCCGGCTACGCCGCCGACATCCAGAACGGCGACCCGGACTCCATGCTCAGCCTGTACCGCGAGGCCCTGCGGCTGCGGCGCGCCGAACCGGGCTTCGGGACCGGAGGCGAGCCCGGCATCCAGCGGCTGACCTGGCTCGGCACCGCCCCCGGCGTGCTCGCCTTCGCCAGGACCGACGGACTGCTCTGCGTCGTCAACCTGGCCGCAGAGGCCGCCGAGCTGCCCCCGCACAGCGCGGTGCTGCTCACCAGCGGACCCCTGGACGAGGCCGGCCGCCTCCCGCAGGACACGGCGGTGTGGCTGCGCGCCTGACGACGCCACGGCCGGCCGCACCCGCCGCACGGGCCGGGACGCGTGGGAGCGCGTCCAGGCCCGTGCGGCAGGTTCGCGGGCGGGCCGGGGCTGCGGCACAGTGGGCTTATGGACGCTCCTCACGATCTGAATGCCCTCGCCGCCGAGCACCTGGCCGCCGCCCGCGAGGCGCCGCACGGCCGCAGCGCCCACCTCCTGCTCCACCAGGACCCGCTGCGGCAGACCGTCATCGCGCTCACCTCGGGCTCCGCGCTCGACGAGCACAACGCCCCGCCCGCCGCCTCGCTCCAGGTCCTGCGCGGCTCCGTCCGGCTCACCGCCGCCTCCGGCGACGTCGAGCTGACACCCGGACGGCTCCACCCGATCCCGCAGGAGCGGCACGGGCTGCTCGCCCTGGAGGACGCGGTCGTACTCCTCACCGCCGTCAACCCCTGACACCCCCTTGTGAGAGCGCTCTCAGAGTAGGCAGGATGGGCCGGTGACCTCGCTTCCCGGCCTCCGGCCCTACCGCCCCGAAGACAGCGCCGCCCTCTCCGACATCTGCATCCGCACCGCCGCGGGCGGCGGCGACGCCCGGGACATCTACCCGGACCACGACCTGGTGCCGTCCATCTTCGCCACGCCCTACGCCGAGCTGGAACCTGACCTCGCCTTCGTCCTCGACGACGGCACGGGCCGCGCGGTCGGCTACATCCTCGGCACCGCCGACACGCCCCGCTTCGTGAAGGAGTACCGCGAGAGCTGGCTGCCCGGGGTCGCGGACCGCTACCCGCTGCCCGAGGGCCCGCCGCTGACCCCCGCCGACGAGATGACCGCTCTCCTGCACAACCCGGAGCGCATGGTCCTGCCCGAACTCGCCGGCCACCCCGCCCACCTGCACATCGACCTGCTGCCCGACTGGCAGCGCAAGGGGTACGGGAAGGGGCTGATGCACACCTTCCTCGCGGCCCTGAACGCCAAGGGGGTCGAGGGCGTCCATCTGTCCATGCTCACCTCCAACACGCCGGCCAGGGCCTTCTACGACCGCCTCGGCTTCACCGAGATACACGTCCCCGACCCCGGCCCCGTCAGCTACCTCGTACGCGGCACGAAGGTGGATTCGTAGGCCCGTCGCCGCTCCGGAGGGTGCGGCCCGCGATTGCTGGGAAGGTACTGGTCGACCGCCGCCGCCGGGCGGCGGATTCCGGCTGGGAGGCGTGTGACGTGAACGAGCGGACCCTGTGGCAATTCACCGACGACCGGGGGCAGTTGTCGGCAACCGGCGAGCGCCCGCAACGGGTGCTCGCGTACATCCAGGCCGGTGCGACCCTGTGGGACCACGGGATACGCCCCGCCGGGCTCTTCGGCTCCGGCCACGACGACCCGGCCGCACCCGACCCCGCGAAGACCGGGTCGCTCCCCCTGGACCAGATCGCGTACGCCGGTGCCGGGACCACCCTGGACGTGGACGCCTTACTGCGCTGCGCACCGGACCTCGTCGTCGCCGTCAGCTACGGCGGCGGCCAGGTCTACGGCCTGGACCCGGAGACCGCCAAGCACCTGGAGGGCCACGTCCCGGTCGTCGTCATCGACGTCGGCCAGGCGCGCACCCTCGCCGAGATCGGCGACCGGTTCGCCGAGCTGGCCCGCTCGCTCGGCGCCGAGGAACCGGCGTCGGCGACCCGGGAACTGGACGCCGCCCGGGACCGCCTGCGCGCCCTCACCGCGGGCCCGGACCGGGCGAGGGTCCTCGCCCTGTCCCCGGCGGACCAGGACCAGGCCTACCTGGCCCGCCCCCGCATGTGGCCCGAGCTCCGGGTCCTCGCCGACCTCGGCGTCGGCCTGATCGAACCCGCCGAGGGCCCCGGGGCCAACTGGTCCACGGCCGGCTGGACCGAGGCCGCCGCCCTGCGCCCCGATGTCGTCCTCGCCGACATCCGGGTCAACGCGATCCCGCTCGCCGAGCTGCGCGACAACGCCGAGTGGGCGGCCGTCGCCGCGACGGCCCGGGTGGTCCCGTGGAATCCGGAACCGGTGTGCAGCGCCCACGCGCACGCCCGGTTCCTGGAGCTGGTCGCCGACGCGCTGGACGCTCCGGACACGGCCTGAGGCCCCGGATCGGCCGGGGTCGTACGGTGGGCCGGATGTTCCGTCAGCCCTCCGTCGCACCCCGGGAGACCCCGCCCTCATGCCCGACCGCCCCGACTTCCTGGTCATCGGTGAATGCGTCGCCGACATCGTCCGCGTCCCGGACGCCCCCGACCGGGTGCACCCAGGGGGCAGCCCGGCCAACCTGGCGTACGGCCTGGCCAGGCTCGGGCACGACGCGGAGCTGCTGACCCAGCTGGGGCGGGACGACAACGGTCGGCTGATCCGCGCACACCTCACCGGGGCGGGCGTCGAGGTGCTGACGGACGGAGCCCCCGGCCCCACGCCGTCGGCCGTCGTCACCCTGGACGGCGAGGGCCGCGCCGCGTACGCGTTCGACATCGCCTGGACGCTCGGGCAGGTCGCCCTCGACCGGCGGCCCCGGCACGTCCACACCGGGTCGATCGCGGCGGTGACCGAACCCGGGGCGGCCACGGTGCTCGCCGCCGTCGAGTCGCTGCGGACGGCCGCCACCGTCAGCTACGACCCCAATGTGCGGCCCGCGCTGATGGGCGACCACGCCACCGCCGTGCGCCGGGTCGAGCGGTGCGTGGGCCTCAGCGACGTCGTCAAGGCCAGCGACGAGGACCTGGACTGGCTGTATCCCGGCCAGGACCCGGCCGAGGCCGCCCGTCGCTGGCTCGGCTCCGGCCCCGCCCTCGTCCTCGTCACCCGGGGCGGGGACGGCGCCACGGCGGTCCTGCCCGGCGGCCAGGTGGACATCGGCGCGCTCCCCGCCGAGGTCGTGGACACGGTGGGCGCGGGGGACGCCTTCATGTCCGGCACCCTGCACGCGCTCGCCGCCCACGGCCTGCTCGGCGCGTCCGGCCGGAAGCGGCTGCGCTCCCCGGAGCGGGGCACGGTGAGCGACGTACTGCGCCACGCGGCGGCCTCGGCGGCGGTGACGGTCGCCCGGGCCGGCGCGAACCCGCCGGACGAGACGGAGCTGCGCGAGGCGCTGGGGCTGGGCTGACATCCGGTCGGGACCGCACCCTCGACGGCCTCCGACGCGTTCCCCTTGCGAAGGACCGACGACGCAGGGGAGGGCCGGGGCATGGTGCGGGACACGGGGACGGCGACCGTGGTGACGGGGCTGGGGCTGATCACCCCCGCGGGCGACGACGAGCGCTCCTTCTGGGCCGGGCTGTGCGCGGGCCGCTCCACGGCCCGGCCCTGCGAGGAACTGGCCGGACTGCCCGCCGACTTCGCCTGCCGGGCCGACCGGACCGATCTGGACGAGGCCATCGGGGGCCGCGCCGGCTGGCGGATGGCGCGGTTCGCGAAGATGGCCCTGGTCGCCGCGCGCCGGGCCGTCGCCGACGCCGGGCTGCGCCCGGACCGCTGGGCCGCCGGCCGGGTGGGCGTCGTGCTCGGCGTCGGCGTCGGCGGGGTCTCCGCCCTCGTGGACAACGTCCGCCGGTTCGACGGCGGCGGCGCGCAGGCCGTCTCGCCGCTCCTCGCGCCGATGATGATGCCCAACGCGGCGGCCGGCGAGATCGCCATCGACCTGGGCGCCCACGGCCCCAGCCTGGCCCCGGCCACCGCCTGCGCCTCGGGCGCCACCGCCCTCGCCACCGCGCACGACCTCCTGGCCACCGGCCGCTGCGACCTCGTCGTCGCGGGCGGCGCGGAATCCGTCCTGACGCCCCTGGTCGCCGCGGCCTTCGCCCAGCTGGGCGCGCTGTCCACCCGCACCGGCGACCCGGCCGCCGCATCCCGCCCCTTCGCGCCCGACCGCGACGGCTTCGTCCTCGGCGAGGGCGCCGGCGTGCTCGTCCTGGAACGCGGCGCGCACGCGGCGGCCCGGGGCGCCCGGGTGCGGGCCGTGCTCGCCGGGACCGGGGCCGCCACGGACGCCCACCACCCGACCGCGCCCGACCCCGGCGGCCACGGCGCACGGCGCGCCGTCGAGGCCGCCCTGGACGCGGCGGGCTGGGCCGCCCATGACGTCGGCCACGTCAACGCGCACGGCACCTCGACCCCGCTGAACGACGCGATGGAGGCCGAGCTGATCGCCGGGCTCTTCCCGCACCGGCCCCCGGTCACCGCCCCGAAGGGCGTCCTCGGGCACACGCTGGCCGCCGCCGGCGCGATCGAGGCCGCCGCCACCGTGCTCACCCTCGAACACGGGGTCGTCCCGCCGGTCGCCAACCTGGACGCGCCGCCCGCCGACTGGGACATCGACTGCGTCACCAAGGAGCCGCGCCGCCTGCGCGTCGAGCGGGCCGTCAGCCACTCCTTCGGCTTCGGCGGGCACAACGTCGCCCTCTGCTTCGAACGGGTTCGCCCCTCCGGCCGGTGAACATCTGCACGAGCGCGGTGTCCTGACCGTACGCCGGTCGTTCAGCCTTGTATGACCACCACGCTCACCGGCGCCGATCCCCTCGCGCGCCCGCTCACCTCCGTACTCCTCGGCGCCGATGCCCGCCGCGAGCACGGCTTCTGGCGGCGGCTCGTCGCCACCGAACCGTTCCGGCTGCCGCCCGGCCCTGCCGCCGGCGGCACCCCGGACGAACGGCTCGCCCGCGCGTACGCACGACTGCGCACCCTCAACGACTCCCTGGACAGCGCCGCCCGCCCGGCCTCCGACTTCCGGGCGCTGGCGGCCCTGCACGAGTGGCTCGCCCCGGTCGACCCGGCGCTCGCCACCATCGCGGGCATCCACTACAACCTCTTCCTCGGCAGCCTCCTGGACCACATCGCCGACAGCCCCCGCGACCTGTCGGACTTCCTGGCGCTGCGGCGTACCGGAACCTTCCTGTGTACGGAGGTGGCGCACGGCAACGACGCGGCGGCCGTCGAGACGACCGCCTCCTACGACCCCGTACGCGACGGATTCGTGCTGCACACCCCGCACTGCGGGGCGCAGAAGTTCATGCCCAACACCGGGCAGCCCGGCGGCCCCAAGACGGGGCTCGTCGCCGCGCGGCTGCTGGCCGGCGGGGCCGACCGGGGGGTGTTCCTGCTGCTTGTGCCGCTCACCGACGCCACCGGGCCGCTGCCGGGCGTACGGGTGCGCAGGCTGCCCGCCCGCATGGGCAGCCCCGTCGACCACAGCCTCACCTCGTTCGACCACGTCTTCGTGGGACGCGAGGCGCTGCTGACGGGCCCGCAGGGGCGGATCGACGACGACGGGGAGTTCCGCAGCGCCATCGAGGGCCGCAGGCGCCGCTTCCTCGCCTCCATCGCCCGGGTCGTCACCGGCAGGATCTCCATGAGCGCCAGCGCCGTCGGCTCCGCGCGAGCCACGCTGGCCGTCGCGGTGCGGTACGGCGGCCACCGCCAGGTCTCCGCCGGACGCGGGGCGCGGCTGCCGGTGCTCGCGTACCGCACCCACCACGGGCCGCTCGCCGAAGCCATGGCCACGGTCTTCGCCATGAGCCTGCTGCACCGCCGCGTCCTGGACCGCTGGGAGGCGGCCCAGGCGGGGCCCGAGGCCGGGCGGGAGGCGGCCGAGCGCCTTGTGGACATCGCCAAGGGCTGGATCACCTGGCAGGCCAGGGCGGTGATCGTGGAGTCCCGGGAACGCTGCGGCGCCCAGGGCCTCCTGGAGAACAACGGGATGGCCGCGCTCGTCACCGGCGTCGAGGGCGCCATCACCGCCGAGGGCGACAACCTCGCCGTCCACGCCAGGGCCGCCGCCGCCCTGCTCGCCGACCGCCCCGCGTACGAGCCCGCCGCCCCGGCCCACGGCGACCTCACCGACCTCCGGTTCCTGGTCCGGCTCCTGGGGTGCGCCGAGGAGCTGTGGTTCGCGCGCGCCGGGGCCCGGGCGGCCGGGATGGCGCACGGCGACCCGCTGGGCCGCTGGAACGCGGCGGCGGGCCCGGCGCTGCGCGGGGTCGAGGCGCACGCCTGCCGGCAGGCGGCCGAGGCGTACGCGGAGGCCGTCGAGGCGCTGCCCGCCGGGGCGGACCGGGACCGGCTCGGCGAGCTGGCCCGGCTGTTCGCCCTGGGCCGGGTCGCGCGCGACAGCGGTGACCTGCTCGCGGCCGGCCATCTGAGCACCAGTCAGGCGGAGGCGCTGACGGACCACACGGAACGGCTCATCGAGGCGGTGGCCCCCCACCTCCCGGGGCTCGCCGACTCCTTCGCCTTCCCCGACGAGTTGCTCGCCGACTGGCCGATCACCGGCGCCGGTTACGCCGAGGCGTACGACGATCCGGAGGCCCACTGGCACATGGAGGCGGGCCGATGAGGGGCACTCGGACACGCCGTGCGGCACGGGCCGTGCGGGGGCTCGGGGCGGGGGCCGTCCTCCTCGCCTACTGGACGACCGTCGCCGTGTTCGCGCGATGGTCCGGGGCGTCCCGGACGGGCGTTGGCGAATCGGTTCGCCGCAAGGCGTAACCGGAGCGACGCTGCTCAGTTGTTCCGGCGTCGGGGCCGTGCGCGCCGGCGCCGGGCACCCCGCCGGATGGGCATGAGGAAAGGGAGACCATGAGCACGATCCACCCCCGCATCACCGATGTACTCAGCCGTACCTTCAAGGTGCCCGTGGCCGAGATCCTTCCGGACTCCACGATGGACAGCCTGGACATGGACTCCCTCGCGGCCGCCGAGTTCGCCGTCGTCCTCCGGGAGACCACCGGGGTCGAGCTGGACACCGGCGCCCTGACCCGGGGGACCACTCTCGCCGAGCTCACGGCCCACCTCCACGCGTCGGCCGGCGTCCGATGAGGACACCGGCCATCGCCGTCACCGGGCTCGGCATGATCACCCCGGTCGGCAACGACACCGAGTCCACCTGGCAGGGGGTGTGCGCCGCCGTGAGCCCGGCGCGCACCGTTCCCGCGCTCGCCGGGTGCGCGATCGGCTTCGCCTGCGTGGTCGACGGCATCGACCTGGACGCCGAGATCGGCCGTCGTACCGCCTTCCGGATGGGCCGGTACGTCAAGTTCGCCGTCCTGGCCGCCCGGGAGGCCGTCGCCGACGCCGGGCTCGACCCGGCCGGCTGGGACGGCAGCCGCGTCGCGGTCGTCGTCGGCACCAGCAGCGGGGGCTCCGCGCACCTCACCGACCAGGCGCTGGTCCTGGAGCGGAAGGGCCCGGAGGCGACCTCGCCCGCCGGGGTCCTGCTGACCATCCCCAACATGCCCGCCGCCGAGATCGCGATCGAGATGCGGGCCACCGGCCCCAGCATGGCCCCCTGCACGGCCTGCTCGTCCGGCGTCACCGCGCTGTCCGTCGCCCGCGACCTGCTGGCCTCCGGGCAGTGCGACGTGGCCATCGCGGGGGCGACCGAGTCGACGCTCTTCCCGATCGCCATGACCGGCTTCGCCCGGTCCGGGGCCGCCGCCCTCGCGGACGGCGACCTGTCCCGGCTCAGCCGGCCCTTCGCCGCCGACCGCGCCGGACTCGTCATGGGTGAGGGCGCCGCCGTCATGGTGCTGGAACGCGCCGCCGACGCGGAGGCCAGGGGCGCCGAACCCCGGGCCCTGCTCGCCGGCACCGGCGCCACCACGGACGCCCACCACCCCACCAGCCCGCACCCCGACGGGCGGATCGCCCGGGCCGCCGTCGAGGCCGCCCTGCGCGACGCGGGCTGGCGGGCCGACGAGGTGGAGCACGTCAACGCGCACGGCACCGCGACCCTGCGCAACGACGCCGCCGAGGCCGCGCTGATCAGCCGGGTGTACCCGCACCGCCCGCCCGTCACCGCCCCCAAGGGCGTGCTCGGGCACTGCATGGGCGCGGCCGGGGCGATCGAGGCGGGGCTGACGATCCTCACCCTCCAGCGCGGGGTGATCCCGCCGGTCGCCAACCTGGACGCACCCGCGCCCGGGTTCGACATCGACTGCGTCACCAAGGTGCCGCTGGTACGGCCCGTCCGCCGGGCCGTCAGCCACTCCTTCGGCTTCGGCGGGCACAACGCGGTGGTGGCCCTGCAACGTCCATGAGCCCCTGGGGGCGGCTCTGAGCTGCGCGGACGCCCGTGATAGCTTCCCCGGAGCCAGTCGAACTCCACGTAGGGGTCAGGGAATCCGGTGCGAATCCGGAACTGACGCGCAGCGGTGAGGGGGACGGGCGGGGCCACGGCCACTGGGAGACCCGGCGTCTCCCGGGAAGGCGTCCCGCCCGGACGAACCCGAGTCCGAAGACCTGCTGGCGACCGCCGTCCGGGACCGGGCGGCGGACCGTACAGCGGGCCCCGCGCATGGGCCCAGAGACGCCGAGGTATACCCCGTGCCGTTCATAGGCCCCGTCCGTTCCGCCGCCCTGCTCACCACGGCACTCCTGCTGCTGACGGCCTGCGGGGGGTCCCCGTCCGAGAAGGCCGACGCAGCGGGCAAGGCGGACGGCTATCCGGTCACGCTCAAGAACTGCGGGCGCACCGTCACCGTGAACGCCGCACCCCGGCGCGCGGTCTCCGTCGACCAGGGCACGACGGAGATCCTGCTCTCGCTCGGTCTCCAGGACCGGATCGCCGCCACCGCCACCTGGACGGACCCGGTGATGAAGGGCCTGGAGAAGGCCAACGCGGGCGTGAAGAGGATCGCCGACAACCGGCCCTCCTCCGAGAAGGTCCTCGACCAGGAGCCCGACTTCGTCGCCGCCGACTTCGAGTCGACCCTCGCCAAGGGCGGCGTCGCCCCGCGCGAGCAGTTCGAGAAGCTGGGCGTCCCCACCTATGTCGCGCCCGCCGACTGCACCGCCAAGGACAACACCAAGGACGGCGACGGCGTCCGCACCGGCGCCCTCACCATGGACAGCGTCTACACCGAAGTGCGCGAGCTGGCCCGGGTGTTCGGCGTGCCGGAGCGCGGCGAGAAGCTGGTCGCGCGGCTCCAGGACCGTATCCGGAAGGCCGCCGACGGCATCGACGCGTCCGGCACCTCCGTCATGTACTGGTTCGCCAACTCCGAGTCCCCCTATCTGGCGGGCTGCTGCGGGGCGCCCGGCATCATGACCCGGGAGCTGGGCCTGAAGAACGCCTTCGACGACACGCACGACGAATGGCCCCAGATCAACTGGGAGACCGTCGCCGACCGCAACCCGGACGTCCTCGTCATCGGCGACCTCACCCGCAAGTCCCAGACCGCCGAGAGCGCCGCCGGGAAGATCGCCTTCCTGGAGTCCAACCCGGTCACGAAGAAGATGGACGCCGTACGCCACAAGCGCTACGTCCTGCTCAGCGGCCAGGCCATGAACCCGACCATCCGCACGGTCGAGGGCGTGGAGCTGGTGGCCGCCGGGCTGCGCGACTTCGGGCTCGCGGGGTGACGGCCACCGACCGGCTCACCGCCCCACCCGACGAGGCGCCTCCCGCAAAGACCCCGGATGCCGCACGCCTCCGGCTGCGCGGACTGCGCGGCGGCCTCCTGTGGACCGGCGGCCTCGTGCTGCTCGCCCTGTCCGTCGCGGTCGCCGTCACCATCGGACCGGCCCGGATCTCCGTCATGGACGTCTGGTCCGCCGTCGCCGCCCACCTCGGCATCGGCGAGGTCCGGCTCAGCCCGATCCGCGACGGCATCATCTGGAACCTGCGCATGCCGCGTACGCTGCTCGCCGCCGTCTGCGGGGCGGGACTCGCGGTCTGCGGGACCGTCATGCAGTCCCTGTTGCGCAACCCGCTGGCCGACCCCTTCGTCCTCGGCGTCTCCTCCGGCGCGTCCACCGGCGCGGTCCTGGTCGTCGTGCTCGGCGTCGGCGGGGGAGCGGTGACGCTGCCGGCCGGGGCGTTCATCGGAGCGCTCTGCTCCTTCGCGCTGGTGATGCTGCTCAGCCACACCCTGGGCGGCTCCACCGACCGGGTCGTGCTCTCCGGCGTCGCCGCCATGCAGTTGTTCTCGGCGCTGACCTCGTTCGTCGTCATGACGGCCGCCGACGCCGAGCAGACCCGGGGCGTGCTGTTCTGGCTGCTCGGCTCGCTCGGCGGGGTCGGCTGGACCGATGTGTGGGTCTGCTCCGCCGTCCTCGCCGTCAGCCTGCTGATCTGCCTGGGCCACGCCCGTACGCTCGACGCCTTCGCCTTCGGGCAGGACGCGGCCGCCGCCCTCGGGGTGAACGTCGCCCGCGTGCGGACCGTGCTGCTCTGCACGACCGCGCTGCTCACCGCCGCGCTCGTCAGCTCGGCCGGGGCCATCGGCTTCGTCGGGCTGGTCCTGCCGCACGCCGCCCGCGCCCTCACCGGCTCGGGCCACCGCAGGCTGCTGCCGGTCACCGCGCTCGCCGGGGCCGTCTTCCTCGTCTGGGTCGACACGCTCGCCCGGACCGTCCTCGACCCCCAGGAGGTCCCGGTGGGCGTCGTCACCGCCCTCATCGGCGTGCCCGCCTTCGTCGCCGTCCTCTACCGCACCAGGCGGCCCGCATGACCGGGACGACGGCCGAGGGCCTGCGGGCCGAACGGGTCGCCCGGGAAGCCGGCGGCCGCCTCCTCCTGGACGGCGTGACCCTCGCCCCGGAGCCCGGCACCACCGTGGGCCTCATCGGCCCCAACGGCTCCGGCAAGTCCACGCTGCTGCGCATCCTCGCCGGGGTCCTCGCCCCGCACACGGGCGTCGTCACGCTGGACGGCGAACCGCTGCCCGGCGTCGGCCGCCGCGCGGTGGCCCAGCGGGTCGCGGTGGTCGACCAGCACGCCGCCACCCAGGACGAGCTGAGCGTCCTGGACGTCGTACGCCTGGGCCGCATCCCGCACCGGCGCGCCTGGTCGGCACCGACGGAGGCGGACGCGGCGGCGGTGGACGAGGCGCTGGAGCGTACCGGGCTCACCGGCCGGCGCGACCAGTCCTGGCACACGCTGTCCGGCGGGGAGCGCCAGCGCGTCCAGATCGCCCGCGCGCTCGCCCAGCGACCGCGCGAACTCCTCCTGGACGAACCGACCAACCATCTGGACATCCAGCACCAGCTGGAACTGCTCGCCCTGGTCGCCTCGCTCCCGCTGACCGCCGTCGTCGCCCTGCACGACCTCAATCTGGCCGCCATGTTCTGCGACCGGATCGTGGTGCTGAGCGGCGGGCGGGCGGTTGCGGGCGGGACCCCCGCGCAGGTCGTCACCGAGGAGCTGATCGAGGACGTCTACCGGGTGCGGTCCGTCGTCACCCCGGACGGCCCGCAGGGGCGGCCCTCGGTGCGCTTCCTGCCCTGACGGCCCGGGGCACACGAGAGGGCGGACCCGTCGGGCGGGTCCGCCCTTCGCTTGTGGTGCGGTGCGGCAGTCATGCCGGCGGGGGGTCAGCGGTGGCGTCCTCGGCCCATGTCGCCGCCGGTGTCCTTGCCACCCATGTCCTTGCCGCCCATGTCCTTTCCGCCCTTGGTGGTGCCGTCCGCGTAGTCGATCTGCTCCTTGCGCAGCTCGGCGGAGACCTCCTTCTGCTCCGTCACCCTCTGGGTTTCCATCCGGACGCGCTCGACCGGGACGGTCTCCTTGCGCATCGTGGCGCGCTCCGCGTGCAGGGTCACCTCCACGTCCTGCTCCGTCAGGTCGCCCGCGCGCGTCGTCTTGTCGCCCGGCTGCAGCGGCTCACGGACCACCCGTACCTCCTCGTGCGAGACCGGGACGCTGCGCGTGACGTTCTCGGTGACGACGTACTTGTGCAGGCGGGCCCTGCCGCTCTCGTACTCCTCGGTGCCGATGTGCAGCTGCTCCTCGGAGCGGATCATCTCCTCCTTGCCGCCCAGGTCGGCCCCGGACCGGGTGCCCGCGCCGGCTCCGGCCAGCGGACGTCCCGCGCCCGTGCCCGCCGCCTCGGTGTCCCGGTGCCTGCCGGTGCCGGCCGACTGCGTGCGGTCCGTGCCGGAGGTGCCGGC
Organism: Streptomyces sp. NPDC097595; assembly: GCF_044761525.1. NCBI lineage: Bacteria > Bacillati > Actinomycetota > Actinomycetes > Kitasatosporales > Streptomycetaceae > Streptomyces > Streptomyces sp. NPDC097595. The sequence continues at coordinate 299,288 of NZ_JBIWCN010000005.1, read as the reverse complement.
CGCGCCCATGGCCCCGGCCCCCGCTCCGGCCCCGGCCGCCGCGCCGGTCCCGGCCGCGCCCATGGTGCCGGTGCCCGTGGTGGTGGTCCCGGACTTGTCGCCCAGGTTGCCCCGGGTGTTCCTGGTCAGGCCGTAGTGCCGGTACAGCTCCTCCTCCTCGGACACGGACAGATGCGCGTCCGCGTCCACCCGGGGGGCGTCCTTGACCTGGTCCTTGCCGTGGGAGATGTGCAGGTCGGAGCCCACTCGACGGGCTCCGGCGAGAGGCACGAAACTCTCCTTCATGCCGAACAGGCCGGTCTTCACCGTGATCCAGTCCGGGCGGCCGGTGTTGTCGTCGACATACACGCGGCCCACGTTGCCGATCTTCTCGCCCTCGGTGTCGTACACCGTCAGGCCGTCGAGCTCTCCGGAATCCGTGAAACCGTCAGCGGCTCCCATATCCGAATCCTCCTCGCCCGGGCGCGTCCTGTGGGTGGGTCCAGCAGAGAAGGCGCGTCCGGATTCCATCGCGCCTCACCCGGATGGACGCTGCAACCGCCCGGCCACCGGGGGCGGCGCGCCGTGTCCGCCTCCGACCGGCGCAGCCCCCGCCTGACGCGGTTGCGCGGCTTCCGCGCCCGTTACGCCATCCGGGTGAACGGACCGGCCCCGGACGCCCCGGTCCCGCCCCATATGATCAAGGGGTCCACGCCGACCGGCGTCCCGCCGCGCCACCCGGGGGTGCCCCATCCGTTCCGTACGCATCCGGCTCCCCGCACAACGCGGCGAGCTGCTCGCCCGGCGCGAGGACGGCGCGGAGCTGCACCACCTCGTGTGGCGCCTCGGCCCCGGCTGGCGGGTGTGCAGCAGCGCGGTCCTGGGCGGCGGCATCGGTCCACGCGCGTGGATCCTCAACGCGCAGGTGCCCGGCGGGTACCCCCGCATGGACCCGGACCGCCACCTCGCCGAGATCGCCGCCGCCGCACATCTCACCGGCCCCGGCGCCGGCCTCATGACCGCCGCCGACGTCACCGCGTACACCACCGCCGACGACGAGGACGTGCACGCCACCGCCACCTGCGGTCTGGGCGTACGCGGCTGGGCCGCCGCACCGGCCGAGGGCACCGGCGGACCGCCGCGCCCCGGCACCGTCAACATCGTGGTGACGTTCCCGGTGCCGCTGTCCGACGCCGCCCTGGTCAACGCCGTGGCCACCGCCACGGAGGCCAAGGTGCAGGCGCTCCTGGACGCCGGACTCGACTGCTCCGGCACCCCCACGGACGCCGTCTGCCTCGCCGCGCCCGAACCGGGGCCGGAGACCGGCGCCGCCGAACCGTTCGCCGGTCCGCGCTCCCGCTGGGGCGCGCGACTCGCCAGAGCCGTACACGCCGCCGTGCTGGAAGGCGCGCTGCGGCAACCCTGAGAAGCCGAAGCCGCCGCGCCCTCCGGAGCGCGGCCGACGAAGGGAACCCCATGACTTCAGCAGTCCCCGCCGCACCCCAGCGCCCGGTCGTCGCCGTTCTCGGCGCCGGGATCATGGGCGCGGCCATGGCCCGCAGCCTGCTCCGCGCCGGTCTGGAGGTCCGGGCCTGGAACCGCACCCAGGCCAAGGCCGCCCCGCTCGCCGCCGACGGCGCGACCGTCACCGAGACGGCGGCCGAGGCCGTGCGCGGCGCCCATGTCGTGCTCACCGCGCTCACCGACACCACCGCCGTCGCCGCCGCGCTCACCGCCGCGTCCGACGGGCTGGACCGGGGCCAGGTGCTGCTCCAGACCTCCACGGTCGGCCCGGACGGGGCCGTCGAGCTGGCCCAGCGCGCCGCCGACCTCGGGCTGATCCACCTCGACGCCCCGGTCGTCGGCACCCGGCAGCCCGCCGAACAGGGCGCGCTGACCGTCCTGCTCTCCGGCCCGGAGGCCGCCCGCCCGGTGGTCGAACCGGTGCTGGACGCGATCGGGCAGCGCACGGTCTGGGCCGGAGAGGAGCCGGGAGCGGCGTCCCGGCTGAAGCTCGTGGTCAACGCCTGGGTCGTCAACATGGTCGGCGGCGTGGCGGAGTGCCTGAACCTCGCCGAAGGGCTGGGTGTCGACCCGCGTACGTTCCTGGGCCTCGTGAAGGGCGGGCCGCTCGACTCCGGTTACCTCCAGGCCAAGTCCGCCGCCGTGCTGGACGGCGACCTCACGCCGAGCTTCGCCCTGTCCACCGCCCTCAAGGACACCCGCCTCATCCTCGACGCGGCCGCCCAGGCCGGTGTCCGGCTGGACCTCGCCGCCGCGTCGGCCGCCCGCTTCGAGCGCGCGGAGGCCGCCGGACACGGCGAGGAGGACATGATCGCCACCTACTTCGCGGGCCGGGCCCCCGAGCGGGACGGCGACTGACCGGAACGGGGCGCGGGCCCGTAACGACGCGAGACCGCCCCACCGGTACGGGGGAGCCCGGTGGGACGGCCGCCCTCAGCGTGCCACAGGACGGCCCGCCGCAGGGGCCGGCCGGCGCGTGCCGGGCCGTGATTGAGTCGAAATCGACGGTACGGGAATACCCGGGCGCCACCCGTCCTTGCCGCAGCTGGGGCGCCCGTCAGGCGGGCGCAGCCGCACGGAACAGGGGAGAAGGAGTTCATGTCGAAGGCGTACGTGTTCACCCGCAACGGCGGGCCGGAGGTGGAGGGCTTCGCCGATCTGGAACGGCCGAAACCCGGCCCCGGCGAACTGCTCGTCGCCGTCCGCGCGGCGGGCGTCAACCCGGTCGACTGGAAGCTGCGCACCGGCTACACGCGGCCCGGCAGCGAGCCGCTGCCGTTCCCGGCCGTCTTCGGTAGCGAGGCCGCCGGCACCGTCGTGGAGACCGGCCCCGGAGCGGAGGGCTTCGCGCCCGGCGACGCGGTGTTCGGCAATCCGCTGACCGGCGGGTACGCCGAGTACACGCTGATGCCCGTCGCGGTCACCGCCCACAAGCCGGCCGCCCTGTCCTTCACCGACGCGGCGGTCCTGCCCGTCGCCGCCGCCACCGCCTACGACGGGCTGCACCAGCTGGACCTCGCCCCCGGCGCCACGCTCCTGGTCACCGGGGCCGGCGGCGGCGTGGGCAGCGCTGCCGTCCAGCTCGCCCGCCACGCGGGCCTCCGGGTCCTCGGCGTCGCGAGCGCGGCCAAGAAGGACTTCGTGGAGTCCCTGGGCGCCGAGCACATTCCGTCCGGCCCAGGCCTCGCCGACCGGGTGCGGGCGGCCGCCCCCGAGGGCGTGGACGCCGTCTTCGACCTGGTCGGCGGCGACACCCTGCGCGAGGCGGCCTCCCTGACCGACCCGGCCGCGCTCATCAGCGCCGGCGGCAAGCCCCTGGTGACCGAGCTCGGCGGGGAACCCGTCCGGCGGGCCCGTACCGCCGCCGTCCTCGACGAGGTGGCGCGGCTCACCGTCGAAGGGGTCCTGCGCACCCACGTGACCCGGACGGTGCCCCTCGACCGGGCGGCCGACGCGCTGCGCGCGGTGGAGGACGGCCACGCCCTGGGCAAGACCGTGATCGAGGTGACCGCGTGACCACGCACCCGGACCCGGGCCACCCGCTGGACGACCCGGTCGGCAGCGCGCTGCGCGGACCGCACGCCCACTTCGCCGAGCGCCGGGGCCGTGTGCTGCGCTACCCGTCCGCGGTCGCCCCCTGGGTCGCCCTCCCGCCGGACCCCGGGCCCGCCGACTGGGCCGACGTGGCGGCGCTGACCGGGCCGGGCGGAGCCGTCACGATCACCGCGTTCCGGGAGCCCCCGCCCGCCGACTGGGAGATCACCTTCCATGCCGGCGGTGTCCAGCTGGTCGACGCGGGCGTGGCCGCGGAGCCCCTTCCCGAAGCGGTCCGGCTGGGCCCCGCCGATGTACCCGAGATGCTCGACCTGGTCGCCCGCACCCGGCCGGGACCCTTCGAGCCCCGGACCGTGGAGCTCGGCACCTACCTCGGGGTGCGCCGGGACGGGGTGCTCGTCGCCATGGCCGGTGAGCGCATGCGCCCGCCGGGCTGGAGCGAGATCAGCGCCGTCTGCACCGACGAGTCGGTACGCGGCCAGGGGCTCGGCGGCGGACTCGTGCGCGCCGTCGCCCACGAGATCCGGCAGCGCGGCGAGACCCCGTTCCTGCACGCGGCCGCCGCCAACACCGGAGCCGTCCGGCTCTACGAGTCGCTGGGCTTCGAGCTCCGGCGGCGGATCGAATTCCTGGCCGCCCTCGTGCCGGCCGGGGTGCCCGTGGCGGCGCGCTGAGAGGGCGCGGGGCGGTGTCTCCGCGCTTTCCGGGACCTTCGGCAGGGCCCCCGGGGCCGTAAGCCTCGTGTGCGCCACCCCCCTGACCGGGTCGAATGGAGGCAGGCGCCGGCATCCGGCCGGTCGATCCCGGAAGGAGAGGGCCTTGACGTTCGGACTCCTGAGCCGGCCCGCGCCCCGCGTGACGCTTCCCGGCACCGACCTCGGAGAGGCCGCCGTGCGCGCCCCCCGGGTCGGGAACGGGGTGCTGTTCGGCGCGCTGGCCCTACTGACCGCCGCGATCGTCTGCCTGGACGTACTGACGGGCCAGGATCTGCGGCTGGTGCCCCTCCTGGTGGTGGTACCGGCCTTCGTCTCGGTCTTCGGCACGATCGCCCAGACCACCGGTGTCGCCGCCTTCGTCATGGCGGTGGCCGTCGCCTCGCGCCTGGTGGCCGGGGGGAGCAACTGGGACATCGCGAGCAGTGTGGTCTTCACCGTCCTGGCGTGTCTCCTCGGTATCGGGGCCTGCGTCCTGCGCATCCGGCACGCCATCGAGGTCGCCCGACTCCGCTCCGCCGCCGTCGCCCTCCAGCGCCAGATCCTGCGCCCGCTGCCCATTCCCACCGACCAGATCACCGCCCACGGCTCGTACACGCCGATCGAGGAGGACCACCTGGTCGGCGGGGACATCTACGAGGTCGTGCAGTCGCCCTACGGCACCCGCGTGATCATCGGCGATGTCCAGGGCAAGGGGCTCCCCGCCATCGGTGTGGGCTTCGCCGTCCTCGGCGCGTTCCGCGAGGCGGCCATCCGCGAACCCTCCCTCATCGGTGTCGTGGACCGGCTGGAGGACGCCGTCGCCCGGCAGAACGCCTTCGCCGCCCAGACCGGTGAAACGGAACGCTTCGTGACCGCGCTCGTCCTCGGATTCGACGGCGACGGCCGGGCGCAGGCCGTCAACTGCGGCCACCTGCCGCCCCGCCTCGTGCACGACGGGGTCGCCGTCACCGTGCCGCTGCGCCGGACCTCCGTACCGTTGGGCATGGCGGAACTCAGCAGCGAGAGCCGCACCGCGGAGCGGCTCGACTTCCCGTCCGGCGCGACGCTCCTGATGTTCACCGACGGGGTGACCGAGGCCCGCGACGCCGAGGGACGCTTCTATCCGCTCGACGCCCGGCTGAGCCGCTGGGCACGCCAGGGCCCCCGGGAGCTGCTCGACGCGCTCGGAAACGACCTGGAGGAGTTCTCCGGCGGCGTACGGCGCGACGACATCGCCGTACTGGCCCTGAGCCGGGTCGCCGAGTCGGCCTCCGTCCCGGCCGAGCCGACGGTGTACGAGGCGATGCGGTCCACCGAGGCGCTCAGCGGGCGGTAACCGGCACACACACCAGGCATTGCATGTCCCGGCGAGACTTCTGTCGCGCCGGGACATTTTCGGGTGTACGGTGAAAGACATGCAAGCGGAACAGAAGATTCCGGACAGGCGGGGCCGCAAGGCCCGCCGGACCCGGGACGCGCTGGCCGGGGCCGCGTTCGAGCTCGTGCTCGACCGGGGGCTCAGGGAGGTCACGGTCGAGGAGATCGCGGAACGCGCCGACCTGGACCGCCGCACCTTCAGCCGGTACTTCGCGAGCAAGGAGGACGCCGTCCTGGACTCGGTCCGGGGCGACGGCGACCGCATCAACGACGCCCTGCGCGCCCGCCCGGCCGAGGAGCCCCCGCTCACCGCGTACCGCCGGGCCGTCCAGGACTGGCTCGCGGACCCCGGGGTCCCGGCCTGGCACCGCCGCCCGCGCATCTACGAGCTGCTGGTCCTCGCCGAGCGCGAACCGACCCTCTACGCGGCCTTCCACCACATCCGGGTGGACGCCCAGGCGGACTCGGTCGCCATCGTCGCGGACCGGCTCGGCACCGACCCCCTCAGCGACCTGCGGCCCGCCGTCACGGTCGCCGCCGGAGCAGGCGCCCTCCTCGCCGCCCAGGCCGCCTGGGTCCGCGGAAACCGCCCCGACGAGCTGCCCCGGCTCGTGGAAAGGGCCTTCGACGCCCTGGCCGGCGAACTCTTCACCGGCCCCGCGCCGCACAGCACCACCAGCACCACGGAAGGAAACGGCACATCATGAGCACCACCACCCCCGCCGACCAGGAGTTCGCCGGCCGCACCGCCCTCGTCACCGGAGGGGCCTCCGGCATCGGCCTGGCCCTCGCCCACCGGCTCGCCGGCGCGGGCGCCTCGGTCGTCGTCGCCGACTACAACGAGGCGAGCGCCCGCGAGGCCGCGGCCGCGCTGGAGAGCGCCGGCGGCCGGGCCGCCGCCGTGGCCATGGACGTCACCGACCCCGCGTCCGTCGAGGCGGGCGTGCGGTTCGCCGTCGACGCCTTCGGCGCCCTGCACCTCGCCGTGAACAACGCGGGCATCGGCGGCCCCAGCAGCCCGACCGGTGCGTACGCCGTCGAGGACTGGGACCGGGTCGTCGCGACCAACCTCAGCGGCGTCTTCTACTCGATGCGCTACGAACTGCCCGCCATCGTCGCCGCGGGCGGCGGCGCGATCGTCAACATGTCCTCGATCCTGGGCACCAACGGCTTCGCCGGCTCGCCGGCCTACGTCGCCGCCAAGCACGGCGTCGTCGGCCTCACCAAGACCGCCGCCCTTGAGTACGCAGCCCAGAACGTCCGGATCAACGCGGTGGGCCCCGGCTTCATCGACACTCCGCTGCTGCGGAACACGGAGGGGCCGGCCCGCGACCACCTGATCTCGCTGCACCCGGCGGGCCGCCTGGGCACGTCCGAGGAGGTCGCGGAGCTCGCCGCGTTCCTGCTCTCCGACCGCGCCTCCTTCATCCACGGCAGCTACCACCTGGTGGACGGCGGCTACTCCGCCTCCTGAGCGGGGGAGCGGACGGGGACAACGGGGGTTTCGGGGGTCAACACACAAGCCACAGAGGTCGAGGAGGACCCCATGAAGGCAGTTCAGTACCGCGAGATCGGCGCCGCACCCGAGGTCGTCACCGTGCCCGACCCGGAGCCGGGCCCCGGGCAGGTGCTGCTGAAGGTCACGGCGGCGGGCGTCTGCCACTCCGACATCGCCGTGATGAGCTGGACCGCGGACCAGTTCCCGTACCCGCTGCCGCTCACCCTCGGCCACGAGGGCGTCGGCACGATCGCCGCGCTCGGCGACGGCGTCACCGGCCTGGAGACCGGCCAGTCCGTCGCCGTCTACGGCCCCTGGGGCTGCGGCACCTGCGTGAAGTGCGCCGAGGGCAAGGAGAACTACTGCCTGCGCGCCGCCGAGCTCGGCATCAACCCGCCCGGCCTCGGCTCGCCCGGCGCCATGGCCGAGTACATGATCGTGGACGACCCGCGCCACCTGGTGCCCATCGGCGACCTCGACCCCGTGAGGACCGTGCCGCTCACCGACGCCGGCCTCACCCCGTACCACGCCATCAAGCGCTCCCTGCCGAAGCTGGTGCCCGGGGCCACCGTCGTCGTCATCGGCACCGGCGGCCTCGGCCACGTCGCGATCCAGCTGCTGCGCGCCCTGACCTCCGCCCGGGTCATCGCCCTCGACGTCACCGAGGACAAGCTCGCCCTCGCCCGCACCGTCGGGGCGCACGAGACCGTCCTGTCCGACGAGCACGCGGCCGCCCGCATCCGTGAGCTGACGGGCGGCATCGGCGCCCAGGTCGTCCTGGACTTCGTCGGCGCCCCGCCGACCGTCGCCACCGCCGGCGCGGCGGCCGCCATCGACTCCGACGTGACCATCGTCGGCATCGGCGGGGGAGCGCTGCCCGTGGGCTTCGGCGCCCTTCCGTTCAACACGACGGTCACCGCCCCGTACTGGGGATCGCGCTCCGAACTGGCCGAGGTGCTCGACCTCGCCCACGCCGGTGCGGTGGACGTCCACGTCGAGACGTACCCGCTGGACGAGGCACCGCTCGCCTACGAGCGCCTGCACGCCGGCAAGATCAACGGCCGGGCGGTCATCCTCCCGCAGAGCTGAGCCGTGGCGGACGGGGCGGGGCCGGCCTCAGGCCCCGCCCTCCGCCAGATGCTCCCGCAGCCGGTCCACGAAGACCCGTTGCCCCTTCACCAGCCGCACCGCCGCCTCCTCCGGCGTGCACCAGGCGAACCGGTCCATCTCCGGGAACTCCCGCAGCGTCCCCGACTTCCGGGGCCACTCCATCGCGAACGTGCCGGGCACCGCCGTCGCCGGATCGGCATCACCCTCCAGCGCCCACACGGTCACCGTCTTCCCACTGGCCTGGCGCGCCTCGCCCAGCTCCACCCACGCCCCGTCCGGCGCCGGATGCCCGAACTCCTCCTCGAACTCCCGGCGCGCCGCCGCACTCGGCTCCTCATCGGGGCCGTACTCGCCCTTGGGCACCGACCAGGCGGCCTCCTCGCGCCCCGTCCAGAACGGTCCGCCCATGTGGCCGATGAACACTTCGAGGCCGCGCCCGGCACCGGTGCGGAACAGCAGGAGGCCCGCGCTGCGGCGGGTGGTCTTCTCGGCCGTCATACCGCCAAGTGTGCGCGGTACCCGGTGGTCACGCCTTGCGGTAGTCGTACGCCTCCGAGGCCGCCGCCTCCACCGCGTCGAGGTCGCCGCCCGCCGACGCCGTGACCACCGCGGCCACCGCGCCCTCCACGAACGGGGCGTCCACCAGCCGTGTCCCGGGCGGGAGTTCGCCGTCCTCCGCAAGCATCGCCTTGACCGTGAGGACCGCGCTCCCCAGATCGACCAGGACGGCGACCCCCGCCCCGCCGTCCACCGCCCGGGCGGCCTCCGCGATCAGCTCCGCGCTCGTCCCGAGCCCGCCCGCCCCGGTGCCGCCCGCCGCGGCCACCGGAGCCGTCGCCCCGCCCGCCGCCAGCCCCCGGGCCAGCTCCGCAACCGACTCGGCCACCGCCCCGCTGTGCGAGACCAGCACGATGCCCACCTGCGCGCTCACGCCGCGCCCCCGTCCGTCTCCGCCGTGTCCGCCAGCGCGGCGATCAGCAGCGCCGCCGATGTCGCCCCCGGGTCCTGGTGCCCGATGCTCCGCTCGCCCAGATAGCTCGCCCGGCCCTTGCGCGCCCGTAGCGGCACGGTCGCCTCGGCGCCCGAGGCCGCCGCGTCCCGGCCCGCCGCGAACGAGCTCCCCAGCGCCGCCACGGCCGGCAGCAGCGCGTCGAGCATCGTCTTGTCACCGGCCTGCGCCCCGCCCAGCTGGGACACCGCCGCGACGCCCTCGCCGAGCGCCCGCGCCAGATCGGCGGGGGACACGGCCGCCGCGTCGCCCAGTGCCTTGCCCGTACGCCGCAGCAGCGTCCCGTACAGCGGGCCCGAGGCGCCGCCGACCGTCGAGATCAGCTGCCGTCCGGCCAGCGCCAGCACGGCCCCCGGGGTCTGCGGCGGCTCCTTCGCCAGCGCCGCCGAGACCGCGGCGAACCCGCGCTGGAGATTGCTGCCGTGATCGGCGTCCCCGATCGCGGAGTCCAGCTCCGTCAAGTGAGCCGCCTCGCGGTCGACCAGGACGGCGGCCGCGGTCATCCAGCGATGGAAGAAATCGGCGTCGAGCACATGCACTCCTCGGTCCGTCACGTGCGGATCAGCGTCCCCAGCGCAGCGCCGGCGTTTCCACCGGCGCGTCCCACAGCCGCAGCAGCTCCTCGTCCACCTGGCACAGCGTCACCGAACAGCCCGCCATGTCCAGCGAGGTCACATAGTTGCCCACGAGCGTACGAGCGACCACCACGCCCCGTTCCCGCAGCACCCGGTCCACCTCGCCGCCGAACCCGTACAGCTCCAGCAGCGGGGTCGCGCCCATGCCGTTGACCAGGGCGAGCACCGGGCCACTGGGCCGCAGGTCGTCCAGGACCGCGTTCACGGCGAAGTCAGCGATCTCCCCGGAGGTCATCATCGCCCGCCGCTCCCGACCCGGTTCGCCGTGGATGCCGATGCCCAGTTCCAGCTCACCGGCGGGCAGATCGAAGGTGGGGGAGCCCTTCGCCGGGGTCGTGACGGAGCTGAGGGCCACGCCGAAGCTGCGCGAGGACTCGTTCACCTTCCGGGCGATCGCGGCCACCCGGTCCAGCGCGGCGCCCTCGTCGGCCGCCGCGCCCGCGATCTTCTCCACGAACAGGGTGGCCCCCGTGCCCCGGCGGCCGGCGGTGTACAGGCTGTCGGTCACCGCGACGTCGTCGTCCACGAGCACCTGCTCGACGCGGAGTCCCTCCTCCTCGGCGAGCTCGGCAGCCATCTCGAAGTTGAGGACGTCCCCGGTGTAGTTCTTGACGACGAAGAGCACGCCCTCGCCGCTGTCCACGGCGGCCGCCGCCCGCACCATCTGGTCCGGCACCGGTGAGGTGAACACCTCGCCCGGACACGCCGCCGACAGCATCCCGGGCCCGACGAACCCGGCGTGCAGCGGCTCGTGCCCCGACCCGCCGCCGGAGACCAGGGCCACCTTCCCGGCCACGGGCGCGTCCCGGCGTACGACGACCCGGTTCTCCACGTCGACGGTCAGCTCGGGATGGGCGGCGGCGATTCCGCGCAACGCGTCGGCCACCACGGTTTCGGGGACGTTGATCAGCATGCGCAACGGAATCTCCCAGGAGAGCTGTCGGACCCGGACGGCGTGAACCGTTCCCACCGTAGGCCGTGATCGTGCCGCTGCGAAGACGGCGGGACTACGCTGTCGGCGTCCGCCGCGCCCCGCGCCCCCTCCCGCAGGAACAGGTGACCGGATTTGCTGTACATCGCGCTGCTCCGAGGGCTGAACGTGCCGGGCCGCTCCGTGAAGATGGAGCGGCTGCGCGGACTCTTCACGGAGCTGGGTCTGGCGTCCGTGCGCAGCTACATTCAGAGCGGCAACGTCTTCTTCGAGTCCGAGGAGACCGACCGGGCCGCACTCGCCGCCCGGATCGGCGACCATCTCGCCGGGGCCCTCGGCTACGACGTCGCGGTGTGCCTGCGCACGGTTCCGGAGCTGGAGGCGCTCATCGCGCTCGACCCGTTCAAGGACGTCACGGTCACCGACGACATCCGCCTCTGCGTCGTGTTCACGACCGAGCGCATCCCGTCGGATCTGGACCTGCCGATGCTCTCCCCGAAGAAGGACATGGAGATCATCGGCCACACCGACCACGACGCCTTCGTCGTCTGGCACCTGATCAACGGCAAGGCACCGGCCCTCAAGGGCTTCCAGGAAGGCGTCCTGGGCCGCGACGCGACGACCCGCTTCTTCCACACCACGGCGAAGATCCTCGCCGCGGCCAAGAAGGGAACCGCCTAGGGCCTGTCCCGCGAAGATCCGCCGGACAGGCCCTAGGCCCGGTCGATGTGCACGCTGGTCGACTTCACCCGGGCGGTGGCCTGCACACCGACCTCCAGGCCCAGTTCCTCCACGGCCTCCCTGGTCAGCAGGGACACCAGCCGGTGCGGCCCCGCCTGGATCTCGACCTGCGCGGCCACATCGCCCAGCTTCACGGCGGTCACGATGCCCGCGAACGCGTTGCGCGCGGAGGTGTACGAGACCTCCTCGTCGCCCGCCCCGTTCTGCGCGACCTCGACGGAGAACGCCGCCAGGTCCCGGCCGTCGATGAGGCGGCGGCCGCCCTCGTCGCGGTGGGTCGCGACGCGCCCCGCGTCGGCCCAGCGCCGGGCGGTGTCGGGGCTGACCCCCAGGAGCCGGGCCGCCTGCCCGATCGTGTACGACTGCATGCGCCGTACCCTAACCGGCCCGCGACCACGCGTACGCGGCACGGCCGGGTGGACCAGCCGGGATGAGGAATCCGGGCGCGCGTCCTAGGGTGCGAACCATGGCAGACAGCGCGGGGGACCGGGGTTCCGACGGGCACGACACGCCCGATCCGCGACGGTGGCAGGCGCTCGCCGTCTGCCTGGTCGCCGGCTTCATGACCCTCCTGGACGTCTCGATCGTCAACGTCGCGCTCCCCTCCATCAAGGAGGGGCTGCACACCCCGGAGTCCGACCTGCAATGGGTCCTGTCCGGTTACGCCCTGGCCTTCGGCCTGTTCCTCATCCCGGCCGGGCGGCTCGGCGACGCCCGGGGCCGGCGCGCCGTGTTCATGGCGGGGCTCACGCTCTTCACGCTGTCCTCCGCGGCCTGCGGCGCCGCCCAGTCCAGCATGTGGCTGGTGATCGCCCGGCTGGTCCAGGGGCTGGCCGGCGGCATGGTCTCGCCGCAGATCTCCGCCCTGATCCAGCAGATGTTCCAGGGCCGGGAGCGCGGTCGCGCCTTCGGCATGTTCGGCACGGTGGTCGGCATCTCCACCGCCGTCGGCCCGCTGCTCGGCGGCCTGCTGATCCAGGCGGCCGGAGCGGAGGAGGGCTGGCGCTGGGTGTTCTACGTCAACCTGCCGCTGGGTCTCGTCTGCCTCCTGCTGGCCCGCCGCCTGCTGCCCGACACCCCGTCCGCCGGTCCGGTCCGGCTGCGCGACCTCGACCCGCTCGGCGTGCTGCTGCTCGGCAGCGGGGTCCTGGCCCTGCTGCTGCCCTTCGTCCAGTCCCGCCAGTGGCCCGGCGACGAGAAGTGGCTGCTGCTGATCCTGGCCGTGGCGCTGCTCGCCGCGTTCGTCGGCTGGGAGTCCCGGTGCGGCCGGCGCGGCACCCAGCCGGTCGTGGACCTCCGGCTCTTCAAGGTCCGCTCGTACTGGCTGGGCTGTCTGCTCATCCTGCTCTACTTCGCCGGATTCACCTCGATCTTCTTCATCACCACCCTCTATCTCCAGAGCGGTCTGCACTACACCGCCCTCCAGGCCGGTCTGGCCATCACCCCCTTCGCCCTGGGCTCCGCCGTCGCCGCGAGCCCCGGCGGCCGGCTCGTCGGCCGCTTCGGCCGCCCCCTCGTCGTCGTCGGCCTGGCCGCCGTGGCCATCGGGCTCGGGGCCACCGCGCTCGCCGTCCACCTGGTGCCCGGCCGGGGCGCGGGCTGGGCGATGGCGGCCCCGCTGCTCTTCGCGGGGCTCGGCAGCGGCCTGGTCATCGCCCCCAACCAGACCCTGACCCTGTCCGAGGTGCCGGTGGCCACCGCGGGCAGCGCCGGCGGCACCCTCCAGACCGGGCAGCGCGTCGGCTCCGCCATCGGGATCGCCGCCGTCGGAGCGGTGTTCTTCGCCCAGGTCGGCGGCGACGGCTGGTCCGACGCGTACGACCACGGGCTCATCGTCTCCGTCGCCTTCGTCGTCGGCGCCCTGCTCGTCGCGGTCGCCGACGTGGGCGGCGGCCGACGGGGCAGACGCCGTACACAGCACTCCCCACCCGCAGCCGCCTCCTGAGGAGAACGCGATGAACGACTCCGCCGGCACCGACGGCAACAGCTCGTACGGCCACAAGCCCTTCAAGCGCTCCCGCAGCCACTTCGCGGACCGCATCACCTCCGACGGCCGCGACGGCTGGCCCGTCGAGGCGGGCCGCTACCGGCTCGTCGCCAGCCGGGCCTGCCCCTGGGCCAGCCGCGCCCTGGTCTCCCGCCGGCTGCTCGGCCTGGAGGACGCGCTCTCGCTCGCCGTCACCGACCCGCTCCAGGACGACCGCAGCTGGCGCTTCACGCTTGACCCGGACGGCCGGGACCCGGTGCTCGGCATCCGCTACCTCAGCGAGGCGTACGACGCCCGCGAGCGCGGCTACCCGGGCGGCGTCAGCGTCCCGGCGATCGTGGACGTGCCCAGCGGCAAGCTGGTCACCAACGACTACCAGCAGATCACCCTGGACCTCGCCACCGAGTGGACCGCCCTGCACCGGCCCGGCGCGCCCGACCTCTACCCCGAGCCGCTGCGCGCGGAGATCGACGAGGTGATGGAGGGCATCTACCGGGACGTCAACAACGGGGTCTACCGCGCCGGGTTCGCGGACGGCCAGGAGGCGTACGAGGAGGCGTACGAGGCGCTGTTCCGCCGCCTTGAGCAGACGTCGGAACGGCTCGCCGACCGGCGCTACCTCGTCGGCGACACGATCACCGAGGCCGACATCCGGTTCTTCACCACCCTGGTCCGCTTCGACGCCGTCTACCACGGCCACTTCAAGTGCAACCGCCGGAAAATCTCCGAGGACCCGGTGCTGTGGGCGTACGCCAGGGACCTCTACCAGACCCCCGGGTTCGGGGACACGGTCGACTTCCACCACATCAAGCAGCACTACTACCGGGTGCACACCGGCATCAACCCCACCGGCATCGTGCCCGCGGGCCCCGACCTCTCCGGCTGGCTGACCCCGCACCACCGCGAACAGCTCGGCGGCCGCCCCTTCGGCGACGGCACCCCGCCCGGACCCGTACCGCCCGGCGAGGAGATCCCGGCCGAGGGCCGTCCGTAGCGCGGGATCCGGCCGGTCTGGGGCAGGGCCCTGTCGAGCCCGCGCCGCCCACGAGATATCTTGATGTCAAGCAATGTTGCAGACGTGGAGCGGAGCACAGGGTGACTGACTCGACCATCATCTATACACACACCGACGAGGCCCCGGCCCTGGCGACGTATTCGTTCCTGCCCGTGATCGAGGCGTACGCCTCCAAGGCCGGTGTCACCGTCGAGAGCCGGGACATCTCCCTGGCGGGCCGGATCATCGCCGGTTTCCCCGAGCGCCTCCGTGAGGACCAGCGCATCGACGACGCTCTCGCCGAGCTCGGCGAGCTGGCCACCACTCCGGGCGCCAACATCATCAAGCTGCCGAACATCTCGGCCTCCATCCCGCAGCTGAAGGCCGCGATCGCCGAGCTCCAGGCCCAGGGCTACGCCCTCCCGGACTACCCGGACGACCCGAAGACCGACGAGGACAAGGACGTCCGCGCCCGTTACGACAAGGTCAAGGGCAGCGCCGTCAACCCGGTCCTGCGCGAGGGCAACTCCGACCGCCGCGCCCCCGCGTCGGTCAAGAACTACGCCAAGACGCACCCGCACCGCATGGGCGCCTGGACCGCCGACTCGAAGACCAACGTCGCCACCATGGGCGTCGACGACTTCCGGTCCACCGAGAAGTCCGCGGTCATCGCCGAGCCCGGCACCCTGCGCATCGAGCTCGCCGGCGACGACGGCACCACCACCGTCCTGCGCGAGTCCGTCCCGGTCCTCGCGGGCGAGGTCGTGGACGCGTCCGTCATGCGCGTCGCCGCCCTGCGCGAGTTCATCACCGCCCAGATCGCCCGCGCCAAGGCCGAGGGCGTCCTCTTCTCCGTGCACCTCAAGGCCACGATGATGAAGGTCTCCGACCCGATCATCTTCGGCCACGTCGTACGCGCCTTCTTCCCGAAGACCTTCGCCGAGCACGGTGACGTGCTCGCCGCGGCCGGCCTGACCCCGAACGACGGTCTGGGCGGCATCCTCAAGGGCCTGGAGGCCCTGCCCGAGGGCGCGAAGATCAAGGAGTCCTTCGAGGCCGAGCTCGCCGAGGGCCCTGCCCTCGCCATGGTCGACTCCGACAAGGGCATCACCAACCTCCACGTCCCCAGCGACGTCATCGTCGACGCCTCCATGCCGGCCATGATCCGCACCTCCGGCCACATGTGGGGCCCGGACGGCAACGAGGCCGACACCATCGCCGTCCTCCCGGACAGCAGCTACGCCGGTGTCTACCAGGTCGTCATCGACGACTGCCGCGCCAACGGCGCCTTCGACCCGGCCACGATGGGCTCCGTGCCCAACGTCGGCCTCATGGCGCAGAAGGCCGAGGAGTACGGCAGCCACGACAAGACCTTCGAGATCCCCGCCACCGGCACCGTCCGCGTCGTGGACGCCGCCGGCAACGCCGTGCTGGAGCAGGCCGTCGGCGCCGGCGACATCTTCCGCATGTGCCAGACCAAGGACCTGCCGATCCAGGACTGGGTCAAGCTCGCCGTCACCCGCGCCCGCGCGACCGGCAACCCGGCCGTCTTCTGGCTCGACGAGGACCGCGCGCACGACGCGCAGCTCATCGAGAAGGTCAGGACGTACCTCGCCGAGCACGACACCGAGGGCCTTCGGATCGAGATCATGACCCCGCAGGAGGCCACCGCCTTCTCCCTGGAGCGCATCCGCCGCGGCGAGGACACCATCTCCGTCACCGGCAACGTGCTCCGCGACTACCTGACGGACCTCTTCCCGATCCTGGAGCTCGGCACCAGCGCGAAGATGCTCTCCGTCGTCCCGCTGATGAACGGCGGCGGCCTCTTCGAGACGGGCGCCGGCGGCTCCGCGCCGAAGCACGTGCAGCAGCTCGTCAAGGAGGACTACCTCCGCTGGGACAGCCTGGGCGAGTTCCTGGCCCTCGCCGTCAGCTTCGAGCACCTCGCGCAGACCACGGGCAACGCCCGCGCCCAGGTCCTCGCCGACACGCTGGACCGGGCCACGGCCACGTTCCTCAACGAGGACAAGTCGCCCTCCCGCCGCCTCGGCGGCATCGACAACCGCGGCAGCCACTTCTACCTGTCCCTGTACTGGGCCCAGGAGCTGGCGCAGCAGACCGCCGACGCCGAACTGGCCGCCGCGTTCGCCCCGCTCGCCAAGACGCTGGCCGAGCAGGAGCAGACGATCGTGGACGAGCTGATCGCGGTCCAGGGCAAGCCGGCCGACATCGGCGGCTACTACCAGCCCGACCCGGCCAAGGCCGCGGCCGTCATGCGTCCGTCCGCGACGTTCAACCAGGCGATCGCGAGCCTCGCCTGACCCGAAGGCCACCCGACGCCCCGGCCGGCTTCCGCCGCGCCGGGGCGTCGGCGTGTTGAGAGAGCAGGGCTCTCACCCCCCTGACGGGTGAATGTCGTGCCCCGGCGGGTGCCGGGCCGCGCGACGGGCCCCCTTCGCTGGTTTGCTGCATCCGGTAACACGGATGCACAAGCGAAGGAGCGGCCCCGTGACGACGACGGGCACACCAGGTACGGCCGAGGACGAGGAGTCGTACTCCAACGAGCTGCCGGTGCGCAGCAGGGAGCCCGGCAACGTCGTCATCAAGTGGGCGACCACCACCGACCACAAGACGATCGGCACGCTCTACCTGGTCACCTCGTTCGCGTTCTTCCTCGGCGGCGGGCTGCTCGCCCTGTTCATGCGCGCCGAGCTGGCCCGGCCGGGCATGCAGATCATGTCGAACGAGCAGTTCAACCAGGCGTTCACGATGCACGGCACGATCATGCTGCTGATGTTCGCGACGCCCCTGTTCGCCGGTTTCACGAACTGGATCATGCCGCTGCAGATCGGCGCGCCCGACGTGGCGTTCCCCCGCCTGAACATGTTCGCGTACTGGCTGTACCTCTTCGGCTCCCTCATCGCGGTGGCCGGCTTCCTCACCCCGAACGGCGCCGCCGACTTCGGCTGGTTCGCCTACTCGCCGCTGACCGACATCGTCCGCTCGCCCGGGATCGGCGGTGACCTGTGGATCATGGGTCTGGCCTTCTCCGGGTTCGGCACGATCCTCGGCTCGGTCAACTTCGTCACCACGATCATCTGCATGCGGGCGCCCGGCATGACGATGTTCCGCATGCCGATCTTCGTCTGGAACGTCCTGCTGACCGCCGTGCTGGTGCTGTTGGCGTTCCCGGTGCTCGCCGGGGCACTCCTGGCGCTGGAGGCGGACCGCAAGTTCGGTGCCCATGTCTTCGACGCGGCCAACGGCGGCGCCTTGCTGTGGCAGCACCTCTTCTGGTTCTTCGGCCATCCCGAGGTGTACATCATCGCTCTGCCGTTCTTCGGCATCGTCTCCGAGATCATCCCGGTCTTCAGCCGCAAGCCGATCTTCGGCTACATCGGCCTGGTGGCCGCGACGACCGCCATCGCCGGGCTCTCGATCACGGTGTGGGCCCACCACATGTACGTCACCGGCGGGGTGCTGCTGCCGTTCTTCTCGTTCATGACGTTCCTGATCGCGGTGCCCACCGGGGTGAAGTTCTTCAACTGGATCGGCACCATGTGGAAGGGCTCGCTGTCCTTCGAGACACCGATGCTCTGGTCGGTGGGCTTCCTCGTGACGTTTCTCTTCGGCGGTCTGACCGGGGTGATCCTGGCATCCCCGCCGCTCGACTTCCACGTCTCCGACTCGTACTTCGTGGTCGCGCACTTCCACTACGTCGTCTTCGGCACCGTCGTCTTCGCGATGTTCGCCGGGTTCCACTTCTGGTGGCCGAAGTTCACCGGGAAGCTGCTGGACGAGCGGCTCGGCAAGATCACCTTCTGGACGCTGTTCGTGGGCTTCCACGGCACGTTCCTGGTGCAGCACTGGCTCGGTGCCGAGGGCATGCCCCGCCGGTACGCGGACTACCTCGCCGCGGACGGCTTCACCACGCTGAACACCATCTCGACCATCTCCTCCTTCCTGCTCGGCCTGTCGATGCTGCCCTTCATCTACAACGTCTGGAAGACCGCCAAGTACGGAAAGCAGGTCGAGGCCGACGACCCGTGGGGCTTCGGCCGTTCGCTGGAGTGGGCGACCTCCTGCCCGCCGCCCCGGCACAACTTCGTCACCCTGCCCCGTATCCGCTCCGAATCCCCGGCGTTCGACCTGCACCACCCCGCCGTACGGGAGCTGGAGGAGGCCGCGACCCGGCCCCACACCTCCGTGACGGTGGCGCCGGGGGACAAGCAGGCGTGAGCGGCGAGGAGAGGCGGGCGGCGGCCGACCCGGACAGCGAGAGCGCCCGGGGACTGGCCCAGATGGAGGGCTACCTGCTGTGGAACGCCGAGGTCGAGCAGGCACGGAGGCTCGCCCGCCGCTTCACCGAACAGCTGCCCTGGCTCACCACCGCCCAGCGCGAGGACGTGGAGCGGGTCTACACCGCCGAGCGGACCGCCGAATCCCGGGTGGTGCTGGCCCGGATCTCGGCTCGCGCCCTGCAACTGCGCGGCGAGTACACCGAGCGCTACCGCAGGCTGCGCGCCCGCTGTGTCGCCGCCGCCGTGGTCTGCGCGGGAGCGGCGGGCGGCGCCTGCGGCGTGGTCACCTATCTGGCCAGGTGAGCCGGCGCGGTCGTCCGTTCTGCCGTCCCAGCAGGCGCACTCGGCGCCCGGTCGTGAAGATGAGAGGTGACGGGCGCGTGTGACGGGGCAGGCGAACGGACGACCGTGCAGACCCCCAGAAGGGACGATCACTGTGGCACGACCCAGGATTCTCGTAGTCGGAGCCGGTTTCGCCGGGGTCGAGTGCGTACGCCGTCTGGAGCGGGGGCTGCGGCCCGGAGAAGCGGACGTCTCGCTCGTCGCCCCGTTCTCGTACCAGCTCTACCTGCCCCTGCTGCCCCAGGTGGCGTCCGGGGTGCTGACCCCGCAGTCCGTCGCGCTCTCGCTGCGCCGCAGCAGCCGCCACCGCACCCGGATCATTCCCGGCGGGGCCATCGGCGTGGACCCCGAGGCGAAGGTGTGCGTGATCCGCAAGATCACCGACGAGATCGTCAACGAACGGTACGACCACCTCGTCCTCAGCCCCGGGAGCGTCACCCGGACCTTCGACATCCCCGGGCTCCTCGACCACGCCCGCGGCATGAAGACGCTGGCCGAGGCGGCCTACGTACGCGACCACGTCATCGCGCAGCTCGACCTCGCGGACGCCAGCCACGACGAGGAGGAGCGGGCCTCCCGGCTCCAGTTCGTCGTCGTCGGCGGCGGATACGCCGGCACCGAGACCGCGGCCTGCCTCCAGCGGCTCACCACCAACGCGCTGCGGCACTACCCCCGCCTCGACCCGAAGCTCGTCAAGTGGCACCTGATCGACATCGCCCCGAAGCTCATGCCCGAGCTGGGCGACAAACTGGGCGCCAGCGCCCTCAAGGTGCTGCGCGACCGGGGCATCGAGGTGTCGCTCGGCGTGTCCGTCGCCGAGGCCGGGCCCGACACCGTGACGTTCACCGACGGCCGGGTGCTGCCCTGCCGGACGCTGATCTGGACCGCCGGGGTCGCCGCCAGCCCGCTGGTCGGCACCTTCGACGCGGAGACCGTCAAGGGCCGCCTCGCCGTGACGCCCGAGATGGTGCTGCCGGGCCATGACGGCATCTTCGCGCTCGGCGACGTGGCCGCCGTGCCCGACCTGGCCAAGGGCGACGGCGCGGTCTGCCCGCCCACCGCCCAGCACGCGCAGCGCCAGGGCCGCAAGCTCGCCGACAACCTCCTCGCGAAGCTGCGCAACCAGCCGCTCCAGCCGTACGTCCACAAGGACCTCGGGCTCGTCGTGGACCTGGGCGGGAAGGACGCCGTGTCCAAGCCGCTCGGCATCGAGATGCACGGCATCGCCGCCCAGGCCGTGGCGCGCGGCTACCACTGGTCGGCGCTGCGCACCAACGTGGCCAAGGCCCGCGTCATGGCGAACTGGCTGATCAACGCCGCCGCCGGAGACGACTTCGTCCGCACCGGCTTCCAGATGCGCAAGCCGGCGACGCTGCGGGACTTCGAGTACACCGACAGCTACCTCACCCCGGAACAGGTCCGGAAGCACACCGCCGCCCTCCACACCCGGATGTGACCGGGCGCGGCGGGCGGCGGCGGCTCAGACCACCGGGCCGGAGCCCCGGAACGCGTTGAGGATCTCCTCGGCGGCCAGCGTCGCCGGGAGCGTCCCCTCCCGCACGCGGCGCTCCAGGCCGGGTGCCACCGCCCGCACCCCGGCGTGGGAGCGCAGGCTCTCCAGGAGTTCGTCGCGCACCATCGTCCAGGCCCAGTCCACCTGCTGCTCGCTGCGCTTGGCGGCGAGCCGGCCGGTCGACTCCAGCAGTGCCCGGTGCTGTTCCAGCCGCTCCCACAGCGTGTCGAGACCGGTCGACTCGCGGGCGCTGCACGTCAGGACCGGCGGGGTCCACGCCGCGTCCGCCGGGTGCATCAGCCGCAGCGCGCCCGCCAGTTCACGGGCGGCGGCCCGCGCGTCGCGCTCGTGCGGGCCGTCCGCCTTGTTGACGGCGATGGCGTCCGCGAGCTCCAGGACGCCCTTCTTGATGCCCTGCAACTGGTCACCGGTGCGCGCCAGGGTCAGCAGCAGGAACGTGTCGACCATGTTGGCGACCGCCGTCTCCGACTGGCCGACACCGACGGTCTCCACCAGCACCACGTCGTAGCCCGCCGCCTCCATCACCACGACGGACTCGCGGGTCGCCTTCGCCACCCCACCCAGCGTGCCGGCGGTGGGGGAGGGGCGCACGAAGGCGTTCGGATCCACCGCGAGCCGCTCCATCCGGGTCTTGTCGCCCAGGATGGAACCGCCCGTCCGGCTGGACGACGGGTCGACCGCAAGCACGGCGACCCGGTGCCCGAGCCCGGTGAGCATGGTGCCGAGCGCGTCGATGAACGTCGACTTGCCGACCCCGGGCACACCGCTGATGCCGACGCGCCGGGCGTGGCCCGAGTGCGGCAGCAGCCGCCGCAGCAGCTCCTGGGCGAGCGCCCGGTGGTCGGGCCGGGTGGACTCGACGAGGGTGATGGCGCGCGCGATGTGCGCGCGCTTCCCGTCGAGCACGCCCTTCACATAACTGTCGAGATCGATCCTCGGGGCCATGGCTCAGCGGCTCACAGCTCGTGGCCGAGCGCGGAACCGAGCCGCGTCACCAGGTCGTGGGCCGCTTCCGGGATCACCGTCCCGGGCGGGAACACGGCCGCGGCGCCCGCCTCCAGGAGCGCGTCCACGTCCTGCGGCGGGATCACCCCGCCCACCACGATCATGATGTCCTCGCGCCCCTCGGCGGCCAGCTCCTCGCGGAGCGCGGGGACGAGCGTGAGGTGGCCGGCGGCCAGGGACGAGACGCCCACGATGTGCACGTCCGCCTCGACCGCCTGCCGGGCGACCTCGCCCGGCGTCTGGAACAGCGGGCCGACGTCCACGTCGAAGCCCAGGTCGGCGAAGGCGGTCGCGATCACCTTCTGACCGCGGTCGTGCCCGTCCTGGCCCATCTTGGCGACCAGGATGCGCGGACGGCGCCCCTCCGCCTCTTCGAACGCGTCGACCAGTGTGCGGGTGCGGTCCACGGACGGCGACTCCCCTGCCTCGTTGCGGTACACACCGGAGATCGTACGGATCTGGCCCGCGTGCCGGCCATAGACCTTCTCCAGGGCGTCCGAGATCTCGCCCACGGTCGCCATCGCGCGCGCCGCGTCCACGGCCAGCGCCAGCAGATTGCCCTCCAGGCCGGGACCCGGGTCGCGCTCGGCGGCCGTGGTCAGCGCGCGCAGAGCGTCCTGGCACGCCTGCTCGTCGCGCTCCTCGCGCAGTCGGCGCAGTTTCTCGATCTGCTGGGTGCGCACTGAGGAGTTGTCGACTTTGAGTACGTCGATCTGCTCGTCGGTCTCGACCCGGTATTTGTTGACGCCGATGACGGGCTGGCGGCCGGAGTCGATGCGGGCCTGGGTGCGGGCGGCGGCCTCCTCGATGCGGAGCTTCGGGATGCCGGCGTCGATGGCCTTGGCCATGCCACCTGCGGCTTCGACCTCTTCGATGTGCTGCCAGGCCCGGCGCGCGAGGTCGTAGGTCAGCTTCTCGACGTAGGCGCTGCCGCCCCACGGGTCGATGACCCGGCCGGTGCCGGACTCCTGCTGGAGAAGGAGCTGGGTGTTGCGGGCGATGCGCGCGGAGAAGTCGGTGGGCAGGGCCAGCGCCTCGTCCAGAGCATTGGTGTGCAGCGACTGGGTGTGGCCCTGGGTCGCCGCCATCGCCTCGACACACGTGCGCGTGACGTTGTTGAAGACGTCCTGAGCGGTCAGCGACCACCCGGACGTCTGCGAGTGCGTCCGCAGCGACAACGACTTCGCGTTCTTCGGCTCAAACTGCTGCACGAGCTTGGCCCAGAGGAGCCGGGCTGCGCGCAGTTTCGCGATCTCCATGAAGAAGTTCATGCCGATCGCCCAGAAGAAGGACAGCCGGGGTGCGAACGCGTCGACGTCGAGCCCCGCGCCGCGTCCGGCGCGCAGGTACTCCACCCCGTCCGCCAGGGTGTAGGCCAGTTCCAGGTCGGCCGTCGCCCCGGCCTCCTGGATGTGGTAGCCGGAGATGGAGATCGAGTTGTAGCGCGGCATCTTCTGCGAGGTGTACGAGAAGATGTCGGAGATGATCCGCATCGACGGCTTCGGCGGATAGATGTACGTGTTGCGGACCATGAACTCCTTCAGAATGTCGTTCTGAATGGTCCCGGCCAGCTTCTCCGGTGGCACACCCTGTTCCTCGGCGGCCACGATGTACAGGGCGAGGACGGGCAGGACCGCGCCGTTCATGGTCATCGACACGGACATCCGGTCGAGCGGGATGCCGTCGAAGAGCTGGCGCATGTCGTAGATCGAGTCGATCGCCACCCCGGCCATGCCGACGTCGCCGGTCACCCGGGGGTGGTCGCTGTCGTAGCCGCGGTGTGTGGGCAGGTCGAAGGCGACCGACAGGCCCTTCTGACCGGCCGCCAGATTGCGCCGGTAGAACGCGTTGGACTCCTCGGCCGTCGAGAAACCCGCGTACTGCCTGATCGTCCACGGCTGGTTCACGTACATCGTCGGATACGGGCCCCGCAGATACGGCGCGATCCCCGGATACGTACCGAGGAAGTCCAGGCCCTCCACGTCGTGCCCGGTGTACAGCGGCTTGACCGCGATGCCTTCGGGGGTCTCCCAGAGCAGGTCGCCCACCGAGCTGCCGGAGGACTCCTTGACCGCGGCACGCCACTGGTCCTCGGTGACCTCGGGGGAGCCGTCCGGCCCGAGCCCGATGTCGGAGAAGTCGGGGATACGCATTACGCCACACCCATCCGGTCGAGAAGGGAGGAGAGCACGGCCACCGCGTCGCAGCCGGCGAAGACGTATTCGTCCACACCGTCGTACGCGCCGGGCCGCCCCGCCAGATACACGCGCCGCGCGCCCGCCGCGACCAGCGCCGCGGCGACCTCCGCCGCCTGTTCGGCGTAGAGCGCGTCGCTGGAGCACAGGCACGCCACGTCCGCCCCCGAGGCGGCGAACGCCTCGGCCACCGACGACGCGTCCACCCGCACCGGCTCGTGCACCGGCTCGATGCCGCCCGCCTGGAACAGGTTGGACGCGAAGGAGACCCGCGCGGTGTGCACCGCCGCCGGGCCCAGCGCGGCGATGAACACGCGCGGCCTGCCCCCGGTCGCCGCCAGATGGGCGTCCGAGCGGACCCGCAGCGCCTCGAACGCCTCGTCGCGCCGGACGACCGGGAGGCCGCCCCGGGCCGGGGCCGCCGGGAACGGCTCGCGCTCCACCGGCCGTTCGGCCAGCAGCGGGAACTCGCTCACCCCGGTCACCGGCTCCTTGCGCCGCGCCAGATCCTTGCTGCGCGCCGCCCAGGTCGCCGCGATCCGCTCCTCGACCAGCCCCGAGTCCAGGGCGGCGGCCTGGCCGCCCACCCGCTCGATCTCCTGGAAGAACGCCCAGGCCGCTTCGGCGAGTTCGTCGGTCAGCCGCTCCACGTACCAGGAACCGCCCGCCGGGTCGATGACCCGCGCCAGGTGCGACTCCTCAAGCAGGATCGTGGAGGTGTTACGGGCGATGCGCCGGGCGAAGGCGTCGGGCAGGCCCAGCGCGTGATCGAACGGCAGCACGGTCACCGCGTCCGCCCCGCCGACGCCCGCGCCCAGGCTGGCGAGGGTGGTCCGCAGCATGTTCACCCACGGATCGCGCCGCGTCATCATGACCGGCGAGGTCACCGCGTGCTGCCGCTGCGCCCCGGCGCCGGGAGCCCCGCAGACCTCGGCGACCCGCGCCCACAGCCGGCGCGCCGCCCGCAGCTTGGCGATCGTCAGGAACTGGTCGGCGGTCGCCGCGTAGCGGAACTCCAGCTGCCCGCACGCCGCTTCGACGCCGAGCCCGGCCTCGGTCAGCGCCCGCAGATAAGCGACGCCCGTCGCCAGCGAGGCGCCCAGCTCCTGGGCCGCCGAACCGCCCGCCTCGTGGTACGGCATCGCGTCCACGACGACCGCGCGCAGCCCGGGGTACTCCTCGGCGCACCGCCGCGCCCAGCGGACGGCCTCCGTCAGGTCGGGCTCCGTGCCCTCGCGTGCGGCCCGCCCCAGCGGATCGGCGCCGAGGCTGCCCCGTACCTCCCCGGCCGGGACACCGCGCTCCGCGTGGAGCCGCAGCAACTCGGTGGCGGCGGCGTCCAGTTCCGCGCCCGCGTCCAGGACGATCGGCGCCAGGTCGAGCAGGACGCCGTCGAGTGCCCGGTCCAGACCGGAGACCGGCACACCAGCGGTGCCCCCGACGGCGAGCCACAGCGAGGTGACGCCGTTCTCCAGGTCCGCGAGCACGGCCTCGTTGAGCCGGGCGGGATCGGTGAACGCGTGCCGCTGGCGTACGCCCCAGCCGCCCGCCGTACACCCTTCGGGCTTGCTGCCGCGGGTGAACGGGGCGAAGCCCGGGAGACCGGCATCGGGCGCGTCGTCGCGCGAGGTGTAGAGGGGCCGGGTGATGAGCCCGTCCTCCACCGTGGTGGACAGTGCTTCCTCGGCGGCCGGTCCCGACACGTCCTTGCCCGATTTGCGCAGCACACCTTCGACAAGGCTCTGCCACTGCTCATGGGCGGGGTCGGGGAATCCGGCGGCCAGCGGAAGCCCGTCAGCAGGCTGGACCGTCATGGCCCAGATGCTAGGGCAGCTCCCGGGGGAGGAGCAGTGCGTCGGCCTGTGACCTTGCCCTCCCCCAGCGCACTTGATCCTTTACGTACTGTCGCGTAGCCGCGCACTCGGAGATGTGTGGGGTTTCGTCGCGATGCGGGCTGAAATGACCGAAGTTATGCTGCTGCCAATCCATTCATGTGGAAAGGACGCGCCCGTGACCGTGGGACCCGTGGAATACCTCGTCGTCGCCTTTCCCGGCAGCCGTTTCACCGGCGCCATCGCGCCGGCGCTGGCCGACGCCGTCGCCTCGAAGGCGGTGCGCATCCTCGACCTGACCTTCGTGCAGAGAGCCGAGGACGGCACGATCCAGGCCGTCGAGCTGGACGATCTGGACCCCGACGACCTGGTCTCCTTCGAGCCGGTCGAGGGCGAGGTCAGCGGCATGCTGAGCAGCGAGGACATCCGGCTGCTCGGTGAGCGCGTGCCGCCGGGCAGCTCCGCCGCGCTCATCGTGTGGGAAGACCTCTGGGCGGTCCCGCTCGCCGAGGCCGTCCGGGCCTCGGGCGGACAGGTCGTCGCCCACGAACGGATTCCCGCCGAGGTCGCGGAGGCCGCCGCCTCCGCCGCCGGCCACGACAGCTGACGCCCGCACGGGAAGGGGAACACGCCATGCCGATCTTCCGAGGACCCGGAATGAACCGCCGCGGACCCGGCCTCATCGGGGCCGCCGCGCGCACGGCCGTCATCGCCGGTACCGCGTCCGCCGTC
The DNA here is from genome assembly GCF_044761525.1 of Streptomyces sp. NPDC097595. Taxonomy (NCBI): domain Bacteria; kingdom Bacillati; phylum Actinomycetota; class Actinomycetes; order Kitasatosporales; family Streptomycetaceae; genus Streptomyces; species Streptomyces sp. NPDC097595. The sequence continues at coordinate 272,812 of NZ_JBIWCN010000005.1, read as the reverse complement.
ACCGGACGGGTCCAGCAGCACCAGCAGAACAGGTTCGCCCAGCAGGAGGCGGAGCAGTACGAGGCCCAGCAGCCGATGCCGCCCGCCCCGCAGCCCGCCGCACCACCGGCGGCCCCGGGCGGCGACGTGGTCGGGCAGCTGGAGCGGCTGGCCGCGCTGAAGCAGCAGGGCATTCTGACCGAGGCCGAATTCGAGGCCCAGAAGGCGCGACTGCTGGCCGGGTGAGCACGAGGGTTACGGGGCGCCTGCCCCGTAACCCCGCTTCCGCCTGCGCGCATGACGGCGACGCCCGGCCGTTCGATGATCTCCGGCGTTTTACTTTGTCGATGTGACGACATCATGCGATTTTTGATCCGGCCAGGCCGAAATCATTTCGGATGCGCGCCGGGAAAAGAGGAAATCCATCGTGCAAACCGTCAGGGCCGTCCCGACCGTTTCCGCCCTCAATCTGCGCGATCTCGGCGGCATCACGCTGGGCCCGGGCCGGCAGGTCCGGCCGGGCGTGGTGCTGCGCGCCGGCCGGCTCGGCGGCCTCGACCCGGTGGACGCGGCGGCCGTGGCCGCACTCGGCATCCGTACGGTCGTCGACCTGCGGACCGCCGACGAGCGGAGCTCGGCCCCCGACTCCCTGCCGCCCGGCGCCCGGCTCTTCGTCGCCGATGTGCTGGGCGACAACCCGGGCGTGACCCCCGCCCGGTTCCGCGCCCTGCTCGCCGACCCCGTCGAGGCCGAACGGCTGCTGGGCAGCGGCAAGGCGGAGGAGGCGGTCGCCCAGTCGTACCGGCAGCTCGTCCTCTCACCGGGGGCCGCGGCCGCGTACCGCGCCTTCATCGACACGGCCGCCGACCCCGCCGCGCGGCCGGTGCTCTTCCACTGCGCCACCGGCAAGGACCGCGCCGGCTGGGGCGCCGCCCTGCTGCTCCTGATCCTCGGCGCCTCGCGGGAGGTCGTGCGGCAGGAGTTCCTCGCGGTGAACCCGGTGCTGCGGGTCGTCGGACGGCCGTACGTGCGGGGCTTCCTCGACGCCGGCGGCGACCCGGAGATCGCCTCGGCGATCGTCGAGGTCCGCCCCCGCTACCTCGAAACGGCCCTGGCCGCCATGGACGAGCGCTGGGGCGGTCTGGACGGCTACGTACGCGACTGCCTGCGCGTGCCCGGCCCCACGCTGCGCCGGCTGCGCAGCGAACTTGTCGTCTACACCGGCCAGTAGCCCGTCGCTCTCCCCGCACAGCACGCTGCCCCGGCACGCTCGGTGCCGGGGCAGCCTTCGTCTCCGCTCGGGTCAGACCTTCAGGAGGCGTTCCGTGAGGTCGCGGTAGTGCTGGAGCGTGATCCGGAGCTCCTCGGTCCGTGTCCCGGGGTCGCCTCCGTCCCGCTCGCTGACGTGCAGGGTGCTGCGGCGCGCCTTGAGCGCCTCCGTGAGGCCGGCGACCACCGCGTCGAACGTGGACTCGGCCTCCTCCACCGCCCGGTGCGGGCTCTCCACGAAGTCGGTCACCGCCTGGTGGAGCCGCTGGGTCAGCTTGTCCTGGTCGCCGGCCGGGAGGAGGCGCTCGGCGCCGTCGTGCGCGGTGTGCGCCCGGCCGTCGTGGTCCGTGGTGCGCGGCCGTTCCGTACGGCCGGCCTCCTTGTGCCCGAGGTCCGTACCGCCGGTCTCCTTGTGCCCGAGGTCCGTGCCGCCCGTGTCCTTGTGCCCGAGGTCCTTCTCGGCGAGGGGGACCGGGGTGGCGGCCGGGGGAGTGGAGGGCGCCGTCCGGGGCGGGCGGGCCGAGGTGTCGTCGGAGAAGGACGGGGAGCCGCCGCGGTCGGGCCGGTCCTCGGTGGCCGGACGGCTCGTGGGCGCGGCCGTGGGCCGCGGGGTGGGGTCGGTGTCCTTGGTCATGCCGTGCCACTTCCTTCCGTGTGATGGTGCTTGTCCGTGTGGTGCTGCTTGTCCCGGCGGACCGGGCGGTCCGTGCCGTTGGACACGAGGACGTCGAAGAGGCCCCGGGCCTCGACCAGCGCCGTCCGCAGCTGCTCCGTGTCGCCCTCGCCGCGCTTGGCGGCGTGCACGCGCCGGTAGCCGTGGACGTGCTTGGCGTGGTGGACGGAGAGCGCGTCGCTCTGCTCGTCGAAGTCCTTGCCGTCGGGGAAGCCCATGTCCCGGGCCAGCTCCGCGAGGAGCGTGTCGGCCTCGGCCACCGCCTGCTGCGGCGAGTCGACGAACCGGTCCTGGACCTGCGCCCAGCGGGCGAGGTAGCGCTCCCGCTCCTCGGGCGTCAGCGCACGCTCGTCCAGCGAGCCGTGCCGCTTCAGCCGTTCGTTCAGTTCGTGTTCGGCGGCCTTGGTGTCGCCGTCGTGCCGGGCCAGGGCACGCTCGTACTCCGGTCCGAAACGCCGCCGCAGGCCGTGGCCGGTGTTCTTCCGGCCGAAGACGAGGAACGCTCCGGCGGCCACCACCACGACGACCGCGAGGATGATCACGAGGGTCGTCATCGTCACCACCCCCGGCGGTAGTCGGTCCGCGGGTCGCTGTGTTCCACTCCCACCACCCCTTCGGGTTCATTGCCCGGCGTGCCTTCCGGCCGGGCGTGACGCTCGTGTACCCCGGCGAACGCGTTCGAGACGCGCCGGCTTCGACATCCGCTGCCGACGGGCCCCGGAGGACCTCTCGGTAGGGTGGGAGACGCAGCAGCAGGCGTACTCCGAGAGGGGATCACGGTGACCGAGCGCAAACCCGCGGGTGTCAGCTTCGAATCATGGGTGGACCAGCAGATCCGGGAGTCCGAACGGAAGGGCGACGTCTCCAGGCTGCCCGGGTTCGGTAAGCCGATCGAGGCGCTGAGTGCCCCGTACGACGAGGCGTGGTGGATCAAGTCGAAGATGCAGCGCGAAGGGGTGTCCGTGCTGCCGCCCGCCCTGGCGCTGCGCAAGGAGGCCGAGGACCTCGTCGCCGGCCTGCCGGAGATCCGGACCGAGGCCGAAGTGCGCCGGGTGCTGGACGAGGTGAACGACAAGATCCGCGAGGCCGTCCGCAGGCCGCCGCCGGGCCCGCTGCTGAACCTGCGCCCCTTCGACGTGGACGCCCTCGTGGCGGAGTGGCGCACCGGACGCGCCGCCTCCTGAAGGGCCCGGGCCGATCCCCGCAGGGGATGCGTAATACTCGCCCCATGAGATCAAGCGTTACGCCGACGGGCCGCCGGGCATCCGGCGGCCCGGTCCGCGTCAGGCGGGCGACCGCGCGCGACGCCAAGCGGCTCACCCGGCTCGTCCGGTCGTCGCGCGCCTACGAGGGCCCCTACGCGTCGATGGTCGCCGGGTACCGGGTGGGTCCTGACTACATCGAGACCCATGAGGTCTTCGCGGCCGTGCAGGAGGCGACGGACCGCGTGCTCGGCTTCTACGCGCTCGTCCTGGACCCGCCCGAGCTGGACCTGCTCTTCGTCGCGGACGACGCCCAGGGCACCGGCACCGGACGGCTGCTGATCGGCCACCTGAGGGCGGAGGCGGAGGCGCGGGGGCTGCCCGGCGTCCGCGTCGTCTCGCATCCGCCGGCGGAGGGCTTCTACCTGACCATGGGCGCGGAACGGACCGGCACCGTCAGGGCGGCGCCCCCGGCGGTGATGTGGGACCGGCCCGAGCTGCTGCTGCCGGTCGCCTGAGCCACCTCCGTCAGGACGCGTCGGCGTCCGACGCGCGGTGGACGTCCGTGACGGTGAAGAGCCCGCCGTCCGGGTCCAGGAGCGTCGCCTCCCGGCCCTCGGGGTGCGACAGCTCCTCCACCAGGGAGCCCCCGTGCTCGCGGGCCCGCTCCACGGCGAGGGTCACGTCGTCCACCGGGAAGTTGACCTGCCAGTGCGGGCGGACCAGCGGATCGGGGGCGGCCTCCACCGCGCCGGAGCTGATCCGGGCCAGCTGGCGGCCCCCGCACTGGACGATCACCTCGTCCTTCGCGTACGACACCTCGCAGGCCCCCGGCTTCCCGCTCGCCCAGTCCAGCACCTCGCCGTAGAAGATCGCGGCGTCGAAGGCGCTCCGGGTGCGCAGCCGCAGCCAGGCGTGCGCGTGGCCGTCCGGGGCGGGCGGGGAGGTCGCCGGAGCGGTCCGCTCCCAGATGCCGAAGCCGGCCCCGTCCCGGTCGGCCGCCAGCGCGCCGCGCCCCTTGCCGAGCGACAGGGGCCCCACCGCCACCGTGCCGCTGCGCTCCCGGATGCGGGAGGCGGCCACATCGGCGTCCCGGACGGCGAAGTAGGGCGTCCAGGCCACCGCGACCCGGAAGGCGGTGGCCACCGCCCCGATGCCGGCGACCGGCACATCGCCGCGGCGGGCCACCGAGAAGTCGTCGCCGAGCCGGCCCGGGCGGAAGCTCCAGCCCATCACCGGGCCGTAGAATTTCTGGGCGGACTCCAGATCGCGGGTCATCAGATTGACCCAGCAGGGCGCGGCGGACCCGGTCAGGGCCGCACGCGCGGGCGCCGTACCGGAGGTGCTTGGGGTCATGGTGCCACTGCCTTCATCGGGGGTGCGGCAGATGTGCCGACGGGCTTCGGGGCCGTCACCAGCCTCGCCGGGGGCGGCCGCTCCCGCAAACGCGACGCCGCCGCCCACCCTCCGCACCCCCGAGGGGCGCGGGTCAGTCGCGCTTGTCGTCGTCCTCGTGGCGGATCGGCTCGTTTCCGTGCTCACCGAGCTCGTACGGCGAAAGGCCCCGGCCGTCGTCGGGGAAGCGGTCGTCACCGTGGACGTCCGGCTTCTCCTCGTGGCTGCGGTGGTCGGGGCCGACCGGCTGCTCGTCCGGCCGGGGCGGGGGCAGCTCCTGGTCGTGCCGTCGCTTGCCCAGCAGGAAGGCACCGATCAGCATGATCACCAGGAGCACGCCGATCACGCCCATCACGACGCCCGTCGCGCCGCGTCCGTCCGCGAGAGTGACCGCCAGGGAATTCAGGGCTCCATCCGAAACGTCCATGCTTGCCGGATACCCCAGGACACAGGCGTCACTCGGTGCGGCGATCGAATTCATGTTTTAAGTGGATATGGGCGCCGAAAATGTTTCGGGCGGTGTGAGCCCCGGCCGCGCCGGGCACGCGGGGGATTCCGGGCCGCTCCTGTCGCAGTCGGACGTGTGCGGGGTCAGCCTGGAAAGTACGGCAATGCCCTTTCGGAAGGAGCCCCGGTGAACAGCGCACAGGACAAGCAGGCCACGGAGGACCACCACGACCAGGAGGTGTCGGTCGTCCTCGGCGAGTGCCCCGAGGAGGACGCGCGCATCGTCTTCGACGTGCTGAGGGCCGCCTTCACCACCGACCGCTCCTCGGCCGACGTGCCCCACGAGACCGCGGGCAGGCGGCCCACGGCCTGGGCCGCGACCGTCGACGTGTCCGAGGCCCGGGTGGTCTCGGGGTCCGTGACCCTCGGCGCCCCCGTCACGCTCGACGTGCAGGGCGGCTACCACGCCGTGGACCGGCTCAGGGGCGGGCTGGCCGACGCCTTCGCCGTCCGGGTGGTGGGCACGGTGTCCGGGGACCAGGAGGAGGAAGTGCGGCTGCGGCTGGAGAACAAGTAGGCCGAACGCCCCGTGCGGGGGTCGCCGGGGCCCCGATGCGCCGCCCGCATCTGGTAGAACTCGGACAAATGTGACTTCTCTGAAAGGTGTCGCGCGTGGATCCGTCCAGTTCTTGGGAGGGCGGCGCCGACGAATCCCCGGCGCCCGGCGACCTCCCCTCCGCCACCCTGACCCTGCACATCAACGGCACCGAGCGCACCGTCACCCTCGATCACCGCACCACCCTCCTGGACGCCCTGCGCCACCACCTGGACCTCACCGGGGCGAAGAAGGGCTGCGACCACGGCCAGTGCGGCGCCTGCACCGTCCTCGTGGACGGCCGCCGCGCCAACAGCTGCCTCCTGCTGGCGGTCGCCCACGACGGCTCACGCATCACCACGGTCGAGGGCCTGGCGGACGGCGACCGGCTGCACCCCCTCCAGGAGGCGTTCCTGGAACGCGACGCGTTCCAGTGCGGCTACTGCACCCCGGGCCAGCTCTGCTCCGCCGCCGGCGTCCTCGCCGAGGCCGACTACGGCCACCCCTCGCACGTCACCCCGCACGACGCCCCCGTAGCGGTCCCCGCCCGGCTCGGCCCGGAGGAGATCCGGGAGCGGATGAGCGGCAACCTCTGCCGGTGCGGCGCCTACCCGCGGATCGTCGAGGCCATCGAGGACGTGGCGTCGTGAAGCCCTTCGCCTATCTGCGCGCCGAGACCGTCGCCGACGCGGTGCGCGCCTGCGCCGCCCACCCGGGCGCCAAGTTCCTCGGCGGCGGCACCAATCTGGTCGACCTGATGAAGCTCGGCGTGGAGACCCCCGGCATGCTGGTCGACGTCAGCCGGCTTCCGCTCGACCAGGTCACGGACACCGCCGAGGGGGGCCTGCGCATCGGCGCCACCGTGCGCAACAGCGACCTGGCCGCCCACCCCGCCGTACGCACCCGCTACCCCAGCCTGTCCCAGGCGCTGCTGGCCGGCGCGTCCGGGCAGCTCCGCAATATCGCGACCACCGGCGGCAATCTCCTCCAGCGCACCCGCTGCCTCTACTTCCAGGACACCTCCAAGCCCTGCAACAAGCGCGAACCCGGCACCGGCTGCCCCGCCCGCGAGGGCAGCCACCGCGACCTCGCCGTCCTCGGGCACTCCGAGGAGTGCGTCGCCACCCACCCCTCCGACATGGCCGTGGCCCTCGCCGCGCTCGACGCGGACGTCGTGCTGCACGGGCCGGAGGGCGAACGGACCGTCCCGGTGACCGGCTTCCACCGGCTGCCCGGCGACAACCCCGACGCCGACACGGTCGTCCGGCCCGGCGAACTCGTCACCGAAGTGCTGCTGCCACCCCGGGCCGACGGCACGGTCTGCCTCTACCGCAAGGTCCGCGACCGCGCGTCCTACGCCTTCGCGCTGGCCTCCGTCGCCGCCGTCCTGCGCGTACGCGACGGGCACATCGAGCACGCGGCGCTCGCGTTCGGCGGGCTCGCCCACCGCCCCTGGCGGGCCCGCGCCGCCGAGGAGATCCTGCGCGGCGCACCCGCGACCGACGCGACCTTCCTCCGCGCCGCCGACGCCGAGCTGGCCGAGGCCCGCCCGCTGCGCGACAACGCGTTCAAGGTCCGCCTGGCCCGGAACCTGGCCGTCGACGCCCTCGCCGAACTCACCGCCCGCACCTGAAGAGCCGAGGATCCCGCCATGAGCCACGCCCCCCAGCCGCTCGGCGCGCCCGCCGTCCGCCGCGAGGGCCGCGCCAAGGTGACCGGCGCCGCGCGCTACGCCGCCGAACGCGGCCTGCCCGGCTGCCTGTACGCCTGGCCGGTACCCGCCTCCGTGCCGTCCGGCCGGGTCACCGCCGTCCGCACCGTCGACGCCCTCGCCCACCCCGGCGTCCACTCCGTCCTCACCCACGACAACGCGCCGCGCCTGGCCGAACCGGACGACCCGATCCTCGCCGTCCTCCAGGACGACCGGGTGCCCCACCGGGGCTGGCCCGTCGCCCTCGTCCTCGCCGACAGCCTCGCGAGCGCCCGGGCCGGAGCGGCCGCCCTGCACATCACCTACGAGACGACCCCGCACGACGTCGTGCTCACCGAGGACCACGCGGGCCTCTTCACCCCGGAAGAGGCCAACGGCGGCTACCCGGCCGTGCGCGAACGCGGCGACTTCGACCGGGCCTTCGCCGCCTCGCCCGTACGCGTCGACGCCACGTACACCCTGGAGCCGCTGCACAACCACCCCATGGAGCCGCACGCCTCGACCGCCCACTGGTCGCCCGACGGACACCTCACCGTGTACGACTCCAGTCAGGGCGCCACCAAGGTGCGCGACAGCCTCGCCGCCGCCTTCGGGATCGGGGCCGACCGGGTCACCGCCGTCTCCGAGCACGTCGGCGGCGGCTTCGGCTCCAAGGGCACCCCGCGCCCGCAGACCGTGCTCGCCGCGATGGCCGCCCTGCACACCGGCCGCCCCGTCGAACTCGCCCTGCCCAGGCGCCAGATGCCCGCGCTCGTCGGACACCGGGCACCCACCGTGCAGCGCGTCAGGCTCGGCGCCGAGGCCGACGGCACCCTCACCGCGGTCGCCCAGGAGATCATCACCCACACCTCCCGGATCAAGGAGTTCGTGGAGCAGGCCGCCGTGCCCGCCCGCGTCATGTACGGCTCACCGCACAGCCGCACCACGCACCGGGTCACCGCCCTCGATGTGCCCAGCCCGTCGTGGATGCGCGCCCCGGGCGAGGCCCCCGGGATGTACGCCCTCGAATCCGCCATGGACGAACTCGCGGCGGAAACCGGCGTCGACCCCGTCGAACTGCGGCTGCGCAACGACCCCGCCGACGAACCCGACTCCGGCAAACCCTTCAGCAGCCGGGGCCTGGCCGCCTGCCTGCGCGAGGGTGCCGCACGCTTCGGCTGGGCGGACCGGGATCCCGCCCCCGGCATCCGCCGCGAGGGCGCCCTGCTGCTCGGGACGGGCGTCGCCTCGGCCACGTACCCCGTCTACGTCAGTGCCGCCCACGCCTCCGCGCACGCCGCGCCCGACGGCACCTACCGGATCGCCGTCAACGCCACGGACATCGGCACCGGCGCCCGTACCGTCCTCGCCCAGATCGCCGCCGAGGCGCTGGGCGCACCGCTGGACGACGTGGCCATCGACATCGGCGACAGCGACCTGCCCGACGCCCCGCTGGCCGGCGGCTCGTCCGGCACCGCCTCCTGGGGCTGGGCCGTGCACAAGGCGGCCGCCGGGCTCGCCGGGGAGCTCGCCGCGCGCAGCGCGCCGCTGCCCGCCGAAGGGGTGACCGTCAGCGCCGACACCACCGAGGAGACCGCCGAGACATCCGCGTACGCCCGCCACGCCTTCGGGGCGCACTTCGCGGAGGTCGCCGTCGACACCCGCACCGGGGAGGTCCGAGTGCGCCGGATGCTCGGCGTCTTCGCGGCCGGCCGCATCCTCAACTCCCGTACCGCACGCTCCCAGTTCATCGGCGGCATGACCATGGGCATCGGGATGGCGCTCACCGAGGGCTCCACCCTGGACCCGGTCTTCGGCGACTTCACCGAGTGCGACCTCGCCTCGTACCACGTCCCCGTCTGCGCCGACGTGGCCGCCGTCGACGCGCACTGGATCGAGGAGGACGACCCCCACCTCAACCCCATGGGCAGCAAGGGCATCGGCGAGATCGGCATCGTCGGCGCCGCCGCTGCCGTCGGGAACGCCTTCCGGCACGCGACCGGCGTCCGCGTGCGCACCCTGCCCCTCACACCCGACCGGGTGCTCACCCACCTGGCCTGACCGAAATGTTGCGCGACCGGCCCAGCGGGGTCACCCTGTGGAGTGACCCAGAAGAGACATCTGCTCACTCTTCGTATTCGGGGGTCGTTGGTTCAACGGGGCGAAGTATGTGGGCCTCGATGTGAGGAGCCTCGACGATGACCGTTCCACTCGACCGGCACTATCTGGTCGAACTCCAGGTTTCCGCAGACCGTGTGGACCAGCTGCGACGCATAGTCGCGGCCCACCTGCGCCACTGGAGTCTCGAACTCCACGTACGGCCCGTGTGCCGTGCCGTGGAGGAGCTGCTGACCAACGTCCACCGGCACGTCGGTGACGACAACCGCTGCGTCGTCGAACTCCGGTGGTCCGGACGGCACCTCACGGTCTCCGTCGCCGACAACGGCTCCGAGATGCCGCGACTGCTCCACGAGGGCGGCGGCCTGAGCCGGGTCATGGCCCTCAGCGACAGCTGGGGCACCTGCCGGACCGCCGAGGGCAAGGTCGTCTGGTTCACCCGGTACGCCCAGGAGCCGCAGCACATCGAGCTGGTGCCGCTGCCGCCGCTGCCCGGCGTCCGCGAGTTCCGCCGCCCGCCGGCCGCGGTCGCGGAGATCCCCGAGCCGGTCCCGGCCGCCGCCGACGAGACCGTCCCCGTCCCCGACGCCGCCCCGGCGCTCGTCTGAGACACACGCCCCAGCCCCCGGCCGGCGCGGATCGCATGTCCCGAGCATGCATGATCCGCGCCGGCCGGGTATGCGGTGGCGGGGGCAGTGCCGTGTCACGGCCCGCGTTGCGGGCGGGCCCACCGCGCGGCACGGTCGAAGTACCGAGGCAAGGAGGCCACAGTCATGCCCATCGCGACGGTCAATCCCGCGAACGGCGAGACGCTCAGGACGTTCGACGCGCTGAACGACGACGAGATCGAGAAGCGGATCGCCGCGGCCGACGCCGCCTTCCGCGACTACCGCACCACCACGTTCGCCGAACGGGCCCGGCTGCTCAACCGGGCCGCCGACCTCCTGGACGAGGACCAGCAGGACATCGCGCGCACCATGACCCTGGAGATGGGCAAGCCCGTCAAGGCCGCCCGCGCCGAGGCCGCGAAGTGCGCCAAGGCGATGCGCTGGTACGCCGCACGGGCCGAGGGCCTGCTCGCCGACGAGCACCCCGCCGCCGCCGATGTGGAGGACTCCGGCGCGGTGCGCGCGTACGTCCGCTACCGGCCGCTCGGCCCGGTCCTCGCCGTGATGCCGTGGAACTTCCCGCTGTGGCAGGTCGTGCGCTTCGCTGCCCCCGCCCTGATGGCCGGCAACACGGGCCTGCTGAAGCACGCGTCGAACGTGCCGCAGACCGCGCTGTACCTCGGCGACCTCTTCCACCGCGCCGGCTTCCCGGCCGGCTGCTTCCAGACCCTGCTGGTCGGCTCCAAGGCCGTCGAGGGCATCCTCCGCGACCGCCGGGTGGCCGCCGCGACGCTCACCGGCAGCGAACCGGCCGGGCGGTCCGTCGCCGCCATCGCCGGTGACGAGGTCAAGCACACCGTCCTGGAACTCGGCGGCAGCGACCCGTACCTGGTCCTGCCCTCGGCGGACGTCGCCAAGGCCGCCCGCACCGCCGTCACCGCCCGCGCCCAGAACAACGGCCAGTCCTGCATCGCCGCCAAGCGGTTCATCGTGCACACCCAGGTGTACGAGGAGTTCGCCGAGCGCTTCACCGTCGGCATGCGGCAGCTGACCGTGGGCGACCCGCTGGAGGAGTCCACCGACGTCGGGCCGATCGCCATGGAACAGGGCCGCGCGGACCTGGAGGAGCTGGTGGACGACGCGGTGGACCGGGGTGCCGAGGTGCTGTGCGGCGGCGGACGTCCCGAGGGACTGGGCGGCGGCCTGGAGAACGGCTGGTTCTACGCGCCCACCGTCCTCGCCGGCATCACACCCGAGATGCGCATCCACCGCGAGGAGACCTTCGGCCCGGTCGCCACCCTCTACCGCGTGGACAGCCTGGACGAGGCCGTCGAGGTCGCCAACGACACCTCCTTCGGGCTCAGTTCCAACGTCTGGACCAGCGACGCCGGCGAGACCGAACGCTGCGTCCGGGACCTCCAGGCCGGCGGCGTCTTCTTCAACGGCATGACCGCCTCCCACCCCGCCCTGCCCTTCGGCGGGGTGAAGCGCTCGGGCTACGGGCGCGAGCTCGCCGGACACGGCATCCGCGAGTTCTGCAACGCCACCACCGTCTGGTACGGCTCCGAACCCCGGTGACCGCACCCGCGACGCCCCCGAACCTCGACGCGACGGCCTCCAACCGGCGCGGCGCCGGACTCTGGGAGTGGGCCGGCACGGAGCGGCCGGCTCAGAAGCGCAGTTCGGCCGCGATCCGGCCGTGCCCCTTCAACGAGTCGTCCGCGACGAAGAACACCTCGGCGCCGCTGTCCAGCGCCGCCTCGACCAGCTCGTCCACGATGTCCTCGCGGACGCTCGCGTCGGACGGGTCCACCACGTCGTCGGTCACCGGCTTCAGGTGCTCCTGGTCGACCCGTACCGTCTGCTGGTAGTGCTCCTCCACGGCCACCAGACCGGCGCGGCCCTCGCGCACCGCGGCCCACACCTCGTCCAGACCGCCGGCGAACGCCTTGCGGCCGCGCGCCGCGTCCAGCCGCCCGTCGATCTCCTTGGCGAAGTGCGCGCGCCGGGCGTCCAGGGCCGGGCGCAGCTCGGTGAGCAGGTCGCGGGGCGCGTTGTCGGCGGGCGCGCCCTTGGTGACCCGGCCGACCGCGTCCTTGGCGCACTCGCTGACCTCGTCGAACAGGGCGAGCGCCGGCGCGATGCCCACCAGGTACAGCGGGCGGGGGTCGGTGGCCAGGACGGTACGCAGCTTCTCGTCCACCGTGCGCAGGAAGTTCCGGGTGTCTTCGCTGGCGAAGTTGCTCGCCGTGTCGCCGATCCGCTCCATGCGCTGCGGGTTGAACTCCTCGCGCGGGGCGGCCAGCGGGAAGCCGCCGGCGTGGGCCTCCTGGGCGGACTCGGTGGTGCCGCTGAAGAGGGCGGCGTGGTCGGCGGCCACGGTCAGCGCCCAGAAGGGGCGGGCCTGGGCCTTCGCGGCGACCAGGTTGCGGGTGAGGTAGCTGTCGCTCAGCACCACCCGTTCGGGTGCGGTACGCGGCAGCCGCCAGATCTGGTACTCGTCGGCGGTGGCGAGGAGCACGAGAGCGTCCAGGGCCCGGCGCTGGTCGAGCTCGCCGGCCGCGCGGTCGAGCTGCTGCTTGATCGCGGCGCATGCCTCCCGGGCGACCTCCGGATCGGCTTCCAGCCGGTTGTGGGCCTCGGACAGCAGGTTGCGCAGCCGTACGGCGTCCTGGGCGTTGTCCGGGGCGCGCCGGTGGGTCGGCATGGTCAGGGACAGGGCCGGATAGGGCCGGGTCCGGCGGAGCTCCTGCAGCAGGCCGGCGGTCAGGGCGTCCGTGTCCATCAGTTCCCTCCCGGGGAATCGCGCGCACTGCGTGCGGAGCGGGTGAATCAACGAGTCAATTCATACCTTTTGATCCTAATATGGGCGAGTTGGTCATCCCGGGTGCGGGAAGTGCTGCTTCCCCGTGCCCGCTTCAGTGGACGGAGCGTTTGTGAACCGGACCGGCCCCGCGCGGCGCCCCTTCCGAGGCCGCGTCATCCGCAGCCTGACCCCAGCCGCACTCGTCGCGGTGCTCGCCGCCGGAGCGGCCGCCTGCGGCGACTCCGACACCTCGTCGCCGGGTACGGCCAGCAGCACCCGCACGCTCTCCGCCGAACCGACGGTGAGCCCGAGCCCGACCCGTAGCGAGCGCACCCCGGAGGAGTTCGCCTCCTCCGTCTCCGCCGACGTCGAGCGCAACCGGCAGAAGGCCGCGGCGACTCTCAAGGGCGTCGAAGGCAAGGGCAACGCCATGGACGACGTCTCCGTCAACGGCATCGCGGTCGCGCCCGGGGAGAAGTTCCGCAGCGCCCTGGTGCGGGTGACCAACCGGAGCGGCGAGCAGGCGTTCTTCGCCGTGCGCGTCGAGTTCGTCGACGCGTCGGGCAAGGTGCTGGACTCCGTGGTGCTCGGCTTCCCGGACGCGCCGACCGACAAGACCGTCAGCCAGCACGCGAACAGCCGCAAGGCCGCCGGCGTCAAGTCGTTCCCCCGGATCGCCCAGGCGGAACGGAGCTGACGGCCGGCGGCCTCGCGGTGATTCGGTGCGGGACCGTCACCAGATGGCGTCCACCCACTCGGGGTGGTCCACGAACGGGTTCCGGTTGTGCTGGTAGTCCTCGTATATGACGTCGTTGCGCCGCTTCTCGAACGCGTCCGGCGGGTCCTGCTCGCTCCATGTCTTGAGTACGGAGAGCCGGCCGATGTGCGGTGAGGAACCGTTGGACACGCTGTCGTTGGGTTCCAGGTCGGGGAAGGCGTCGTCGCCCTCGTAGCGCACGGCCATGTAGAGGATCATCCGCGCCACGTCGCCCTTGACGGCGTCGCGCGGTTCGAAGGAGTCGGAGTCCGTGTAATTGCCCGGGGCGTCGCTCAGCTCCGTACCGCCGTCGTCGAAGTCCTTGTTGCCGCGCGTGGAGTTGACCTGGACGTCGGACGGGCGCAGATGGTGGATGTCCGTGCCGGGGCCGGTGGCCGTGCCGAAGTCGCCGTGGGACTTGGCCCAGACGTGCTCGCGGTTCCACTGGCCCGGACTGCCGCCGTTGTCGCTCTTCGGCTCGGAGCGCCCGGTGTACAGCTCGATGATGTTCGAGGAGTTGGCCGGGTCCTCGTCGGTGTCCTTCAGGGCGTCCCAGACCTGGCTGTAGGTGAGCTTGCTCTGGTCGCTGATGATCGTGTGCAGGGCGCTCTTCAGCGCGGTGCCGGTCTTGCCGGTCGCGTCCTGGTAGTACGTGTCGTCGAGCGCGGTGAGCGAGGAGGCGGCGGTGGGCGGTGGCGTCGGGACGGGCGCGGCGGCGGCCGTGCCGTTGAACACCGCGAGGGCGGCGAGCGCGGCGGGCAGGGCGTGGCGCGCGGGAAGGTGACGACGGGACATGTGGGGTGTCCTCTCCGGGAATACGCGCACCGCGGCGCCGTCACGGGGTGGGGGGCGGCTCCGCGGTGCGTCGTGTCCGCTATGTGTACGCGGGAGCCTTCCATGCGCACCGTCACGATGTGTGAACCCCGCGTATCTATCATGTGCAGGTCAAGTGAGGGCCGGGAACCCGTTCCGGGACCCCCCTCCGGTCTCGGATGCGGGAGCGCCGGGGGAGGGCGAGAATGACGGGAAGGACAAGGGAGGCGGCATGAGCGACGAGTCCGATTCCGTATCCAGCACCCGGGGCGTGACTCCGGACGACCTCTTGCACACCGGCGCCACCGACAACCCGTCCGCCGAGGACCTGGTGCTCGCGTCCGGGCGGGACCTGACCCCGGCGAACCTCGAATGGGCGGAGCGCACCCTGGCCAGGGAGGGCCGGGCGGCCATGGACAAGCGACTGCCGTAGCCGGCGGTACGGCGCGGCGGCCCGGCCGTCGCGCCCCCTGGCAGGTACGGGCGCCGGGCGCCGCTCGGTTAGCCTGAACGCACAATGAACCGTTTGACGACGTCAGAGGCGGGTTACGACCTCGCCCGCTTCCCCGAGGACCCCCGCGACCCGTTCCGTGCCTGGGACGCGGCCGACGCCTATCTGCTCCAGCACCTGGAGGAGGCGGTCGACGTCTCGGGGAACGTCGTCGTCATCGGCGACCGCTGGGGCGCCCTGAGCACGGTCCTGGCCGCGCACCGCCCCGTACAGATCAGCGACTCCCACCTCGGGCAGCGGGCCACCGCCGCGAACCTGGAGCGGAACGGGCTGCCCGCCGACGCGGTGCGCCTGCTGTCCCCGCGCGACACCCCGCCGGACCGCGTCGACGTCCTTCTCGTACGCGTGCCGAAGAGCCTCGCGCTCCTGGAGGACCAGCTCCACCGCATCGCGCCCGCCGTGCACGCCGGCACGGTCGTCGTCGGCACCGGGATGGTCAAGGAGGTCCACACCTCCACGCTCAACCTCTTCGAGCGGATCATCGGCCCGACCCGGACGTCCCTCGCCGTCCGCAAGGCCCGGCTCATCCACTGCACCCCGGACCCGGCCCTGCCCCGCACCCCCAGCCCCTGGCCGCTGCGTTACGCGCTACCGCCGGACGCCGGACCGGCCGCCGGGCGCACCGTCACCAACCACGCCGGGATCTTCTGCGCCGACCGGCTCGACATCGGCACCCGTTTCTTCCTCAAGCACCTGCCGGACCGCAGCGGGCCCGATCGGGTCGTGGACCTCGGCTGCGGCAACGGCGTCCTCGGCCTCGCCGCCGCCCTCGCCAATTCCGACGCCACCCTCACCTTCGTCGACGAGTCGTACCAGGCCGTGGCCTCGGCCGAGGCGACCTTCCGCGACAACACGGGGCCGGACGCCCGGGCCCGCTTCGTCGTCGGGGACGGCCTGTCCGGGGCCGAGCCCGGCAGCGCGGACCTGGTCCTCAACAACCCGCCGTTCCACTCCCACCAGGCCACCACCGACGCGACTGCCCGGACCATGTTCCACGGGGCCCGGCGCGCGCTGCGGCCGGGCGGCGAGCTCTGGGTGGTCGCCAACCGCCACCTGGGCCACCACGCCACCCTGCGCCGCGTCTTCGGCAACTGCGAGACGGTCGCGGGCGACCCGAAGTTCGTCGTACTGCGCGCGGTCAGGCGCTGAGCGCCGCCCACTCCGGCAGCGGTTCGCGGGCCGTGTGCCAGGCCGGCGGGAGGGCGGCGACGCCGGTACGGGCGGCGATCACGCCACCCGCGATGGCGCAGGTGGTGTCGATGTCACCGCGTCCCGCGACCGTGCACCACAGCCCCTCCTCCAGGTCGTCCAGGTGGCCCGCCGCACACCACAGCGCGAAGGGGACGGTGTCCGGCCCGGACATCCGGTAGCCGGAGCCCAGGACCTCCGCCGCGTGGCGGACCGAGGTGCGGGCGGGCATCCGGGACGCGATGCGGACGCCCGAGCGCACATCGCTGTCGGGCAGGTGCGCGGCGACCCCCCGGAGGAACGCGCCGCGCTCGGGCGCCGGGCCGCCCCGGCCGCGCACGGCCAGCGCCGCGGCGACGGCGACCGCCACCGCCCCGGCGGCCGCCTCGGGGTGGTGGTGCGAGACCGCGCTCTGGCGGGCGGCCTGCCCGATGACGGTGTCCAGATCGGCGGCGTGCCAGGCACCGAGCGGGGCGACGCGCATCGCCGCCCCGTTGCCCCAGGAGCCCATGCCGTCGAACTGCGCGGTCACCAGCTCCTGCCAGGGCTCGCCCGCGCCGATCCGGCGCAGGACGTCGTGCATCGAGGCGCCGTAGCCGCGGTGCGTGTCGGCGGCGTACTCCTCGGCGAGGCGCCGGGCGAACCGGTCCTGGTCCACGGCGCCGTCGCCCTCGGCGAGTTCGCGGACGAGGACCAGCGCCTGGGCGGTGTCGTCGCTCCACCGCCACACGGGCTCCTCGGGCAGCGTCCGCGCCTCCAGGGCCTCGGGGCCCTCGCGGCGCAGGATGCCGAACCAGCGGTCGCCGAAGGCGTCACCGAAGGCGAGCCCGGCCAGTGAGTCGAGTGCGGGGGCGGGTACGGCGGTCATCGGAGCAGTATGACAAGCCGGGCGCTCCGCCCGCCCGGCTATTCCGCCCGCCCGGTCATTCCGCCGTTCCGCGCCGCGCGGCGGCCGCTGCCACGGCCGCGCCCGCCGAGAGCAGCGCGCAGAGCAGCCAGACCGCGACGTACCCGGACTCGCCCGCCGCCTCCTGGGTGTCGGGGACGGTGCTCCCGGTCTCCGTCGCCGGGGTCGCCAGGATGACGGCGATGACCGCGCCGGCGACCGCCCCGCCCAGGGTCTTGACGTTGTTGTACAGGGCCGTGGTGATCCCCGTACGCGACGGGGCGCCGGCCTCCGCGATCACCGTGGGCAGCGCGCCGAGCGCCACGCCGATCCCGGCACCGGCGAGCACCTTGGCCGCCACCAGCTGCCAGATCGCCGTGTGGAACACGGCGGTGGACAGGAAGCTCACGGCGATCAGGGCGAACGAGGCGATCAGCGCGGGGCGGTAGCCGACGCGCCGCGCGACGAGGGCGGTCAGCGAGGAGCCGACGACCGCGGCGACCCCGGCGGGCAGGGCGATCAGTGAGATGGCGAGGGCGGAGAGCCCGAAGCCGTAACCGGTGCGCTCCGGGTCCGCCGCCAGGAACGTGGAGTCCGGGGCCAGGCTGCCGAAGTAGACCACGCCGAAGGCCGCCGCGCACAGGAAGTACGGGGCGACACTGCGGTCGGCCAGTGCCCGCAGGTCCACCAGCGGATCGGGCACCCGCAGCTCGCGGACCGCCCAGACCGCGCCCGCCACCAGAGCGAGCGGCACCGGGACCAGCACCGCGCCGGAGAGCAGGGGGCCGGTCTTCGCAGCCGAGATCCCCGCGAGCAGCAGAAGCACCGCCAGGCTCAGCAGGCCCACGCCCGGCCAGTCGAGCCTCGCCCCCGGCGTCCGGGTGGACTCCGGGATCGCGAGGAACGAGACCGGGACGCAGAGCAGGGCCAGCACGGCCGGGAGGAGCAGGGTGATCCGGACATCGCCCGTCGCCTTGTGCGCCAGGCCCATGACCACCCCGCCGAGCAGGGTGCCGAGGGTGAGCGCGCCGACCAGCCGCGCGATGGCGCCCCGGGCGCGTTCCACCGAGAGCCGGTCGCGTACGAGCGCGATCTCCAGCGGCAGCAGGGCCGCGAGCGGGCCCAGCAGCACCCGCCCGGCCAGCAGCACGGGCAGCGAGGGCGCGAAGGCCACGAGCAGCGAGCCGACGGCGACGCACACCAGCGAGACCCGCAGCATCAGGCGGTGCCCGTACACGTCGCCTAGCCGGCCGAACGCGGGCACGGACACGGCGGCGGCGAGCAGCTGGGCGGCGACCACCCAGTTGAGGTCGGCGTCCGCGATCCCGAGCTCCGTGCCGATGTCCGGCAGCAGCGGGGCGATCCCGCCCTGAAGGAAGCCGCTGGTCAGCTCGAAGAGGACGAGGAGGCCCACGACGGCGCCGACCGATGTGGACTCCGGGGCGGACCTGGTGGACTCGGTCGTGCTCATGACGGCTGCTCGGCGTCCTGGAGGCGCCGCGCCGCGAGTCCGGCCAGCAGGGCGGCGGCATCCGCCACCGCCCGGTCGTCGTAGACCGCCTGCGCGGAGTGGTTCATGGGGGCGGCCGACGGGTCCTGACCGGACGGGCACGCGCCGAGGCCCACGTACGCGCCCGGGACCTCGTGCAGCACGTACGAGAAGTCCTCGGAGCCGGCCATCGGGCGCGGCGCCTCGAAGACCTGCCCGGCGCCGAGCACTTCGCGGGCGGTGCGCAGGGCGAACGCGGCCTCGGTGGCGTCGTTGACGGTGACCGGGTAGCCCTCGCGGTAGTCGGTGCCGGCGGTCAGGCCGTGCGCGGCGGCGATCCCCCGCACGGTCCGTTCCAGGGCGGCCCGGACCCGGGTCCGGGTCTCCTCGGAGAACGTCCTGATGGTGGCGGTGAACTCGGCGGTCCCGGGGATGACGTTCCCGGCCGAGCCGGCGTGCAGCGAGCCCACGGTGATCACGGCCGGGTCGAAGATGTCGACGGTGCGCGTGACCAGGGTCTGGAGCGCGGTGACCATCTCGCAGACGGCCGGGACCGGGTCCTTGGCCAGGTGCGGCGACGATCCGTGGCCCCCGGCGCCCACGACGGTGACGGTGACCTCGTCGGAGGCGGCGAGCATCGGGCCCGGCCGTACGGCGGCGGTGCCGACGGGCAGCACCGCCGAGGTGACGTGCAGCGCGTACGCGGCGACGACCCGGGTCCCGGCCGCGTCGAGCACGCCCTCCTCGATCATCAGCCGGGCCCCGCCCATGCCCTCCTCGCCGGGCTGGAACATGAACACCACGTCGCCCGCCAGCTCCTCGCGCCGCGCGGCCAGCAGCATGGCCGCCCCGACCAGCCCCGCGGTGTGCACGTCGTGGCCACAGGCGTGCATCCGCCCGGGCACCTCGGAGGCGTACGACACACCGCTGTCCTCCTGTACGGGGAGCGCGTCCATGTCCCCGCGCAGCAGCACGGCGGGGCCGGGCCGGCCACCGCGCAGGACGGCGGTCACCGAGGTGAGCCCGCTGCCGGTCGTGATCTCCAGGGGCAGTCCGGACAGGGCGTCCAGGACGGCCCGCTGGGTGCGGGGGAGATCGAGGCCGAGCTCGGGCTGCCGGTGCAGGGCGTGGCGCAGCCGGACCAGGGAGTCTTCGAAGGCGAGGGCGTCAGTGCGTGCGAACATGCCTGGTATGGTGCCGATCCGGCCGAACGGACCGGCTCTGCTGCACGTATCCTCCGGAACAGGCAGGTCATTTGCCGACAACCACCATCACCCGGAGGGCGGTCCTGTGCTGGACGAACTCGATCTGCTCCTCGTCACCGCGCTCCAGATCGCGCCGCGCGCGGACTGGCGGACCATCGGGGACGTGCTCGACATCGACGCCTCGACGGTCGCCCGGCGCTGGGCCCGGCTGACCCAGGCCGGGCACGCCTGGATCGGCGTCCACCCCTCGGTCGCGGCGAGCGGCCCGCACACCTGGACCCTGGTCGCGTTCATCGAGGTCGACTGCGTCCCCGGACGGCTGCACGAGGTGGCCGGCCACATCGCCGACGACCCGCACGTGTTCAACCTGGAGCACGTCAGCGGCAGCCGGGACCTCGTGGTCACCGCGGTCTTCACGGACCACGCCCAGCTCGCCCGGTACGTCGGCTTCCGCCTCGGCGCCCTCGACGGCGTCGCGGCCTCCCGTACCCAGGTCGCCACCACCCTGCACACCGAGGGCAGCCGCTGGCGGCTCGACCGGCTCACCGAGGAGCAGCGCCGCAAGCTCGCCCCACCGGCCTCGAACCGGCAGCCCGGCCACACCGTTCCCGAGCGGGACCTCGAACTGGTCCGCGTCCTCGGAGAGGACCCGCGCCGGCCCGTCGCCCACATCGCCGAACGCACCGGGCTCAGCCCCACGACCGTCCGCCGCCGCCTCGATCGCCTGGACGCCGACCGGGCGCTCGCCTACCGGTGCGAGGTGGCGCGGTCGCTCTCCGGCTGGCCGGTCTCGGTCTCGTACTGGGCGGCGGTGCCGCAGAGCCGGGCGCCGCAGCTCGCGAAGAGCATCAGCCAGATCCGCGAGATCCGGCTCTGCGCCTCGCTGACCGGCCCGCACAACCTGCTCCTGGCCGCCTGGCTGCGTTCGGTGGACGACATCGGCGCCTTCGAGTCCCGGCTCACCGCCCGCCACCCCGAACTGATGGTGGCCGACCGGGCGCTCACCCTCTGGCCGATGAAGCTCGCCGGGCACCTCCTCGATCCACAGGGCCGCCACCTGCGCGCCGTCCCCCTGGCCAGCTGGGAGGGCACGCACTCCGACACCGCGGAGGCGGCCCTCCTGGACCGCCTCCGGACACCGCCCGCTCGTTAGACCCCGCGCGCGAACCGGGTGAAGTACTCCAGCGCCGAGAAGTCGTCCACCGCCTCCCGGCCGGCGACCTTGTCGATCGCCGCGCCCTGGAGCAGCCGTTTGACCGGCACCTCCAGCTTCTTGCCGGTACGGGTGTGCGGCAGCGCGGGCACCTCGATCACCGTGTCGGGGACATGGCGCGGCGAGGCGTGCGTGCGGATCGCCGTCCTGATGGTGTCGCGCAGCTCCTCGTCCAGGGCCCGGCCGGGCTCCAGGACCACGAACAGGGGCATCCAGTAATCCCCGTAGGGCAGTTCGGCGCCGATGACGAGGCTTTCCCGGATGCCGGGCAGCTCGTCCACCACCGCGTAGACGTCGGCGCTGCCGAGGCGCACCCCGTGCCGGTTGAGCGTGGCGTCGGAGCGGCCGGAGACGATGACGCCGCCGTGCGCGGTGCGGGTCATCCAGTCGCCGTGCCGCCACACCCCCGGGTAGGCGCCGAAGTAGGCCTCGCGGTACCGGGTGCCGTCGGGGTCGTTCCAGAAGCGGAGCGGCATCGACGGCATGGGCCGGGTGACCACCAGCTCGCCGACCTCCCCGGTGACGGGGCGGCCGTCCCGGTCGAAGGCTTCCAGGGCGACCCCGAGCAGCGGTGCGGACATCTCGCCCGGCCACACGGGGACGCTGGGGGCGCCGCCCGCGAAACCGCTGACGATGTCCGTCCCGCCGCTGGTCGAGGCCACCTGGACGCGGGGGCCCACATGGTCGCGGACCCAGTGGTACGACTGGGCGGGCAGCGGCGCGCCGGTGCAGCCGAGGACGCGCAGGGCGGACAGGTCCAGATCGCGCCCCGGCTCCAGGCCCGCCTTGGCCGAGCCCTGGAGGTAGCCGGGGCTGACGCCCAGGACGGTGATCCGGTGTTCGGCGGCCAGCTCCCACAGGCGCCCCGGTCCGGGATGGGCCGGGCTGCCGTCGTAGAGCACCGGGGTGGCGCCCATCAGGAGCCCCGAGACGACCATGTTCCACATCATCCAGTTGGGCGTGGTGTACCAGAGGAAGCGGTCGCCAGGCCCGAGGTCCAGATGGAGCCCGAGCAGCTTGTGGTGGTCGAGCAGGACCCCGCCGTGGCCGTGGACGATGCCCTTGGGCGTGCCCGTGGTGCCCGAGGAGAACAGCACCCACAGCGGCGCGTCGAACGGCAGCTGCTCGAACACGCACTCGGCGGGCTCGGCGAGGGCGTCCGCCCAGCCCACCGTGTCCGCTTCCGCGTGCCCGGCCGGGGACAGGCCGAGGACGGGCACCTCCACGGTGACCCGGACGGACGGCAGCGCCTCGCGCAGCGCGGCGGTCTCGGCGCGGCGGTCGTGCTCCCGGCCGTTCCACCGGTAGCCGTCGGCCGCGAAGAGGACGACCGGTTCCAGCTGGGCGAAGCGGCCGGCGGCGCCCTCGGCACCGTAATCCTGGCCGCAGGCCGACCAGATGGCCCCGATGGACGCGCAGGCGAGGAACGCCAGCACGGTGTGCGCGCTGTTCGGCAGGTAGCCGACGACCCGGTCGCCGGCCGTCACGCCCCGGTGGCGCAGCCAGCCTGCCAACGCCCCTACCCGGGACCGGAGTTCGCCCCAGGTGAGGTGCGCGGTGGCGCCGCTCTCGTCCGCCGAGATCAGGGCCACGGCGTCCGGCTCGCCCGAACGCAGCGCGTGCTCCGCGTAGTTCAGCCGGGCGCCGGCGAACCAGCGTGTGCCCGGCATCGGCGTGTCGTCGATGACCCGGTCCCAGGTGCCGGTGGTCCGGAGGGAGAAGAAGTCGGCGACGGCCGACCAGAAGCCGGGCAGGTCCTCGACCGACCAGGCGTGCAGCGACCAGTAGTCGGCGTGCGCGGTGCCGGTCCGTTCCGCGACGAAGTCCGTGAACCGGGCGAGCCGGGAGTGCGCGGCCGCCGCCGGGTCGGGCAGCCAGACGGGCTCAGGGGCCGAGGGGGCCGTCGTGCTCATCGCGCGCCTCCCGCCGTGACGACCGGCGCCGGGGCCAGCTGCTCCGCGAGGTCGTCCACGAGCCCCGCGAGGCCCTCCGGCGCGGTGGCGGTGCCGAAGAGATAGTGGTCCGGGCGGATCACGACGGCCGCCTGCCCCTCCTCGGCGAGGTGCGGGAGGTAGAAGCCGTCCACGTCGACGGCGGCGACGTCCTCCCCGCCGTCGGCCGGCGAGGACACGAGGTGCAGCAGGCGCGCCCCGATCCCGTCGAGGAAGGCCAGCTGCCGCGCCGACAGCACCGTACGCGGATCGGTGAGGCACGCGACGACGAAGCCGCGTCCGGTCACCTCGTTGAGCAGTCCGGTACGGCCCCGGTACGCGATGCGGGCCTGCCTGCTCTGGACCCCTGCGGCGCCGCCCCCGCCACGGGCCACGAGACCGTCCGTCAGCACGGTCGGGGGCAGCGGCGGCAGGGCCTTGTCCGGATCGGCGCCGTGGCCGGTCATGTACGCGTCGCGCCCCGCCGCCTGCTCCGGGTCCGTGACGCAGATGACCTTGCCCAGCTCCACCGACATCCCGATCGCGTGCTGCACATGGGCGGCGCGCTCGGTGCCGTAGGTGTCGAGCAGCTCCGGGGCGGCGGCGCCGCGCAGGACCAGATCGAGCTTGAAGGAGAGGTTGGCGGCGTCCCGGATGCCGGAGCACATGCCCTGGCCCGCGAACGGCGGCATCAGGTGGGCCGCGTCCCCGGCCAGCAGCAGCCGCCCGGACCGCCAGACGTCCGCCCACTGGGCCTGGAAGGTGTAGACGGCGTGCCGTTCCAGCTCACAGGTGTCCGGAGTCATCCCGAAGGGTTCGAGCAGCCGCCAGGCGGTGGCCTCGGTGTCGAGCTCCGCCACCGTCTCGCCGGCCATGCGCATGAACTCCCAGCGCCGCCGGCCCGGCCCGCCCGACACCACGGTCGTCGGCCGTTCCGGATCGCATATCTGGAGGTTGACGGGGTCCCAGACACGTGGGACGTGCGGGCGTACGTCCACGATGAGCCAGTCGTAGAAGAACCCGAGGTCCTCCATCCGGGTCGGCATGTGGCCGCGTACGAAGCTGTTGGCGCCGTCCGCGCCCACGACCCAGGCGGCGGTGATCCCGTGCTGCCGGCCCTCGGCGTCCCGCGCGGTCACGGTGACGTCCTCGTCGCCCTGGACCAGGGCCACGGCCTCGTACCCGCGCAGGACCGTCACCTCCGGGCGGGCCTCGACGGCCTCGGCAAGCGCCCGTTCCAGGTCGGGCTGGTACGTCATGGAGGCGCGCGGCCAGCCGGACGGGCCGGGTCCCGACCAGTCGAAGGTCAGCAGCGGGGTGCCCGAGGCGTTGCGCCACTCGTAGGTGTCGGCCGGTTCGGAGAGCGCGCCCAGCCGGTCACCGATGCCCGCGTCGGCGAGCAGCCGGGCGGCCTCGTCGTCGAAGTGGACGGCGCGCGGCAGGGGGTACGGGGTGGGCCACTGTTCGAGGACGGTGACCCGCCGGCCGTCCCGGGCCAGGAACAGGGCGGTGGTCAGGCCGACCGGGCCGGCTCCGACGACCAGGACGTCGCTGCGGCCGTGTGTGTGCTGCATGGCGTGCTTCCTCACTGGGTCGGCGCGTGGGCGCCGGTCATCAGGGCCGCCAGGTCCTCCGGGGCGAGGAACGACGGGGGAGGGGGCGGGCCCCACGCGTACAGCGACTTCGCGCCCTCGAAGACGCCGGGCTTCCACAGCGCGTCGTCCACGATGCAGTCGAGGTCGGAGTAGTACTCGGAGAAGGTGCCGGCCGGGTCCTTGAGGTACCAGAAGAAGTTCGAGCCGATGTAGTGGCGGCCGAGCCCCCAGGTGTGCCGGTCCGGGTCCGCCTCCAGCATCGCGGTGGCACCCCGGCCGATCTCGTCCACGTCGTCCACCTGCCACGAGGTGTGGTGCAGGAAGGCGACGGGGGCCTGCTGCACCAGGACGTTGTGGTGGTCGCTGGAGCAGCGCATGAACGCGGCCAGGCCTTTGACCGTGTCGCTGACCTTGAAGCCGATGCCCTCCCGGAAGAAGCGCTGGGAGGTCTCCTGGTCCGTCGAGCCGAGGACCACGTGCCCCAGCTTGCGCGGCCGCACCGGCTCCTCGCGCAGGATGCCCGGGGCGCGGTGCCCGGCACGGGCGACGGCACCCGGCGCGTTGTACGGCGGCGCCTCGACGGGGGTCTGCCGCAGGCGCGGGGCGATCTCGACGCGGACCAGGACCTCGGTGCCCGGGTCGACCGCTGTCACCGACTGCTCCGCGCGGTGGACGGGCACGCCGAGCCGGGCCAGCGACGCGGCCACCCGGTCCAGGTCGTCCGGGTCCTCGGCCCCGACGCCGAGTTCGACCAGGCGGCGGCGGGGCGCGTGCACGATGCGCAGCTGCTCGCCGCCGTCGACTGTGGACAGGGTGTACGAGGACTGCGGCGCGTCGGCCCGGCCGGGGGCGCCGCCCACGGGGGTGAGGCCGAAGTCGGCGTAGTAGGCGGCCGTCTGTTCGACGTTCGGCACGCCCATGACGATCCGGGTCAGTCGGTGCAGTGACATGGAACGGCTCTCTTTCGGGGTCGGCGGGGCTGGACCGGGGAGACCTGGAGGGCTTTCCGGTCAGGGGGCGAGCATCGGGTTGCGCAGCGTTCCTATGCCTTCGATCCAGGTCACGAGTACGTCACCGGGGGCAAGGAACTTCTGCGGAGTGCGGGCGCCGCCGACACCGGCCGGGGTGCCGGTGAAGATCAGGTCGCCCGGGAGCAGGGGGCAGACGGCCGAAAGACGGGTGATGAGCTCCGGGATGTCGAAGACCATCTCCGAGGTGCGGCTCTTCTGAAGGATCTCGCCCCCGTCGAGCCGGCAGCCCAGTTCGAGGTCGTCCGGGTTCGCGAACTCGTCGGTGCTGACCAGCTCCGGGCCGGTCGGCGCGAAGCCCGGGTAGGACTTGCCGAGCGAGAACTGCGGCGCCGGACCGGTCAGCTGGAGCCGGCGCTCGGAGAGGTCCTGGCCCACCGTCAGCCCCGCCACGTACGACCAGGCGGTCTCGCGCGTCGCGTGGTGGCAGTGCCGGCCGATGACGGCGACCAGCTCGGTCTCCCAGTCCACCAGCCCCTCGGGCAGGGTGACGGGCGACTCGGGGCCGGTCAGCGAGGTCCGGAACTTGGTGAAGACCGCCGGCTCGGCGGGCACGTCGAGCTTCGACTCCGCGATGTGGTCGAGGTAGTTGAGGCCGACCGCGAAGATCTGGGCGGGCCGGGGGACCGGCGGCCCCCACACCGCGCCGTCGTCCGCGCCCAGCACGGGCGCCTCGGCCGCGGCGGGCGAGGCCAGGAACTCCCGGCACCAGGTGGAGAACGCCTCCCAGTCGGTGAACACGCCCTGCGGATCGGGTCCGAAGCGCCCGCCGCTCGCCTCCGCCGCGTCGAGAAATCCCTGCGGGCCCTTGATGGCCAGCCGTCCGTCGATGTGCGCCAGGCGCATGAGGTCCTCCATGCCGTGCGGGGGTGTCTGCTGCGCAGTCTTGCCCCGTAATCTCGATGAAGCAAGAGATTAACGATAATTTCTACGACTGTCGTTCGGCTGCTACGGTGTGTGGTCATGGCTGGTGAGAAGGCAACACGAGGCGGCGTCGTCTACGCGCGGATCCGCGAGGACATCTTTCAGGGGGTCTTCGAGCCCGGGCAGCGACTGCGCCTGGTCGAGCTGGCCCAGCGTTTCTCGGTCAGCCAGTCGGTCGTCCGCGAAGCGCTCACCCGCCTCTCCGAGCAGGGGCTCGTCCACGCCGCGCCGCAGCAGGGCTTCAGCGTGGTCACCGTCTCCCTCGCCGACCTCAACGAGCTGACCGAGGCCCGCATCGAGATGGAGACCCTGGTCCTGCGCCGGTCGATGGAGCGCGGGGGCATCACCTGGGAGGCGGCCGTCGTCGCCGCCCACCACCACCTGGCCGGCACCGAGGGCATGCGGAGCGACGGCACGCCCAACCCCGAGTGGTTCGCCGTCCACGAACGCTTCCACCAGGCCCTGCTGGAGGGCTGCGGCAACGCCAGGCTGCTGGCCGCCACGCTCGGCCTGCGCGACGCCGCGACGCTCTACCGGCGCTGGTCGCTGCCCGTGGGCCACGACACCGCACGCGATGTGGCCGGCGAGCACCAGGCGATCGTCGACGCCGTCCTCGCGAGGGACGCCGACACCGCGACCGCCCTCCTCGCCCGGCACATCGACCGCACCTCCCAGGCGCTGCGCACCGTGATCGCGAACGACCCGGCGGCGGTGGCATAGCGCGGTCGGCCCGGATGCGGCAGCCGGCCTCCGGTGGCAGCCTGCGAGGCAGCGGCCCGGCGACCGGTACGGCAACGCAGCGCCCGCTGCTCTCACGACGGCAAGGACGACGTCATGACGGCTCACCACGACCCCGGCCTCTCCGGCTGGGTCCACCGGCTCGCCCCCGCCCCGGCGGACGCGCCCGGCGTGCCCGCCAGCTCGGCGCCCACCCTGACCGAGGCGACCGCCCGGCTCGGCGAGGGACCCGTGGCCTGGGCCGTGCTCGTCGGCACCGAACTCGCCCGCGTCATCACCCGCGAGGTGCCCGAACTCGGCGGCGGGCCCGCCCCCTTCGAAACCCTCCGGATGGGCACCGAAGCGGCCGTCCTGCGGGCCCTGCTCCTGCTGGCCGACCCGGCGGCCGACCGGACCGTGCCCGAGGAATCGCTCCTGGGGGACCGCGAGTTCGCCCGGCGCCGGGTGGGCCTCGACAAGGTGCTGCGCGGCATCCGCGTCGCGCACGCCGCGCTGGCCGGGGCGCTGATGGCCGCCTGCCGGGAACGGGCGGCGCCCGACGACCGCGCCGAGGAGTTCCTGCGCATCTCCGAGCTGCTCTTCGGCTTCATGGACGAGTTCTCCTCCCGGATGACCACCGAATACCTGACCGAACACGACCGCTGGCTCGCCAGCGGTGCCGCCGCACGCGAGGAGACCGTGCGCGCGATCCTCGACGGCCGGCCCGTACGCGAGGACACGGCGCGGGAGCTCCTGGCCTACCGCCTGGAGGGCCGCCATCTGGCGCTCGTCGCCTGGTGCGAGAGCCAGGCCGCCGGCGCCACCGGGGACCTCCAGCGCGCGGCGGCCGACCTGCTGCACCTGCGCGGCTGCTCCTCGGCCCTGATCCTGCCGACCGGCCGGACCACGCTGTGGGCCTGGGGCGACCCGCAGGCCCCGCACCCCGCCGAGGCGCCCGCGGGCGCCACGTATCCCGAGGGCTTCGCCTTCGCCTTCGGCTCCGTACGCCACGGGCTCACCGGATTCCGCCAGTCGCACGAGGACGCCCAGCACGCCGCCCGCGTCATGCGGCTCAACCCCGGCGGCACCGGGCCCGTCGTGGACTACCCGGACGTCGAGCTCCCGGCCCTGCTCTCCGCCGACCTCCCCGCCCTGCGCCGCTTCACCGGCGACGAACTGGGGGCACTGGCGGCGGACAGCCCGCACGCCGAGCAGCTGCGCCGCACCCTGCGGCTCTACCTGCGCAACGAACGCAGCCTGATGGCGGCCGCGGCCCAGCTGCACGTGGCGCGCAACACCGTCACGTACCGCGTCAAACGAGCCCAGGAACTCCTCGGGCACGACCTGACGGCCCGGCTGCCCGAGGTGATGGCGGCCCTCGAAGCGGCCAGGGTGCTGGGCCCGGCCGTGCTCCGGCCCGAGAACGAAGCCCACGACGCCTGACCCGGCCGCTCAGATCAACGGGGTGACCTGCTCCTCGATCCCGAGCAGCGCCCGCCCGTACAGCTCCCCGGCGATCGCCGGGTTGATCACCGCGTGCCGGCTGCCGGTCTCCTGGTCCCGCCAGATCCGCTGGAGCGGGCTCGCCTCGGCGAAGCTGCCGGCGCCCTGGATGCTCAGCAGCAGATCCAGCGCCTCGCGGGAGCGCCGGGCCACATAGCCGGTGTCCATCCGGACCCGGGCCCGTGTCTCGAACGGCATGTACTCACCCCGCGCCGCCCAGGAGTCGATGTCCTCGGCGGCCCGCATCAGGTGCAGCCGGGCGGTGTCGATCAGCTGCGCGGCCTCGGCTAGCTGGATCTGCGTCGACGGGGCCTCACTGGCGCGCTCGTAGAAGGTGTACGAGATGCCCTTGCCCTTCGCCAGGGAGGCCCGGACCACGTCCATCCCCGCCTGGGCGAGGCCCACCTGCGGCCCCGCCAGGACCAGCGCGAGCACCGGCACCAGCGCCGAGCGGTACAGCGCCTCCTCCGTGTGCTCCGTCGGGTAATCCCCCCGCACGCCCCGCGTCACCGACAGGATCCGGTGCTCCGGTACGAAGACCTCGTCGGCGACCAGCGTGTTGCTGCCCGTGCCGCGCATCCCGGCGACGTACCAGGTGTCCTCGATCGTCAGCTCGTCCATCGGGATCAGCGCGGCACCCTGGTCCGTCTGCTGCCCGGCGGCGTCCACGACGGGGATGCCGAGCGAGGCCCACTGCGCGTGCAGGCTGCCGGACGCGAAGCCCCACCGGCCGCTGACGACCAGTCCGCCGTCGACCGCCCGGCAGGTCGCGCTGGGCGCGAGGACACCGCAGACCCGGGCGTCGGGGTTCTCGCCGAACACCTCCTGCTGGACGCGCTCGGGATACAGGCCGACCATCCAGTTGCAGACGTTGACCAGGGTCGCGACCCAGGCCGTGGACCCGCAGCCGCGCGCCAGCTCGGACGTCACCTCGAGGAAGGTCCCGAAGTCCGCCTCGTGGCCGCCGAACCGGCGCGGCACCGTCAGCCGGAACAGCCCCGCGTCGGTCAGCGCCTCGATGTTCTCCTCGGCGACCCGGCGGTCGGCCTCCGTCCGGGCGGCGTTCTCCCTCAGCAGCGGAAGCAGCTCCGTCGCGTGCGCCTTCAGCGCGGTCCGCGAGGTCGGTGCGGTCGTGGTCATGGTGTCCTCCGGGCGTCGTACGGCTCAGACGGCGCACCCCGGGCGACTGACGCGGCGGGGTCCGCTTGGTGGGATTGCACGCCTCGTCCGCCCCGCTGTCCCCGGTCCCGGAGCACAGATCCGGGTCCGTCTCCTGCGCTGCCGGACCAGTCCGGCGGTCCTTTGGGCCCGCCGCCAGGACGGGCCCGGCCGGATTGGCCTCCCGGCCCAGTGCGGCCGGCCGAGGACCGTGGAATCACTGGAACAGAGCCCGGACCCCATCCACCGCAGGAGGCCGCTGTGCCCACGTCCGCCCCGACCGGGACGCCCCCGCCCCTCACCGCCCCCGCTCCCGCGGCCTTCCGCCACGTCCTGGGCCATGTGCCGACCTCGGTCTGCGTGGTGACCGCCACGACGGACACCGGCCCGGTCGGCGTCACCGTCGGCAGCTTCACCTCCGTGTCCCTGGAACCGCCCCTGGTCGCGTTCTGGGCGGGCGCCGCATCGGCCAGCGCGGAGGCCATCGCGGGCGCGGGACGCTTCTGCGTCAACGTCCTGGCCGAGGACCAGCAGGAGGTGTGCGCCGCCTTCGCGCGGCGGACCCCGGACCGGTTCGCCACCGGCGACTGGGAGTACCCGCCGGACGGGCCGCCCCGGCTCGGCGGTGCGGCGGCCTGGCTCACCTGTGATGTGGAAGGAAGCGTTCCGGCGGGTGACCATGTGATGGTGATCGGCCGCGTCCTGGACCTGGCCGCCGCCGACGGGCCGCGCCGCCCGCTCCTCTTCCACCGGGGCCGGCTGGTCCGCCTCGACCGCGCGCACGCGGTGCACGCCCCCACCCACTCCTTCGGCTGGTGGGACCGCTGACCGCCGGCGACGCCCCCGAGGAAGGCCCCATGACGGACACCGAGAGCGTCACACAGACCGTGCTGCGCGAGCGCCAGGCGCGGGACCGGGGCTGGTGGGAGCGGATGCGCGCCTGCTACTGGCCCGACTCCGTGGTGAACCTCAGCTGGTACCAGGGCTCCGGCCCCGGATTCGTGGACGCCTCCGCGCGCATGGCCGGGCGCGGCGACGCGAGCGTGCACCGCCTCTCGCCGCCCGTCGTGCGGATTGTGGCGGACCGGGCGTTCGCGGAACTGCCCGCCGGCATCGAGGTGCGCACCGAGGTGGACGGGGTGGCCGTGGACCTCGTCTCGTACACCCGGATCGTGCACCGGCTGGAGCGGCGCGAGGGGCGGTGGGCCATCGCCCGGCTGGACTGCGTCTACGAACGGGACACCCTCGCGCCCGTGCTGCCCGGCACCCCCGTGCCCCTCACCGCACGGGACCTCGCGCCGTACCGGGCGCCCTACGCGATCCTCGCGTGGCACCTGGCCCGGCGCGGCTACACCGTCTCCGGCGAACTGCTGGGCGACGACCGCCCGGAGCGGACCGCCGCCTTCTACGACGACACACTGACGTGGCTCGCCGGCTGACACCGCCCGCCCCCACCGCAAGGAGCACCCCATGACCCCGACCGGACTCATCGACGTCCACGCCCACTTCGTCACCGACGCCTATGTCGACGCCGCCCGGTCCGCCGGGATCGAGCACCCCGACGGCATGCCCGGCTGGCCCTCGTGGAGCGCCGAACGGCACCTCGCCCTGATGGACGACGCCGGAATCACCACGTCCTACCTGTCCGTCTCCTCGCCCGGAGTGCACTTCGGGGACGACCGCGCGGCCCGCGCCCTGGCCCGGGAGGTCAACGGGTTCGGCGCCCGAGTCCGCGCCGAGAACCCGGACCGGTTCGGCCAGTTCGCCTCGCTGCCGCTGCCCGATGTGGAGGGCGCGCTCACCGAGGCGGCCTACGCGCTGGACGTGCTCGGCGCCGACGGGGTCGCCGTCGAGACCAACCACCACGGCCTCTACCTCGGCGACCCCCTGCTCGAACCGCTGTGGGAGGCCCTGGACCGGCGCGGCGCCCTCGTCTTCGTCCACCCCACCTCAGCGCCGCACGCGGACGAGACCGCCCTCGGCCGGCCGCGCCCGATGCTGGAATTCCTCTTCGACACCGCCCGCGCCGCGAGTGACCTGCTCCTGCGCGGTGTGTTCACCCGCCACCCCCGGATCCGCTGGGTGCTGACCCACGGCGGGGGAGCGCTGCCGCTGCTCGCGGACCGCATCGACCTGTTCCGTACGATCACCGGCGGCGGGGACGGGCCCGGCGCCGTGGAACAGCTCGGACGCCTCTGGTACGACATGGCCGGGACGCCGTTCCCCCGTCAGATCCCGGCCCTCGACGCCGCGTTCGGCACCGAGCGCCTGCTGTACGGCAGCGACTACTGCTGGACCCCCGCCGAGGCGGCCCGCGCCCAGATCGCCTCCGTCGACGCCGCCGCCCCGCCCTCCGCCACCGACACCTGGCGCGACCTCACCACCCGTAACGCACACCGCCTGTTCGCGGTCTGACGGACGGCCGCACCACTACCCCCAGGAGAGACATGAGCAGGTACGTCGACCCCTCATCGGTCACCGGCCAGGTGCTGGTCAGCGACGTCACCGTGGTGGACCCGCTGGACGGGACGGCCACGCCCGGACAGGACGTGCTCACCGAAAACGGCCGGATCACCGCCGTGACGGCCACCGGCGCCCCGGCAGACGGCCGCCCGGTGGTGGACGGGCGGGGCAGATTCGCCGTACCGGCGTACATGGACATGCACCTGCACGCCCTCAACACCCCGGACGACATCGACGGCACCTACGCCCTCCTGCTCGCCAACGGCATCGCCGGCTTCCGCCAGATGTCCGGCAGCCGGGCGCTCCTGAAGTCCCGGCGCGCGGGCACCCTGCCCAGGCCCACCGGCGCACCGGACCTGAAGGCGACCGCCGGCGACCTCCTCACCCCGTTCAACGCGAGCACCGCCGACGACGCGGTGCGGGTTGTGCGGGAACAGCACCGGGACGGCGCCGACTTCGTCAAGGCGGGCATGACGACCCGCGAGACCTTCCTCGCCGCCCTCGGCGAGGCCAACCGGCTCGGCATCCGCCTGGGCGGCCATCTCCCCGCCGACCTCGACCCGCGCGACGCCGCACGCGGCGGGGTCTGGTCGATCGAGCACCTGGGCCCCGGCGTCACCGTCTTCGCCGCCGCGTCCTCCCGCGAGGCCGAGGTACGGGCCCGCAACGCCACCCGCAAGCTGCCGCCGCTCCCCAAGCTGAGGTTCCCCGGCGCCGACCGGCTCGTGACCAGGCTGATCAAGGGCATGGTCGTGAACCCGGCCACCCACACCTCCGAGCACGAGGCCCACGCGTACGCGCTCGCCGACGGCTCGTACGACCAGCAGAAGGCCGAGGAGCTGGCCGCCCTCTTCGCCGCGCACACCACCTGGCAGTGCCCCACCCTGATCCGGGTCCACACCCAGCAGTTCGGCGACGCGCCCGAACACACCGGCGACCCGAGGCGCCGCTACATGGCGCCCGGGGAGCTGCGGGCCTGGGACAAGTCGGTACGGAAGTTCGCCCGGCTCCCCGACGTCACCCGCGAGGCCCTGCACCACCACTGGGCCGCCCAGCTCAGGCTGACCAGGACCTTCGCCGACGCCGGAGTGCCCATGGTCGCGGGCACCGACGCCTGCGGGGCGGCCCACATCATCCCGGGCTTCTCCCTGCACGACGAGTTCGACCTGCTCGCCGAGGCCGGTCTCGCCCCGCTGACCATCCTGCGCATGACGACCACCGAGCCCGCCCGGTTCCTCGGCGAGGCGGGGGCCTCCGGCCGCATCGCCCCCGGCATGCCCGCCGACCTGGTGCTCCTCGACGAGGACCCGCTGGCGGACCACACCGCGCTGCGCCGGATCGCCGGGGTCCTGCGGGAGGGCTCCTGGTGGTCCCGCGCCGACCTCGATACCGTGCTGGAACGCGTCGCCGCCGCGCCCGGCGCCCGCTGAGGCCCGCACCGGCCGGAACGCCCCGAGCGGGAGGGACACGCACATGACGGAAGCCGACCCCGGCCTCTTCGGACCCGCATCGGTCACCTGGCAGCTGCACGGCGACCCGATGATGTGGATCGCCGGGGTGCGGGCCCTCTATCTCCAGGCGCTCCACCCCCTCGCCATGCGCGGCGTGACGCAGAACTCCGACTTCCGGGAGGACGCCTGGGGCCGGCTCATGCGCACGGCCGGCTTCGTCGGCACGATCACCTACGGCACCACCGAGGCCGCCGAGAAGGCGGGCGCCCGGGTCCGGAGGATCCACTCCCGCCTGAAGGTCACCGACCCGGCGACCGGGACCACCCACGGTGTGGACGAGCCCGAACTGCTGCTCTGGGTGCACTGCGCCGAAGCCGACTCCTACCTCCAGGTCCTGCGCCGCTCCGGCTACCCGCTCACCGCCCGGCAGGCCGACCAGTACCTCGCCGAACACCGGCACAGCGCCCGCCTCGTCGGTCTCGACCCGGCGGACGTGCCCGCGACGACCGCCGACATGGCCGACTACTTCGCCCGCGTACGTTCCCGGCTCGCCCGCACCCCGGAGGCGCTGGACGTCGACAGTTTCCTGCGCCGCCCGCCCGTACCCCCGCTCCTCGTCCCCGCACGCGCCCTGCTGTGGCGGCGCGTGGCCACCCTCGCGTACCAGTCGCTGCCGCCGTTCGCCCATGAGCTGTACGGGCGGACGGCGCCGCCGCCCGCCGCCGTGGACCGCCGGCTGCGCACGGCCGGGGCGATCCTGCGGGCCGTCCCCGCGCGGCTGCGCTGGCGGCTTCCGCCCGGTCACATCATGAACGCGATGGCGCGGCTCGGACCCGGCAGCCGCCCCACCCCGTACACACTGAAGAGGCAGGCAGCCATACTGGACTGACCTGGGAGGGTGCGGCGACAGCGGGCTGAACGACGGGGGCGGCAACAGGGATGGCGGAAACCAGGCTGATCCAGAGCCGGTACCGGCTGCTCGACCTGATCGGTCGCGGCGGCATGGGCGAGGTGTGGCGCGCCCGCGACGAAGCGCTGGGCCGCCAGGTCGCCGTCAAATGCCTCAAGCCCATGAGCGCCCAGCGCGACGAGGACCACACCCGCATCGTCCGCGAACGCTTCCGCCGCGAGGCCCGGGTGGCCGCCGCCCTCCAGCACCGGGGCGTCACCGTCGTCCACGACTTCGGCGAGTACGAGGGCGTGCTCTACCTCGTGATGGAGCTGCTGGACGGGCGCAACCTCAGCCAGCTCCTGGAGGACAACGCGCAGCACCCGCTGCCCGTGGACGACATCGTGGACATCGCCGAACAGGTCGCGGACGCCCTCGGCTACACCCACCAGCAGGGCATCGTCCACCGCGACCTCAAGCCCGCCAACATCATGCGGCTGTCCGACGGGACGGTGAAGATCTGCGACTTCGGGATCGCCCGGCCGGGCCACGGCATCCCGGTCACCTCCCGGCTCACCGGCGTCGGCATCGCCATGGGCACCCCGCACTACATGTCGCCGGAACAGATCAGCGGCGGCCAGGTCGACCACCGCAGCGACCTCTACTCGCTGGGCTGCGTGCTGTACGAGATCGCGACCGGGGCCCCGCCCTTCGACCTGGAGGACTCCTGGGGCATCCTCGTCGGCCACCGCGACACCCCGCCCGAGCCCCTGCGCTCCCACCGCGCCGAACTCCCCGGGTTCTTCGACCGGGTCGTCCTCGACCTGCTCGCCAAGACCCCCGAGGAGCGCCCGGCCGACGCCCACGACCTGCGCCGCCGCATCGCCGTCGGCCGCACCGGTGAGCAGCCCTCCCTCGGCCCGGCCGGCGAGGCCCCGCCCGCCCCCGTCACCCTCTCCGGCCGGACGCCCGCCCCCATCCCCGCCGCGCCGCTGCCCGCGTGGGCGCACACGATGACCGGCGGCCACAAGGCGACGGGCGCGGTGACCCCGCCGGCGGCGCTCGACCACTCGGCGGGCCTCACCCTCGCCTGGACCACCCGAACCGCCCCGCCCGGCGCCCGGACCGACCGCCAGGTCCTCAGCCCCGGCACCGCCCGCAAGGACCGGGCCGAGAACGCGCTGCGCGAGTTCGGCCGCATCGCCGAGGACCGCGCCCGCGCCCTCGGCCCCGAGCACAGCGAAACGCTCGCCGCCCGGCAGCAGATGGCGTACGCGCTCGGCCGCCTCGGCCGGCACACCGAGGCCCACGAACTGCACACCGCCGTGCTCGCCTCGCGGGAGCGCGCGATGGGCCCCGACCACCCCGACACCCTGCGCTGCCGCCACAACCTGGCCTTCAGCCTCAGCAGACTGGGACGCCTGGAGGAGGCGTACCGCATGGCCCGCGACGTGGCCGCCGCCCGCGCCCGGGTGCTGGGGGCCGACCACCCGGACACCCTGGTCACGCTCTACGAGGTCGGCTACACGCTGGGCCGGCTCGGCCGCTGGACGGAAGCCCTGCACACGTACCGCCGGGTCGCCGAGGCGCGGACCCGGCTGCTCGGCCCCGACCACGCGGACACCCTCGCCACCCGTTACGAGGTCGGCATCAGCCTCGGCCGACTCGGCCGCAGCGCCGACGCCCTGGAGCTGTACCGCGCGCTCGTCGCCGACCGCACCCGGGTCAACGGCCCCACCGACCCGGAGACCCTGCGCGCCCGCCACGGACTCGGCGTCAACCTCGGCCGGCTGGCCCGCTGGGACGAGGCCCTGGCCGAGGCACAGGCGGTGTCCGGGGGGCGGGAGCGCGTCCTGGGCCCCGACCACCCCGACACCCTCGTCAGCCGCCGCGAGGTCGCCGTCGCCCTCGGCTGGCTGGGCCGCTGGACCGACGCGCTCGCCCTGTACCGCCAGGTCGCCGAGGCGCGGACCCGGCTCCTCGGCCCCGCCCACCCGGACACCCTCTCCGGCCGCGACGACGAGGCGCACTGCCTCGAACAGCTGGGCCGCGCCCGCGAGGCCGCCGACCTCTACCGCGAGGTGGCGGCGCTCCGGCAACGCGGCCACGCACCGCTCTGACGCGGGCCACCCGCGCCGGAGCGGGACGGGCGGCCGGGCCCGCCCGCCCCGCGCCCCGGAGGGCCGGTCAGTCGGCCGAGGCGGCCCAGCCCGTCGCCTCGATCCGCCGGGCGTCCGACGGACGGCCCTCGTCGAAGACCGTACGGCCGCCGTCCTCGACCTTGATGGCGTCCACGTACACGCCCCGGCCCACGTACAGCTGATCCGTGGTGTAGCGCCACCTCAGCAGGACCCCGGCGCCGCGCACTCCGGCGAGGCCGGCGTCCAGGCGGTGCCAGACCCGGCCCGACCAGCCGGAGAGCGAGCCGTCCGGGTGCGCCTCGGGCCGGGGGCGCCCGCCCTGCCCGGTCGGCGTCGTGGTGAACGGGACCGGCTGCCAGGTGCCACCGGCGTCCGTCGAGGCCTCCAGGTACAGGAAGTCGGAGGCCGGTTCGGTGTCCCACCACAGCGCGCAGCTCAGCCGGGCCCGCGAGGAGGCGAGCGGCAGGGCGGGCAGCGACAGGGTGGCCGTCGACGCGCTCGCCATCCCGGAGAACCAGGCGGTACGGCCCCGGGCCGGGCGGACCGCGACGGCCCGGGCCATCTGGTTGGCGGTGGCCACACGCGGCGCGCTGCCGGACCGCCAGTTGCGCACCGGGTGCACCGAGTTGCCCAGCACGATCAGGAAGGAGTCCGTGGACGGGTCCAGGACCAGGCTGGTCCCGGTGAAGCCGGTGTGCCCCGCCGTCCGGGGCGTGGCCATGGCGCCCATGTACCAGTGCTGGTAGAGCTCGAAGCCCAGGCCGTGCGCGTCACCGGGGAACGCCGTGTTGAAGTCGGTGAACAGCAGATCGACGGAGTCCGCCGAGAGGATGCGGGCCCGTCCGTACACCCCGCCGTTGAGCAGGGTGCGCGCCAGGACCGCCAGGTCCCAGGCGCAGGAGAACACCCCGGCGTGCCCGGCGACCCCGTCCAGGCTGAAGGCGTTCTCGTCGTGCACCTCGCCCCAGACCAGGCCGCGGTCGAGCCCGGACCAGGGGAGCCGGGCGTCCTCGGTCGCGGCGATCTTCGGCTTCCAGGAGGCGGGCGGGTTGTACCGGGTGCGCCGCATCCCGAGCGGACCGGTGATCCGCTCGCGCAGCAGGACGTCCAGGGTCTGCCCGGTCAGCTTCTCCAGGACCAGCTGGAGCGAGATCAGGTTGAGGTCGGAGTAGAGATAGACCGTGCCGGGCGGGTTGGCCGGCACCTCGTTCCACATGAGCTCCAGCTTCGCCTCCCGGGTCGGCGCCTTGTAGAGCGCGATCGTCGCGCGGAATCCCGAGGTGTGCGTCAGCAGCTGACGGATGGTGATGTCCTGCTTGCCGCCGCCGGCGAAGTCCGGCAGATAGGAGGCTACCGTCGCCTCCAGCTCCAGCGAACCGTGCTCGATCTCCTGCACGGCCAGGATCGAGGTGAACAGCTTCGAGACCGACGCCATGTCGAAGACCGTGTCCTCGGCCATCGCGATCTGCTGGTCCTCGGGGAACTCAACGCCGGTGTCGGTGGTCTCGTCGTACGCCGAGTAGCGCACCGCCTTGCCGATCGGGTGGTGCAGGGCCACCGTGTCGCCCCGGCCCGCGAGCAGCACCGCACCCGCGTACCACGGGTGCTTCGGCGAGGCTTCCAGGTAGCGCTCCGCCTCGGTGACCAGCTGGTCGAGCGGTTCCCGCAACAGCCCGGCGCGGGCGGCCGATCCGCGCCGCAGCGTCGGCTTCGCGCCCGCGTGCATCTGTGCCGACCCCGCCCCCGACTCCGTGGCAGACGCCGTGCCCGCGAACGGGATCGGCGCCAGGGCGAGTGCCCCGCCCAGGGCCAGCATCCCACCACCGAGCCTCCGCCGGCTGATCTCCCCGGCCGCCGTGTCCTCCGTCATGCGCAACCCCTTCTCGCTGCCTGAAAGTAACTTTCGAAATCTCTTCCGGGCGTGAAACTTCCTGCCGAGCAGAGAGTACTGTCAGGGCCCGCTGTGCCGTAGAGGGGGGCGGGGTCGAGAATCTGACTTCTCGTCAGGAATCACTCACCGGCCGGTGCGGCGCTCCCGAGGAAGTCGATGAGCCCGTACGGGGCGCGCTTGCCCAGGCAGAGATCCAGGATCTCGTGGGCGTCCGCGTAGAAGGACGCGCTGCGCGGGAACATCTCCGCCTCGTAGGCCGCGAGCGCGGCTTCGGTGTCGCCGGGGTGGGCGGCGATCGCCTTGCCGAGCTCCGAGCCGTCGAACATCGCCAGATTCGCGCCGTCGCCGGACGGGGGCATCAGGTGCGCGGCGTCGCCGATGAGCGTCACGCCGGGCACGCGGTCCCAGTGGTGGGCGTCGGGGAGCGTGTGGATCATGCGGGCGACCGGGGCGGTCTCGCCGTCGGTGACCAGCGCCGTGAGGTGCGGGGCCCAGCCGTCGAACTCGGCCGCGATACGGGCGGTCGCGGCGGCGGTGTCGGTGAAATCGACGGAGCCGATCCACTCGGCGGAGCGGTTCAGCTGCACGTACGTGTGCAGGACGCCGCCCGCCTCGCGGTGCGCCACGATGCCCTTCCCGGGCGTCAGCGCGTACATCGCGCCCCGGCCGACCGCCTCGGCCGTCGCGGAGTGCCGCTCGTCCGCGTCGTACAGATAGGTCTCGATGAAAGTCGTGCCGATGTAGGCGGGTACGGCGTCGGAGACCAGCGGCCTGACCTTCGACCAGGCACCGTCGGCGCCGACGAGGAGCGTGCTGGTCACGGTGGAGCCGTCGGTGAACGAGACCTCGTGGCGGCCCTCGCCGAGGGAGCGCACCCCGGAGACCTTGCGCCCCCACCGGACCACCCCGTCCGGGAGCGAGTCGAGCAGGATCCGGCGCAGGTCGCCGCGGAGCACCTCCGGGCGCCCGGCCGTGTCGTCGGCGGGGTCGTCCAGCAGCACCGCGCCGTCCGGATCGAGCATGCGCAGGGCCTCGGCGCCCTCGTGGATGATCGCCCGGAACTCCTCGGTGAGGCCGGCGTCCGCGAGGGCCCGCTGTCCGTCGCCCTCGTGGATGTCGAGCTGGCCGCCCTGGGTACGGGCCTCGGGTGAGGCGTCCGACTCGTAGACCGTCGCCGGGATGCCGTGGACATGGAGCACGCGGGCGAGCACGAGGCCGCCGAGGCCCGCGCCGATGATCGTGACCGGCGTCGTTTCGGTGTGCATGGGGTCCTCCCGCGCTGGTGTGGTGCATTGCTTTGGATCGTTGTTCCAATCCCACTGTGGAACACCGATCCATCCATGTCAAAATGGTGCTCATGGCGACCAGGAAACAGCGGGCCCCGCGACGCACGGACGCGCTCTCGAAGGAACGCATCATGGATGCGGCGATCGGGATCCTCGACGCGGAGGGCGAGCGCGCGCTGACGTTCCGCGCGCTCACCGCGCGCCTGGCCACGGGGAGCGGCGCGATCTACCACCACGTCGCCAACAAGGAGGAACTGCTGGCGGCCGCCGCCGACGCCGTCGTCGCCCGCGCCCTGTCCGAGGTGGCCGCGGGCGCGGAGCCGCGCGAGGCGATCCGGGCCATCGCGCTCGGGGCGTTCGACGCGATCGACGCCCACCCGTGGGTGGGCACCCAGCTCTCCATCGAGCCGTGGCACTCCGCCGCCCTGCGGATCTTCGAAGCGGTGGGACAGCGGCTCGACGCGCTCGGCGTCCCCGAACGGGCGCAGTTCGACTGCGCGTCCGCGCTCGTGAGCTACATCCTCGGCCTCGCCGGACAGTACGCCGCCGCCGCCCGCCGCCTGGCCCCCGGGACGGAGCGCACGGCCTTCCTCGACGGCTTCGCCACCCAGTGGTCGCGGCTCGCCGACACGGAGTACCCGTTCCTGCGGAAGGTCGCGCCGCAACTGCGCGACCACGACGACCGCGAGCAGTTCCTCGCAGGCGTCGACCTCTGGCTCACCGGCATCGGCGGGGTCCGGAACCCTTGACCACCGGCCCCCGGCCGCACAGGATCACGCCATGACCGGTGTACGCAGCAGCACAGTCGACGGCGTCCTGACCCGCAGCGCACGGCGCACCCCCGAACGGACCGCCCTGCGGTACGCCGGCCGGGCCTGGACCTATCGCGAGCTGGACGAGGCCGTCAGCACCGCGGCCGCCGCCCTCACCGGGGGCCACGCCCTGAACCCGGGGGACCGGGTCGCCGCCTACGCCCACAACTCCGACGCGTACCTCATCGCCTTCCTCGCCTGCGCCCGGGCCGGGCTCGTCCATGTGCCCGTCAACCAGAACCTCACCGGCGACGACCTGGCGTACATCCTGCGCCAGTCCGCCAGCTCCCTGGTCCTCACCGACCCGGCCCTCGCGGACCGCGTCCCCGAGGGCTTCGC
This sequence comes from Streptomyces sp. NPDC097595, assembly GCF_044761525.1. Lineage (NCBI taxonomy): Bacteria > Bacillati > Actinomycetota > Actinomycetes > Kitasatosporales > Streptomycetaceae > Streptomyces > Streptomyces sp. NPDC097595. The sequence goes on along the minus strand of NZ_JBIWCN010000005.1, from coordinate 231,840 downwards.
CGTACGAGCGCTGCGCGACGACGAGGGGTCGCTGCTGGCCGAGCTGGACACCCCGCGCCCGTTCACCCCTGTCCGCGAACCGGCCGCCGACGACCTGGTCCAGCTGCTCTACACCTCCGGGACCACCGCGCTCCCCAAGGGCGCGATGATGACGCACGGCGCCCTCGTCCACGAGTACGTCAGCGCGATCACCGCGCTCGACCTGCGCGCCGGGGACCGGCCCGTCCACGCACTGCCCCTCTACCACTCGGCGCAGATGCATGTGTTCCTGCTGCCCTACCTCGCGGTGGGCGCCGAGAACACGGTCCTGGACGCACCGGACGCGGCCCGGATCTTCGACCTGGTCGAGTCGGGGCGGGCCGACAGCCTCTTCGCCCCGCCCACCGTCTGGATCGGCCTCGCCAACCACCCGGACTTCGCCGCCCGCGACCTCGGCGGCCTGCGCAAGGCGTACTACGGGGCGTCGATCATGCCCGTCCCCGTGCTGGAACGCCTCCGCGACCGGCTGCCCGGGCTGGCCTTCTACAACTGCTTCGGGCAGAGCGAGATCGGCCCGCTGGCCACCGTGCTCGGCCCGGACGAGCACGAGGGCCGGATGGACTCCTGCGGCAGGCCCGTCCTCTTCGTGGAGGCCCGGGTCGTGGACGAGCACGGCAAGGAGGTTTCCGACGGCACCCAGGGCGAGGTGGTCTACCGCTCACCCCAGCTGTGCACCGGCTACTGGGACAAGCCGGAGGAGAGCGCGGAGGCGTTCCGCGACGGCTGGTTCCACTCCGGGGACCTCGCCGTCCGGGACGCGGACGGCTACTTCACGGTGGTCGACCGGGTGAAGGACGTCATCAACTCCGGCGGGGTCCTCGTCGCCTCCCGGCAGGTCGAGGACGCCCTCTACACCCACCCCGCCGTCGCCGAGACCGCCGTCGTCGGGCTGCCCGACGAGCGCTGGATCGAGGCGGTCACCGCGGTCGTCGTCCTGAAGGGCGAGGCCACCGAGGACGAGCTGATCGCGCACGCCCGCGAACGCCTCGCCCACTTCAAGGCGCCCAAGCGCGTCGTGTTCACGGACGCCCTCCCGCGCAACGCCAGCGGCAAGATCCTCAAGCGGGAACTGCGCGACCGCCTCGCCTGACGGCCGGCAGGCCGCGTATCACCGCACGCGGCCGACCCCCGTGTAGATGGTGTCGGTGGCCTCCTGCCGCTCCGGCGCGGGCGTCCCGTTGTACCACCGCGGCGCGGGCACCAGGCCCGGGTCGACCATGTCGAGCCCGTCGAAGAAGCGGGCCACCTCCGCACGGTCGCGGGGCTGAAGCGTGATGCCGCTCGACCGGTAGCGGCCGAGCGCCTCCTCATCGACGACGAGGAAGTCCACGGTGAAGTGGGAGAGCGCCAGGCAGCTGCCCGGAGGCAGCGCGCCCACCAGCGTGGCGGCGATGCCGTACGGATCGTCCTCATCGGCCAGGAAGTGCATCAGGGCGATCATCGAGAGCGCCACCGGCCGTTCGAAGTCCAGCACCGTACGGGCGTGGGCGAGGATCTTCTCCGGGTCGCGCACATCCGCTTCCAGATAGTCCGTGGCCCCCTCGGGGGTGCTGACGAGCAGCGCCTCCGCGTGCCGCAGGACGATCGGATCGTTGTCCGTGTAGACGATCCGGGCCGCCGGGTTCACCCCCTGGACGATCTGGTGGAGGTTCGGCCGGGTCGGGATGCCGGTCCCGATGTCCAGGAACTGGTCGATGCCCGCCCGCGCCGCCCAGGCGGCCGACCGGTGCATGAACGCCCGGTTCTGCGCGACCCCCACCTTCGCCAGCTCCGGCATCTGCTCGCCGAGCGCCTGGTCGACGGGGTAGTGGTCCTTGCCGCCGAGGAGGTAGTCGTAGACACGGGCCGGGTGCGGCCTGCTGGTGTCGACCGGTGTGCCGGACGGGCCTGCCGTCATGGTGTGCTCCCCAATCCCTCGGCGGGAGAACACGAGTCCCCCTGCGGACGACGGTCACTCCGGCCCATCCTGCCACAGCAACCCCACTGGCCTGCGCGGAAGTTACGGCCGCTCGTCCACGATCCGGCGGAACTTCCCCACCGACCGCTCCAGCGTCTCCGGGTCCACGATCTCGACGCCCACCGACACCCCGATCCCGTCCTTGACCGCCGCCGCGACCGACGCGGCGGCCGCCGCCCGCTGCTCCGGCGTCGCCCCGGTCCTGGCCTCCGCCCGCACCGTCAGCACATCGAGCCGGCCCTCCCGGGTCAGCCGCAGCTGGAAGTGCGGCGACACCCCCGGGGTACGGAGCACGATCTCCTCGATCTGCGTCGGGAAGAGGTTCACCCCGCGCAGGATCACCAGGTCGTCGCTGCGTCCGGTGACCTTCTCCATCCGCCGGAACACCCTGGCCGTGCCGGGCAGCAGCCGGGTCAGGTCCCGCGTCCGGTACCGGACGACCGGCATGGCCTCCTTGGTCAGCGAGGTGAACACCAGCTCACCCCGCTCCCCGTCGGGCAGCACCTCGCCCGTGAGGGGGTCGACCACCTCCGGATAGAAGTGGTCCTCCCAGATGTGCAGCCCGTCCTTGGTCTCCACGCACTCCTGGGCCACGCCGGGACCCATCACCTCGGACAGGCCGTAGATGTCGACCGCGTCGATCGCGAACCGCTCCTCGATCTCCCGCCGCATCTCCTCCGTCCACGGCTCCGCCCCGAAGATCCCCGTCTTCAGCGAGGTCGTCCGCGGATCGACGCCCTGCCGCTCGAACTCGTCCAGGAGGGTCAGCATGTACGAGGGCGTCACCATGATGATGTCGGGCCGGAAGTCCTGGATGAGCTGGACCTGACGTGCCGTCATGCCGCCGGATGCCGGAATCACCGTGCAGCCCAGCCGCTCCGCCCCGTAATGCGCCCCGAGGCCGCCGGTGAACAGCCCGTACCCGTACGCCACATGGATTTTCTGCCCCGGCCGGCCGCCCGCCGCCCTGATGGACCGGGCGACCACATCGGCCCACGTCTCCAGGTCCCTCTCGGTGTAACCGACGACGGTCGGACGGCCCGTCGTCCCGCTGGAGGCGTGGACCCGGCGCACCCGCTCCTCGGGGACCGCGAACATCCCGAACGGGTAGTTGTCCCGCAGGTCCGCCTTGGTGGTGAACGGGAAGCGGGCCAGATCGGTGAGCGAGCGGCAGTCCTCCGGCTTCAGCCCCGCCCGGTCGAACGCGGCCCGGTAGTGCGCCACGTTCTCGTAGGCGTGACGCAGGGTGGCCCGCAGCCGTTCGAGCTGAAGCGCCTCCAGCTCGGTGCGGCTCATCCGTTCCGCCGAGTCCAGCAGAGCCGTCATGTCGGGCCTCCCTCGTCCGTGCGCGCCGTGCGGACGACCGATCATTCGGTCGTTTCCTCCGGGAGCAGTAATTCAGGATCTTGCACCCCCTGGCAAGAGGGGTGACGCATCCGGACCGGGCCGCGAATACGCCCGTACCGAACACGGCTGCGTCACCCGGACGGCCCTGTTTGGATGGGTGCATGCCGACCTTCCATACGTACGACGGAACCGAGCTCGCCTATCACCTCGTGGGGGAGGGGACACCGCTGATCTGCCTGCCCGGCGGTCCCATGCGGGCGAGCGCCTACCTCGGCACCCTCGGCGGACTCTCCGCCCACCGGCAGCTGGTCCTCCTCGATCTGCGCGGCACCGGCGACTCCGCCGCCCCCGACGACCCCGCCACCTACCGCTGCGACCGGCAGGCCGAGGACGTCGAGGCACTGCGCGCCCACCTCGGCCTCGAACGCGTCGACCTCCTCGCCCACTCCGCGGCCGGCGAACTCGCCGCGCTCTACGCCGCCCGCCATCCGCACCGGCTGCGCAACCTGGTCCTCGTCACCCCCACCACCCGGGCCGTCGGCCTCACCTCCTCCGCGCGCGAATCCCGCGAGGCGGCCGCCCTGCGCGCCTCGGAACCGTGGTACGAGGACGCGCACGCCGCCCTGGAAGAGGTCTGGGCGGGCCGGCTGACCGACGAACTGCGCGCCAGGACAAGGCCGTTCATGTACGCCCGCTGGGACGCCGCCGCCCAGGAGCACGCCGCCGCCTCGCCCGCGCAGATCAACGCCGAGGCCGCCGCGCGGTACGCCGGGGGAGACACCTTCGACCCGGCCGCGACGGTCCCCGTCCTGCGCACGCTGGAGGCACCGGTCCTCGTGCTCGCCGGGGAGTACGACACCCTCGTCACGCCCGACCTGGCCGCCGGGCTGGCCGCGCTCTTCCCGCATGCCGAGTTCGCCGTGCAGCGCGGCGCCGCGCACTTCCCGTGGATCGACGACGCGGGGGCGTTCGCCCGTACCGTCGAGGCGTTCCTCGACCCGGAGGTGCACAGCGTCCGGGCGGGCGGGACGCGGCTCGCGTACCGGGTGTGGGGCGACCCGGCCGCGCCGCCGGTCGTCCTGGCCCACGGCCGCTGCGGCAGCAGCCGCGACTGGGCCGTCATCGCCGCCCGACTGGCCGCCACTCACCGGGTGTACGCCTTCGACTTCCGGGGCCACGGCCTCAGCGACTGGCCCGGCCGCTACAGCTTCGAGCTGTTCCGCGACGACCTGCACGGCTTCCTGGAGGCCCGCAACCTCGCCGGTGCCACCGTCATCGGGCACTCCATGGGCGGGGCCGCCGCCTATCTGCTCGCCGAACGGCACCCCGGGCTGATCGGCCGCCTGGTCATCGAGGAGGCGCCCCCGCTCATCCCGCTCGACCCGCCCCGCCCGGTGCCCCAACGGCCCGACGAGGAACTGGACTTCGACTGGCCGCTCGTGCCGGCCATCGACGCCCAGCTCAACGACCCGGACCCGGCGGCACGCGAACTCCTCGGTGAGATCACCGCCCCCACGCTCCTCATCGGCGGCGGCCCGAGCAGCCATCTCGCCCAGGAGGACCTGGCCGAGATGGCCCGCGCCATCCCCGGCGCGGAGCTCGTCACCATCGACGCGGGCCACCTCGTACACACCGAACGACCGGAGGAATTCCTCACCGCCCTCCGGTCGTTCGGTGTCCGATCACTTAACTGACGGGTCGTCAGTCACGGTGCAGGAGCGTCACCAGGACGTCGTGCAGCGTCGCCTCGGCGTCCTCGGAGCGCGACTCCGTACGCCAGGCGACGAAGCCGTCGGGGCGCACCAGGACCGCGCCGTCCCGGCCCGTTCCGTGCGCCTCGGCCCAATCCGCCCCGTCCTCCGGTTCCAGTTCGGCGCCCGCACCGATCCCGAACGCGTCGAGCCGCACCCCCAGTTGCTCCGCCACCCGGTCCGCGGCCCGCCGCCACACCGGGTCCGAGCCGTCCGCCAGCAGCACGAACGAGCGCTCGTACAGATCCAGGGTCGAGATCCGCTCCCCGGCCCGGCGCACCCAGAGGTGCGGCGCCCGGCTGCCCGGCTCGCCCGTCAGCCGCATCCCCTCCGGGACCACCGGCGCGTCCGGCGCCACACCCAGCACCGCGCCCGCCGGGTAGCGGTAGCCCAGCGCCACGTTCAGCATCCCGCCCCGCTTGCCGCCGCCCACCGAGGGCGGGGGAGCGTAGCCGGGGTGGCTGTGCTCCTCGGACCGCGCCGACGCCCGCTCACTCGTCGCCCGGGCCACCGCCAGCCGCTCCTGCCCGTACGTCTCCAGCAGCCCCCGGCCCGCCTCGCCCCGCAGCACCGCGGCCAGCTTCCACGCCAGGTTGTGCGCGTCCTGGATGCCGGTGTTCGAGCCGAAGGCCCCGGTCGGCGACATCTCGTGCGCCGAGTCGCCCGCCAGGAACACCCGCCCCCGCGCATACCGCTCGGCCACCCGCTCCGCCGCGTGCCACGGCGCCTTTCCGGTGATCTCCACATCGATGTCCGGCGCGCCGACGGCGGTACGGATGTGGCGGGCGCACCGCTCGTCCGTGAAGTCCTCCAGCGTCTCGCCCCGCTCCGGCTGCCACGGGGCGTGGAACACCCACTCGCTCTCGTTGTCCACCGGCAGCAGGGCGCCCTCCGCCTCCGGGTTCGTCAGGTAGCACACGATGAAGCGCCGCTCGCCCAGCACCTCCGCCAGCCCGCGCGACCGGAAGGTGATGCTCACGTTGTGGAACAGGTCGCCGGTCCCCGACTGGCCGATGCGCAGCTGCTCGCGGACCGGGCTGCGCGGCCCGTCCGCCGCGATCAGGTAGTCCGCCCGCACCGTCGTGTGCTCTCCGGTCTCCCGGTTCTTCAGGGTCGCCGTGACCCCCGAGGCATCCGGGTCGAACGACATGAGCTCCGTGGAGAAGCGCAGGTCACCGCCCTGCTCCCGGGCCCGCTCCAGCAGGACCGGCTCCAGGTCGTTCTGGCTGCACAGGCACCAGCCCGTCGGGCTGAACCGGGCCAGCGCCCCGCCCGGGTCGATCTCCTTGAACAGCCACTCCTGGTCCTCGCCGGTCAGCGAGCCCGCCTGGAGGATGCCGTGGTTGTCCGCCAGCACCGAAGCGGCCGCCCGGATCTCCTCCTCGACACCCGCACGGCGGAACACCTCCATCGTGCGGACGTTGTTGCCGCGGCCACGCGGATGCGTCGAGGTGGCCGCGTGCTTCTCGACCAGCAGGTGCTCGACGCCGAGCCGGCCGAGGAAAAGGGACGCGGACAGACCCACCAGCGAACCGCCCACGATGAGGACCGGTACATGGAGGTCGACGTTCTCGTTCATCAGTTGCTCCAGCTCCGACGCCGTACAGATGCTCTGTCCATGCCCGGGCCGGGGCCGGGTCGGAGCCCTTCGGACGCCTGCTCACCTGAACGGTTCATAAATCTCGCGTCGGGCGGACCAGCGTTTCACGATCGGTCACGGAGACGGCCGGGTCTCCCCGCATTCCTGCCTCCCACCGTCGAAGGAGTTCACCAGATGACCACCACCCTCTCGGAACGGATCTCACAGTCCGCCTTCGACGGATCCCGGCTGCGCGTCGTGCTGCTGCTGGACCTGCACGACGGCGCCCAGAAGCAGTTCCTGGAGGCGTACGAGCACATGCGCAACCAGGTCGCGTCCATCCCCGGGCACATCAGCGACCAGCTGTGCCAGTCCATCGAGAACCCCTCGCAGTGGCTGATCACCAGCGAGTGGGAGAGCGCCCCGCCCTTCCTCGCCTGGGTGAACAGCGAGGAACACGTCGCCACCGTGCAGCCCCTGCACAGCTGCGTACGCGACACCAGGTCGCTGCGGTTCAGCGTGCTGCGCGAGACCGGCAAGGGCTTCGAGGCCGTCCCCGACCCGGTCAGGGGCAGCCTCCAGACCTCCCCGCGCCTCGGTGACGGCGTCGTACGCCACGCGCTCACCTTCACGGTGAAGCCCGGCACCGAGGACATCGTGGCCAAGCTCCTCGCCGACTACGAGTCGCCCCGCTCCCGCGTCGACGACCAGACCCGGCTGCGCCGCACCTCGTTGTTCATGCACGGCAACCGCGTGGTGCGCGCCGTGGAGGTCGAGGGCGACCTGATGGCCGCCCTGCGGCACGTCTCCCGGCAGCCCGAGATCCGCGCCGTCGAGGAGGCCATCAACCCCTACCTCGAACAGGACCGGGACCTCGCCGACCCCGACTCCGCCCGGATGTTCTTCACCCGCGCGGCGCTGCCCACCGTGCACCACGTCTCGGCCGGCCGCCACGCCCCCGAGAGCCTGCGCCGGCACGCCGTGTTCTACCAGGCGAAGGAGGGCTGCGGCATGGCCCTGGCCCGCCTCCTGGCCGGCCACGACGAGGAGGCCGCCGACGACACCGGCAGCCCCATCGACAGCAGCACCATCTTCCAGCGCGACGACGTCGTCGTACGCCTCCTGGAGGCGAGCGGTCCGCTCGACGCGCACCCCGCCCAGGCCCTCGGCATCCACGGCCCCGACAAGGCGGCCCGCCTGGCCCGCCTCCTCGACGGCGAGGCGACCACCGTCCCCGCCACCGACCAGGACGCCGCGCGCTTCCTCGCCCGGTCCGAGATGCGGCTGATCACCGACCGGCGCGCCGCGGATTCCTGAACCGCGCTCCGGCACCCCGGGCCCTCGCCCGACCCGTCACCACCACGCGCCCAGCGCCCAGGAGGAGAAGCAGAGATGACCACCCACCGGCCACGCATCGTGGACCTCAGTGAGACCCAGCCCAACACCAGGCGCGGAGGCGACCTGCGCGCCCTGCTCACCCCCACCGCGGTGGGCGCCACCAGCGGCTTCATGGGCCTCGCCCTCGTCGAGCCCGGCGACCGCATCGGCGAGCACTACCACCCGTACTCCGAGGAGTTCGTGTACGTCGTCCAGGGCCACCTGGAGGTCGACCTGGACGGGGAGACGCACACCATGCGCCCCGACCAGGGCCTGCTGATCCCTCCGCACGTCCGCCACCGCTTCCGCAACGTCGGCGACACCGAGGCCCGCATGGTCTTCCACCTCGGCCCGCTCGCCCCCCGCCCCGAACTCGGCCACGTCGACACCGAGGTGACCGAGACCGCCGAGCGGGGTGCCCCGCCAGAACGAACCGAGGCCGCCTCATGACCCGGCGCGTGGCGGTCACCGGGGTCGGCGTCGTCGCCCCGGGCGGCATCGGGGCCCCGGCCTTCTGGGACCTGCTCTCCAACGGCCGCACCGCGACCCGGGGCATCACCCTCTTCGACCCGGCGGGCTTCCGCTCCCGGATCGCCGCCGAGTGCGACTTCGACCCGGCCGCCCACGGACTGGACGACGAGGACATCGCACGCGCGGACCGCTATGTGCAGTTCGCGATGGTCGCCGCCCGCGAGGCGCTGGCCGACGCCGGTCTCGACCCGGAGCACACCGACCCCTGGCGGATGGGCGTCTCCCTCGGCACCGCGGTCGGCGGGACCACCCGCCTCGAACACGACTACGTCGCCGTCAGCGAGAAGGGCGCGCGCTGGGACGTGGACCACCGCCGGGCCGGCACCCATCTGGAACGGGCCTTCTCGCCCAGCTCGCTGGCCTCCGCCGTCGCCGAGCAGGTCGGCGCCCACGGTCCCGTACAGACCGTCTCCACCGGCTGCACCTCGGGCCTGGACGCCATCGGCTACGCCTTCCACTCCATCGAGGAGGGCCGGGTCGACGTCTGCATAGCCGGTGCGTCGGACTCGCCGATCACCCCGATCACCGTGGCCTGCTTCGACGCGATCAAGGCGACCTCCCCCAACAACGACGACCCGGAACACGCCTCCCGCCCCTTCGACGCACGCCGCGACGGCTTCGTCATGGGCGAGGGCGGAGCCGTACTCGTCCTGGAGGAACTCGAACACGCCCGGGCCCGCGGGGCGACGGTGTACTGCGAGATCGCCGGCTACGCCACCTTCGGCAACGCGTACCACATGACCGGGCTCACCCCCGAGGGACTGGAGATGGCCGAGGCCATCAACAGCGCGCTCGGCCACGCCCGGATCTCCCCGCAGGACATCGACTACGTCAACGCGCACGGTTCGGGCACCAAGCAGAACGACCGGCACGAGACCGCCGCCGTCAAACGGGCCCTCGGTGCGCACGCCCACAAGGTGCCTATGAGCTCCATCAAGTCGATGGTGGGCCACTCCCTCGGCGCGATCGGGGCGATCGAGATCGCCGCCTGCGTCCTGGCCCTGGTCAACCAGACGGTGCCGCCGACGGCCAACTACGAGTCCCCGGACCCGGAGTGCGACCTCGACTACGTGCCGCGCACCGCCCGCCCCCTGAAGCTGCGCAGCGTCCTCTCGGTCGGCAGCGGCTTCGGCGGCTTCCAGTCCGCGGTGGCCCTGACCCGAGGGAGGACATGATGAGCACCCGAAAGGCCCGGCGCACCGTTGTCACCGGCATCGGCGTCGTCGCCCCCAACGGCACCAGCACCGAAGCCTTCTGGAAGCGCACCCAGGAAGGCATGAGCGTCCTGGACCGGGTCACCCGTGAAGGGTGCGAGGACCTGCCGCTGCACATCGCGGGCGAGGTCCGCGGCTTCGACCCGGTCGCGCTCATCGAGGAGCGCTACCTCGTCCAGACCGACCGGTTCACGCACTTCGCGATGGCCGCCGCCGACATGGCGCTGGACGACGCCCGGCTCGGCCGCGCCGACTACGAGGACCGGCCGTTCGGCGTCGGCGTGGTCACCGCGGCCGGCTCCGGCGGCGGCGAGTTCGGCCAGCGCGAGCTGCAACGGCTGTGGGGCCAGGGTTCCACATACGTCGGCCCCTACCAGTCGATCGCCTGGTTCTACGCGGCGAGCACCGGCCAGATCTCCATCCGCGGCGGCTTCAAGGGCCCGTGCGCGGTGGTGGCCAGCGATGAGGCGGGCGGCCTGGACGCGCTCGCGCACGCCGACCGCTCCGTGCGGCGCGGCACCGACGCGGTCGTCGTCGGCGCCGCAGAGGCCCCGCTCGCGCCCTACTCCGTGGTCTGCCAGCTCGGCTACCGCGACCTGAGCGCGGCCGAGGACCCGACGCGCGCCTACCGCCCGTTCACCTCGGACGCCTGCGGCTTCGTGCCCGCCGAGGGCGGCGCGATGTTCGTGGTCGAGGAGGAGGAGTCGGCCCGCGAACGCGGTGCCCGGGTCCGGGCGGAGATCGCGGGCCACGCCGCCACCTTCACCACGGCCGCCCACTGGGAGGAGTCCCGCGAGGGCCTCGCCCACGCCATCGCGGGCGCGCTGCGGGAAGCCGGCTGCGCCCCCGACGAGGTCGACGTCGTCTTCGCGGACGCGCTCGGCTCGCCGGCCGCCGACCGGGCCGAGGCGCTGGCCCTGGCCGACGCGCTCGGCCCGCACAGCCGGCGCGTCCCGGTCACCGCCCCCAAGACCGGCATCGGCCGGGCGTACTGCGGGGGTCCGGTGCTGGACGCGGCGGCGGCCGTCCTGGCCATGGAGAACGGCCTCGTCCCGCCCACGCCCAACGTGTTCGACGTCTGCCACGACCTCGACGTCGTCACCGAGCGGGCCCGCCCCGCCGAACTGCGCACCGCGCTCGTGCTCAGCCGCGGCCTCATGGGCTCGAACGCGGCCCTGGTGCTCCGGCGCCCGGTGTGAGCCCGTCCCCACCCCTCGTGAGAAGGAGAAGTCCCTCATGACCGAACGACTGACGTACGAAGAGCTCGCCGCCCTCATGAAGAAGGGCGCCGGCCTCTCCGTCGACCCCAAGGAGATGGAGAACCGCTCCGACGCCGCCTTCGACGAGTACGGCCTCGACTCCCTCGGCCTGCTCGGCATCGTCGGCGTACTCGAGAACCGGCACGGGCAGCCGCTGCCGGCCGACGCGGACCGGTGCAAGACGCCCCGCGAGTTCCTCGACCTCGTCAACAACAGCCTCATGACAGGAGCCTGACGTGTCCGGACACACCGAGAACGAGATCGTCATCGCCGCCCCCCTGGACCTCGTCTGGGACATGACGAACGACCTGGAGAACTGGCCCCAGCTCTTCAGCGAGTACGCGGCCGTCGAGGTCCTGGAACGGGACGGCGAGCGCACCACCTTCCGCCTGACCATGCACCCCGACGAGAACGGCAAGGTGTGGAGCTGGGTCTCCGAGCGCACCACCGACCGGCCGGGCCGCAACGTCCGGGCCCGCCGCGTCGAGCCCGGGCCGTTCCAGCACATGGACATCCGGTGGGAGTACGCCGAGGTGCCCGGCGGTACGCGGATGCACTGGCAGCAGGACTTCGCGATGCGCCCCGACGCGCCGGTCGACGACGCCTGGATGACCGACAACATCAACCGGAACTCCAAGGTCCAGATGGAGCTGATCCGGGACAGGATCGAGCAGCGCGACCGCGAGCGCCGCTCCGCCGCCGTCCCGGCCAACTGACCGGCAGAGAGGCACCGCCCATGCACCACGCACTGATCGTCGCCCGGATGGCGCCGGGTTCCGCCCAGGACATCGCGGAACTGTTCGCCGCGTCCGACAACAGCGAACTGCCGCACCTGGTCGGCGTCACCCGCCGCAAGCTCTTCCAGTTCGGCGACGTCTACCTGCACATGATCGAGTCCGAGCACCCGCCCGGCCCGGAGATCGCCAAGGTGACCGAGCACCCGGAGTTCCGGGCCATCAGCGAACGGCTCACCGCCTTCGTCAGCCCGTACGACCCCGAGACCTGGCGTGGGCCGAAGGACGCGATGGCCCAGGAGTTCTACCGCTGGGAGCGCGGCGCCCCCGCCTGAGCGACGAGCACCGCCCCGGTCCCGGCCACAGAGGCCGGGACCGGGGCGGTTTCGCGTACGCCCGGAGGGTCAGTCCGGGACCACGCACTCGAAGGCGTGCAGATACGGATTGACCGGGCGGACACCGTCGATTCGCAGCCCCGCCTCGGAGAGCCGGTCCACCAGGCTCTGCCGGGTGTGCTTGGCGCCGCCCACGTTCAGGAGCAGCAGCAGGTCCATGGCGGTCGTGAACCGCATGGACGGGGTGTCGTCCACCAGGTTCTCGATGACGACCACCCGGGCGCCGGGGCGGGCCGCCCGGACGACGGCGGCGAGCGCCCGGCGGGTGGACCCGTCGTCCCACTCCAGGATGTTCTTGATGATGTAGAGGTCGGCGGCGACCGGGATGCCCTCCCGGCAGTCCCCGGCCACGATCGACGCCCGCCCGGCCAGCGCGCCGCCGTCCCGCAGCCGCTCGTCGGCCCGGGCGATCACCCCCGGCAGGTCCATCAGGGTGCCGTTCACCGACGGGTGCTTCTCCAGCAGGCTCGCCAGTACGTGCCCCTGGCCGCCGCCGATGTCGGCCACCGACGCGACACCGGTGAGGTCGAGCAGGGCGGCGACGTCCAGCGCCGACTGCACGCTGGAGGTGGTCATCGCCGCGTTGAACACCTGCGCCGACTCGTGGGCGTCCTGGTGGAGGTAGTCGAAGAACTCCTTGCCGAACACGTCCTCGAAGACATTGCCGCCGGAGCGCACCGCGTCCTCCAGGCGGGGCCACACCTCCCAGGTCCAGGGCTCGGTGCACCACAGCGAGATCGACCGCAGGCTGTCCGGGGCGTCCTCCCGCAGCAGCCGGGACATGTCGGTGTGCGCGAAGGTGCCGTCGGCGTTCTCCGTGAAGACGCCGTAGCAGGCGAGCGCCCGCAGCAGCCGCCGCAGCGGCCCGGGCTCGGTGCCCACCGCCTCGGCGAGCCGCTCCGGGGTCTCCGGGGTGTCGCCGAGCGCGTCGGCGACACCCAGCCGGGCGACGGCGCGCACGGCGGCGGAACGGGCCGCGCCGAACACGAGCTCGCGCAGCCGCATCGCCGGCTGCGGGGTGGGAAGGGGCTGGACGGGGGTGGTGCCGGGGGTGGTGCTCACGGTGGTCATGCCGTCTCGCTTCTCCTCGTGCGGGGGGTCACCGGTCAGCACATCCCGGCCGGTGCGGAGGTCGTGCAGACATTGCCGGTGAACCGGTTGCCCGTGCCGGTGTCCCGGTTCGCCAGGTCCGCCGGCTGATTGCCGAGGACGACGTTGCCGCTGACCGTGTTGTCGGTGTTCTTCGCGCCCACGAAGCTCTTGAACAGCACGACGCCGCCGGACAGCGGGGTCGCGCCGACGTTGTCGCGGATCACGTTGTTCCGCACCTCGGTGGACGCGGTACCGGTCAGCACGATCCCGGAACCCTGGATCGCGGGCAGCCGGTCGGTGGCGGAGCAGAACTTGTTGTTGCCGGTGATCCGGTTGGACCTGACCGACATGGCACCGGCCTGCGGAGTGCCCTCGTCGCCCACGACGAACACCCCGCTGCAATTCGCGGTGAAGGTGTTGTCGCGCACCGACAGATTGCGCACCCGCCGCGCGGTGAACCCGATCCGGTTGTCGGTCAGCGTGTTGCCCCGGACCCGGGTGCCGCCGGTGTCGGTGGCGCCGCCCTCCTCGTCGACGCTGTTGGCGACGAAGATGCCCGCGTCCCCGTTGGAGCGGGCGGTGCTGTCCCGGATGTCGGAGCGGGTGGACCGCTGCTGCGCGATGCCCCAGACACCGTTGGCGTCGGCGGTCACCGAGCGGACCGACAGCCGGTCCGTCCAGGACGCCCACAGGCCGCTGCGGGCGAACCCGGTGACGCGCAGGGACCTGACGGTCACCCCGTCCACGGTGCCGTCCTTCGTCCCCAGGACGCAGATCCCGTTGCCCGCACCGGCGCAGTCGTCGCCGGAGGCGGCCCGGCCGGCCGCGGGCATGATGACCGTGTCGTCACCGGAGCCGCGCAGGGTCAGGCCCGGTGTGCTGATCCGGACGCTCTCGCGGTAGGTCCCGGGCCGGACGACGATGGTGTCCCCGGGCCGTGCGGCGTCCACCGCCGCCTGGATGGACTGCCCCGGTGACACCACGCGCGCACCGGTCGCGGCGGCCGGTGCGGACGGCGCCGCCGCGACCAGTCCGGCGGCCGATGCGGCTGCGATGCTCACGAGGCGTGTGATGTGTCGATTCCTCATGAGCCGAAGCTATGGGCGATCCCGGCCCGGTGCCACGCACGGTGACCGGTTGGGCGCGGGACGTGCCCGAATGGCTCACGCCCGCGTCCCCTCGGTAGCGTGGTGACGGTGACAGCCGAACGTGATCTCCGAGTCCTGCTGAGCGACCTGAGCCCCGAACCCCACCCCGGCCGGTACGTCTACGCCACGGTGCCCGACGGCACCCTGCCCGGCGGAGTCGCACCCGTCGTCACGGTCCGCGAGAGCGAGGGGCTCACCCTGGTGCTCCCCGAGGCCGAGGCCGCGGCGGCCGGGCTGGAGTACACCTATGTCGCGGGCTGGATCACCCTGCGGGTGCACTCGGCGCTGGAGGCGGTGGGGCTGACCGCCGCGGTGTCCCTCGCGCTCACCGACGCGGGTATCAGCTGCAACGTGGTGGCGGGGTTCCACCACGACCACCTCTTCGTGCCGTACGAGCGGGTGGATGAGGCCGTCGCCGTGCTGAAACGGCTGGCCACGGAGTCGCGTACCGGGTGAGGGGTATACGCACGGGGGGATGTGCGGTGTACGGAGGTGTGCCCCCGGGCCTGGGCATATGCCGGTCCGGGCCCGGCTCGGCGAGGTGAGCTGGGACACGTAACATATGTGCATGTCCTTCCTCCGCCGCCGCAGCGCCGCCACACCCGCGGGCCCCGACTTCGATGTCCTGGCCATGGACCCCGGTGACTGGCCCGGCAACCTCGGCGCCGGTCTGCTCCCCGCACCCGACGGCAGCTGCCAGGGTGTGTTCCTCCGGTACGACCTGTTCGGCGGGCGCGGCCCCGCGATGATCATCGGCAACCTGCCGGAGGGCTCGCCCGCGCGCGAGACCGAGGAGGGGCAGGTCCCCTTCGAGGTGGCCCAGTTGCTGCTGGCGCTGGAGAACGACGAGCCGGTCGAGGTCACCGGCACCGAGGACATGCCGGTCATGCAGGGCGACAACCTCATGATCGTGCGCCGGGTGAAGCTCTCCGAGAGCCGTATCTCCTGTGTGCAGTTCGACCGCAGCGACGGTGTGCTCGTCACCATCGCCAGCTGGGACCGGCCCATCACCGACGACCTGTACGCGCTCCTCAAGCCACTGCCCGCCGAGCTCTTCCAGCAGGGCTGAGCACACACCACGGTCACCGGGCGGCGTCGCCCGGTGACCGAGGTGCGCCGGCCGGAGCTACACCTTCACCGCCGCCGGCCGGCCGAACAGCGCCGCCACCTGCGCCGCCGAAGTTCCCAGCCCCGTAGGACCGTTGAGGTGCCAGGGGGCACCGGTGCCCCGCCGCAGATCCTCCTCGCGGTAGCGCCGGCAGCCCCGGTGCCAGATCAGAATCCCCGCCAGCCAGTGCTTCAGCTCCTGCACATAGCCCGCGAGGGTCTCCCGCGCCTCCGCGTCCAGCCCGAAGTCGTCGTACAACACGGGCAGTTCGTGCTCGGCGACATGGAGGAACTGCCGCAGCCGCGACTTCATCAGGTCGTAGAGGATCGCCATCCCCGTCGGGTAGTCCACCCCGAAGAAGTTCTGCACGACCAGGACCCCGTTGTGCACCTCACCCTCGTACTCGATCTCCTTCTGGTACGAGAACAGGTCGTTGAGCAGCGCCGCGTAGTCGGCGGCCGCGTTCTCCAGGGAGCGCAGCGGGCCGCTCTCGTAGATCTCCTGCGGCACCTTCCGGCCGTGCCCGATCCGGCACAGGCTCATCGTCAGGTCCGAGCCGAACGTCATCCGCCGCATCTCTACGTAGTCCACCGGGTCGGGGATCCGGTGCTGCGCCTGGTTCGCCAGCTCCCACAGCCAGCTCTCCGTCATGTCCTCCACGGCCTTGCGGAACGCGCGCCGCCCGGCGTCGTCCATCGGCCCCGCCGTACGCTCCCAGAGGTCGCCGA
Organism: Streptomyces sp. NPDC097595; assembly: GCF_044761525.1. Lineage (NCBI taxonomy): Bacteria > Bacillati > Actinomycetota > Actinomycetes > Kitasatosporales > Streptomycetaceae > Streptomyces > Streptomyces sp. NPDC097595. The sequence continues at coordinate 215,581 of NZ_JBIWCN010000005.1, read as the reverse complement.
GCCCCCGCTCCAGCGCGTTGACCGGCTCCGGCACCGGGCTCCCGTCCAGCGGCATGAACAGCGACAGCCGCTCGTTGGCCAGCCGGGCCCCCGCAAGATCGCGCGACCGGCCGTGCACCACCGGGAACCAGTCGTCGCCGTACGTCCCCCACGCCAGCCACCCCGAGGACAGGTCGAGCCCGTCCGGCGTCGCGTCCGGGTGGATACCGGCCGCGCACAACGGCAGGTCGATCGCCCGCAGCCGCTCCTCGTCCCAGATGTGCGAACCCGGCACCCCGGGCTGCGGGCCCAGGATGCCCATCCGGTCCGCCCAGACCACCAGCCGTTCCCGGGCGCCCTCCAGGTGCGGGCTCAGCGTCGTGTCGAACGGCAGGTCGAAGTCGGGCAGCAGGGACGGGCCCACGTGCTGGAAGAGCACATGGCTGTGGCCGCGCAGCCGGGCCGACTCGGAGCGCGGGGTGAACCGGATCGACGCGGCGGACATCCCGAAGCCCGGCTCGGCCTGACCGGCCCCGCCGTCGTTCATGTAGCGGCTGGAGCGCATGTGCCACTCATGGCCGCCGGACTGCCAGTCCTGCAAACCCTTCACATACGCCCCGACGGCGGCGGTCTGCACCGCGTCGAGCCCCTTGGCCGCGCAGAGCGGGCCCACCTCGGTCAGCGCGGTGTTCTCGAACTGCTGGAGCCGGGACGTCAGGAGGTCGTTCACCGCCTCGGCCGCCTCCTGCGTCGAGCAGCCGAGGAAACGCTCAAGGACCAGGACCCCGTTGCTGTTCTCGCCCTCGTCCTCCACCTCGCGCTGGTACGAGAAGAGGTCGTTGCGCAGATGGACCCCGTCCGAGAACGCGTCGCGCAGCACCCGCAGCGCGCGTTCACCGGCGACCGCCTCGGGCACCTCGGCCCCGGCCGCGTACTCCACCAGACCGGCCGACCAGGGGGCCCCGCCCACCTTGCGGCGCATCTCGATGTACTCGACGGGGTTCGCGATGCGGCCCTCGTTGATGTTGGCGAGCTCCCACAGCGACTCGTTGAGGAGGTTGCGCGTCGACTCCGCGAACCGTACCCGCCACGCGTCCGACATCGCGGGCACCGTTCGCGCCCACAGATCCGCGAGCCCCGCCTCCACCGGGTTCTCCGGCTCCGGCACCGGCGTACCCCGCTCCATCGGCATGAACGCGGGCAGCCGGTCCAGATACCGCTTCCCGCCCTCGCGGTCCGGGGTCCGCTTGAACAGCTCCAGGAAGTGGTCGTCGAAGAAGAAGACCCACACGTACCAGTCGGTGACCAGCGACAGCGCCTCCGCCGAGCAGTCGGGATGGGTGTACGCGCACAGCAGCGCGTAGTCGTGCGCGTCGAGGTCCTTCTCCTCCCAGATACCGGACCCCTCCAGCATCCCCATGGCCCGCGCCCACGTCTTCGTGTGCTGCCGGGCCTCCTCCACATGGGGGTTGAGACGCGCCGGATACGGAACATAGAAGTCCGGCAGGGTGAACGGCTGAGCCATGTGCGTCCGGCCTTTCCGAGAGCCATCGCGTGAGTCCCACGCGCATCGGTCCTGTCGGCGCCAGCACTACCCTTGGTCCGTTCGGGGCACGCACCCCCGCGATTAGTCACACCGCAGAGCGCCCGTTCGAGGGACACCCGTGCCGGTCCGGACGCGTAAAACCCTGGTAACGCGCCACCGCCACACCCCCGCCGTTTCCCGCCCTTCGCAGGTCACAGGCCCTGTCAGTGGTCTGGTCCAGTGGCTCAACGCGCAGCCCATCCAGCACTCTTGACGCCCCTTCATCTCAGGTCACAGAGTGTGCGCGCACGCCCGCAACGGCTCCACCCGGCTCTACGAAGGGTTGTCATGACGTCCAAGCAGAGGACCAGGCTCGCACTCGCCTTCACCACCGCCGGGGCACTGAGCCTCGCGCTGCTCAGCCCGGCCGCCCAGGCCGGCGCCGACGGGGTCCGGCCCGAGTGCCCGCGCGGTCTCGCCTGCGACTGGGTCCCGGCCGCCTACCAGCAGACCGGCGACCCGGCCGACAAGGAGACGTACGGCAACTACGACACCGCCGACCGGCCGCACACCAACAAGATCAAGTTCATCGTGCTGCACGACACGGAGGAGGACTTCGACACCACGTTGAAGATCTTCCAGAACCCGCTGAAGCAGACCTCGGCCCACTACGTCGTACGCTCCGCCGACGGCCACGTCACCCAGATGGTCAAGAACAAGGACGTCGCCTGGCAGGCCGGCAACTGGTACGTCAACAGCCACTCCATCGGCATCGAGCAGGAAGGCGTCGCCGTCGACGGCGCCCAGTGGTACACCCCCGAGATGTACCGCTCGACCGCCACCCTCGTGCGCTACCTCGCCGCCAAGTACGACATCCCGCTCGACCGCCAGCACATCATCGGCCACGACGGCGTCCCGCCCACCAGCGCCGCCGGCACCAAGGGCATGCACTGGGACCCGGGCACCTACTGGGACTGGAACTACTTCATGACGCTGCTCGGCAGGCCCACCCTGCCGACCGCTCTCCCCGGCAGCCAACTGGTCACCGTCAGCCCGAGCTTCAAGAAGAACAAGCAGGCGTTCCGCGACTGCGAGAAGAACGTGGACCTGCCCGTCCAGAGCTCCAGCGCCGTCCCGCTGCACACCGCGCCCTCCGACGACGCGCCCCTCTTCTCCGATCCCGGCATCCACACGGACGGCTCGCCCGGCACCAACTGCGCCGCCGACTGGGGCAGCAAGATCAGCGCCACCCAGCAGGCCGTCGTCGCCGGCCGCGCCCCCGGCTGGACGGCGATCTGGTGGTACGGCGAGAAGGCGTGGTTCCGTACCCCGGCCTTCACCCACACCACCGTTCCCACCTCCGGCTACGTCGTCCGCCCGAAGGCCGGCAAGGCGGAGGTGCCGGTGTACGGGGTGGCCTACCCGGAGAAGTCGGAGTACCCGGCGGACTTCGCGGACCAGCGGGTCGGCGCACCGCTCCAGTACACGATCAAGGCCGGCCAGTCCTACCCCGGCGGCGGCGAGGCGCCCACCGGCTTCTTCTACGCACCGACGATCGACGCCTCCCTCCCGCTGGACCACGCGTACTTCAAGGGCAAGGAGAAGTACGTGACAGTCCAGATCGGCCACCGCGTCGCCTTCGTCAAGGCGTCCGACGTGGACATCGTCCGCGCCCGCTGAAGCCCGGCGCCGGCACACACAACAGCGCGCCGCGGGCCCGGTGTGTCGGCACCGGACCCGCGGCGCGCCCCGTGGGCCGACCGGTCAGCGCGTGCCGACCGCCGCCCGCACGGCGTTCCGGGCCATCGCGCAGTCGTCGTGCAGCCGGCGCAGCAGCAGCCGCTGCTCCTCGCCCGGGGCGAGCGCGCCCGCCCGGTCCTGCACCGCCCGCGCGGGCCCGGCCTCCCGCATCGCCCGCTGCACGGCCGTCTCGTACCGGCGGATCTCCCGCGTGAGTACGAGCATCAGGTTGACCAGGAACGCGTCGCGCGCCGCCGGACCCGCGACCTGCGCCAGCTTGCTGATCTCGCGCCGCGCCACCGGGGCGTCACCCAGCACGGTCCACAGCGTCGCCAGGTCGTACCCCGGCAGATACCAGCCCGCGTGCTCCCAGTCCACCAGCACCGGACCCGTGGGCGACAGCAGGATGTTGGACAGCAGGGCGTCCCCGTGGCAGAACTGCCCCATCGCGCCGCGCCCCCCGGAGTGGGCGATCCCGTGCAGCAGCTTCTGCAGGTCGCCCAGGTCCCGGTCGGTGAAGAGACCCAGCTCGTGGTAGCGGGCGATCCGCGCCGCGTAGTCCAGCGGCGCCTCGAACAGGCCCGCCGGCGGACGCCAGGCGTTCACCCGGGCCACCGCCCCGAGCACGGCGCGCAGGTCGGCGCGGGGCGGCGCCTCGGCCGGGTGGCGCGTCAGGGCGGCCACCCGGCCCGGCATCCGCTCGATGACCAGCGTGCAGTTCTCCGGGTCGGCCGCGATGAGCCGGGGCACCCGGACCGGCGGGCGGTGCCGGACGAACGCCCGGTATGCCGCTATTTCGTGCCGGAACCGCTCCGACCACGCGGGGGAGTGGTCCAGTAAACACTTCGCCACGGCCGTCGCCCGCCCCGTGGAGCCGACCAGCAGCACCGAACGCCCGCTGCGCCGCAGCACCTGCACCGGATTGAACTCCGGGCAGATCCGGTGCACGGACGCGATCACCATCCTCAGCTGGGCGCCCTGGGGGCCCGACAGGTCCAGCCGTCCGCCGAGCGAGGGGGCACCGGGCCCTCCCGGCCGCCGGGGCCGCCCGAGGCCGGGGGCCGGGACGGTGGCGCGTGGGTCGAGATACGGTCCGCCGCCCGCCTGGAGGGGACGCAGCGGCCGGGGCGGGGCGGACACGGAGGACGATGCTGTGTACATGGGCGATACAGATCCCTTCGTGCGCCGACAAGTTGCGTGCGCCACCCCGGCCGGCGGCCGTTCGGCACCCTGGGGAGTACCTAGGGCTGCCGGGCGGGGTTGCGCTTTCCTACCTGACACCGGCGCGCGGGTGTCTCTCGACATAGCGCACCCTGGCGAACCCTGGCGAATAGTCGCAAGGCATCTGACACGGGGTTACTGTCAACACAGCCGAGAACCTGGGGGCTTGACGTGACCGGAGAACCCAACACCCGCCTGTCGGACCTGTTCGGCCTTGCCGGCTGGTCCAAGGGCGAACTCGCGAGAATGGTGAACCGGAAGGCGGCGGCCATGGGCCATCCGCAACTGGCCACCGACACCTCGCGCGTGAGGCGCTGGATCGACATGGGGGAGTCCCCCCGCGATCCCGTGCCGAAGGTGCTGGCGGCTCTGTTCACCGAGCGGCTCGGTCGTGTCGTGACCATCGAGGACCTCGGGTTCGGCCGGCGCGGGCGTGCGGGGAAGCGGCGAGAGGCCGGGACGCAGGACAATCCCGAGCAACTCCCGTGGCCGCCCGAACGGACGGCAGCGGTCCTCACCGAATTCACGGGAATGGACCTCATGCTCAACCGACGCGGCTTGATGAGCGCGGGCGCGGTGCTCGCCGCCGGCTCCGCCATCGCCGGCCCCATGTACGACTGGCTGCACACCGACCCCGCACTGGCGGCACAGCCCCCGCGCGCCGGCGACCCCCTGCACGCGGACACGGCCGGCTTCGACCGGTACGAGGCCGCCCCCATCGGCTCCGAGGAGATCGAGGCGCTGGAGCGGTCCGTCGAGGTGTTCCGCGCCTGGGACGCCTCCCGTGGCGGCGGCCTCCAGCGCAAGGCCGTGGTGGGCCAGCTCAACGAGGTGGGCGGCATGCTCGCCTACCATCACCCCGCCCACCTCCAGAAGCGGTTGTGGGGTGTCGCCGCCAACCTCGCCGTCCTGGCGGGGTGGATGTCGCACGATGTGGGCCTCGAACCCACCGCGCAGAAGTACTTCGTCATCGCCGCCCACGCGGCACGCGAGGGCGGCGACCGCCCGCGCGCCGGCGAGGCCCTGTCCCGCGCGGCCCGCCAGATGGTCCACCTCGGCCGTCCCGACGACGCGCTGGACCTGATGAAGCTCGCCAAGTCCGGCTCCGGCGACGCCGTCCTGCCGCGCACCCAGGCCATGCTCTGCACCATCGAGGCGTGGGCGCAGGCGTCCATGGGCCGGGGTCAGGCGATGCGGCGCACGCTGGGCCGGGCCGAGGAGCTCTTCGTCTCGGACAAGGCCGATGTGCCCCCGCCCAGCTGGATGCAGATGTTCGACGAGGCCGACATGCACGGCATGCAGGCCCTGGCGTTCCGCACGCTCGCCGAACACGACCCCTCGGCGGCGGTCATCGCCCAGCGGCATGCGAGGCAGGCCCTGGAGCTGCGGGTCAACGGCCGCGAGCGGTCCAAGATCTTCGACTACATCTCGCTCGCCTCGGCGTGCTTCATCGCCGACGACCCGGAACAGGCCGACCGCTACGCCCGGCTCGCCCTGGTCACGATGGGGGAGACCTCCTCGCACCGGACCTGGGACCGGCTGCGCGAGATGTACCGGCTGACCGGGCAGTTCTCCGGCTACGGGAAGATCGAGGACCTGCGCGAGCAGATCCAGCTCGCCGTGCCGCCGAACCAGCGCAAGAAGCCGGGGAGCGCAGCGATCTGACGAGCCCGGGACGCGATGGGAGCACCGGGCTCCACCGAAGGGGGCTGTCGCTTCCCTATGCCCCGACGCGGGCGATCAGCACGCACGCGTCGTCCAGTCGCTCGGCCGTGCCGAACGCCTCGACGACGATCCGTACGCACTCCTGCGCCGAGCGGGCCTCGGCGAAGCGCGGGGCCAGCCCCAGCAGCGTGTCCGTGCCCGGGCGCGCACCACCGTGCCCGGCCGTGTCGTCGCGGGCCAGTCCGTCCGTGTGCAGCACCAGTACGTCGCCGGGCAGCAGGCGCGCCTCGACCTGCTCGTAGGCGACCCCGGAGGAGGCTCCGAGCAGCACCCCGTCCGGCAGCGGCAGCGGGCGTCCGTTGCCGTCGCGGAAGAGCAGGGGTGCGGGGTGTCCGGCCTGCGCCCAGTCCAGGGTGCGCGTCGCCGGGTCGAACCTGGCGCACACGGCACTGCCCAGCGCCGGCTGAATGGAGGTCTCCAGCAACTGGTTGAGGTGCCCGAGCAGGGCGCCGGGCTCGATGCCGGCCATCGCCATGCCGCGCACCGCGCCCATGACCACCGCCATGGCGGAGGTGGCCTGGACGCCGTGGCCGGTGAGATCGCCGACGGTGAGCATCGTCCTGCCGTCGGGCAGCTCCATGGCGTCGTACCAGCCGCCGCCGACCAGGGCGCTCGTCTCGGACGGCAGGTAGTGCGCGGCGAGGTCCAGGGCGCCGGGACCGTGCTCGGGGAGCCGGAGGGAGGTCTGCCACGGCGGGAGGACCGCTTCCTCCGGATCCGCCGCGGCCCGGTGTGCGGGGCCGGCGTCGGGCTGTTCGCGGCGCAGCGAGTCATGGGTGCGGCGCACCACCTGCTGGCTGCGCCGGAGCGCGCTGACATCGCGCAGGACGGCCCACATGGAGGCGGTGCAGCCGTCCGTGTCCAGGACGGGCTCGCCCATCATGTGCAGGGTCCGGACGCGCCCGTCGGTGTGCCGGATGCGGAACTCGCCGTCTATCGGCTTGCCGTCCACCAGGCAGTCCGTGACGAGCGCGGTGAGTAAGGGCTGGTCCTCTGGGAGCAGGCGGGAGGGCAGGGCGTCGAGCGAGAGCCCGCCCGCCTCCGGGTCGCGGCCGAAGATCCGGAACAGCTCGTCGGACCAGCTGACCTCGTCGGTGAGCAGATTCCACTCGGCGCTGCCGACCCGGCCGATCAGGGAGCCGACGGGCTCGTCGGCGGTGTCCGCGGGCTGCTCGGAGGGCTCCGCGGGCAGGCCGTCCCGGAGCTGCCCCAGATGGGCGCCGAGGTCGTCCAGGTGGTGCACCGCCAGCTCGCACAGCGCCCGCTGCCAGCGCGTCCGCGGATCGTCCTCGTCCACGCGCACGGCGTCGCGCCGCACCGCGTCCACGTCGCCGCGCAGCCGGCGCGTGCGGTGGATCAGCGCGTCGACCGCACCGCGCTCGGGCGGTTGCGGGGCGGAGCGGTCCGCGGAGAGGGGGGACGGCATGTCGTACTCCGATACAGGGCGGCACAACCAGTGACGAAGGGTGGACCGGATACGACTTTCGCACAGCCGGAAGAGGCCCGTAAGTGGTTTGGCAACACTCGATGCGTTCTTGCATCCGGCATATGCCAGCGGCTGACTGTAACCCATCTCTTTTCGAACAACCTTGCTGTCGGCGGCGGTTGGCGCAAGTCGCGAGGTGGGCGGCGGGTGGCGGCCGGGCGGGAATGCGGGGGAGGGGTGCCGTGTTGTACGGGCAGAACGAAAACGAATCCCGTTCCCATAAGGGTCCCGAGTTCGTGATCGTCATCGCGTACGACCGTCCGCGTCCAGGAAGGAACGCCTTATGAAGTCCCGTATCCACCCCGTCTCCCGTCCGGTGGTCTTCCGTGACCGCGCCGCCGGGACCGCCTTCCTCACCCGCTCCACCGCCGATTCCGAGCGGCGCGTGACGTGGGAGGACGGCAACAGCTATCCGGTCATCGACGTGGAGACCTCGTCGGCGAGCCACCCCTTCTACACGGGCGGCCGGCAGGTGCTGGACACGGCGGGCCGGATCGAGCGGTTCCACCGCCGTTACGACACCGGGGAGTCCGCCGCACGGTGAGCGGGAGACCCTGCGGGCCGCCCGCCCCGTGCCCTGGATCACAGTCCGGGGACGGGATTGCGGGGAACAGACAGTGGTGGTTTATCGTTCACCTATATGTGGATGACGCACTGAGCGCCCGCAATCAAGCCGCCCCGGCTGGATTCCCCCGATCCGGCCGGGGCTTCCCCTTTCCCGGCCCGCCCGCCGCCCGCCCCGGCCCCGCCGAAACCTCCACCAGCAGCGCGGCCACCGCCAGCGCCGCGGCCACCACCGCACCGCCCGCCGGCCACAGCCGCACCGTCAGCGCGGCGAGCGCGGCCCCCGCCACCACGGCGGCCAGCCGCCCGGCGGTCCAGCCGTCGTCGCCCCGCCACGCCCCCACCGCGAGGCGGCCGACGAGCGAGGTCATCGTGCCGGTGAAGTAGTTCGTGGGCGTCGCCCGCACCCGGCCCTGGACCCCCATCGCCAGCCCCATGAGCACCAGCAGACCCAGCCGGTCCGCGTCCGACGCCGCCGGCCGGGCCGCCCACAGCCCCGCCCCCGCCGCGAGCAGCACCACCTCGGCCAGCAGCATCAACGGCACCCGGCGCCACATCCGCTCGCCCACCAGCGCGGCACCGGCCACCCCGCAGCCGTACGAGACCAGCGCGGTGACCACCCGCAGCGCGACGCCCTCCTCGCCCGCCCCGGCGGCCGAGGCGCCCAGCAGCACCAGATTGCCCGTCATCACCCCGGCGAAGACCTGGCCGACACAGATGAAGACGAAAGCGTCCGCCGCCCCCGAGGCCGCCGACAGCAGCAACAGCGCGACGCGCTCCCGCGCCCTCACTCCAGCCCACGCGCCTGCCGGAACCTGGCCAGGCCCTCGGCCAGCTCCACCACCGGCTCCGGATAGCCCAGCCGCTCCCGCTCCTCGTCCGGCAGCTTCCACGGCTCGTGCACGGCGGACCCGGACACCGGCGACAGCTCCGGCACCCAGCGCCGGACGTACTCCCCGTCCGGGTCGAGCCGCTTGCCCTGCACGACCGGGTTGAGCACCCGGTTGGGGCGGCTGTCGGTGCCCGTGCCCGCCATCCACTGCCAGTTCATCTGGTTGTTGGGGATGTCGCCGTCCACCAGGAGGTCCAGGAAGTGGCGTGCCCCGACCCGCCAGTCCACGTACAGCGTCTTGGTCAGGAAGGAGGCGGTGAGCAGCCGGCCCCGGTTGTGCATCCAGCCCTCGTGGCGCAGCTGGCGCATCGCGGCGTCGACCATCGGGTAGCCGGTGCACCCCTGCCGCCATGCCTCGACCTCGTCGGCCGCGTCCGCCTCGGACCGCCACCGGTCGTGCTTGTCCCGGTAGTTCGCGTGCGACGAGGCGGGCCGGGCCGCGAGGACCTGGTAGTGGAACTCCCGCCAGCACAGCTGCCGTACGAACGCCTCGGCCCCCGCGCCGCCCGCCTCCCGGGACCGGTGCACCAGCTCGACGGGGGACAGGGTGCCGAAGTGCAGATGCGGCGAGAGCCGCGAGGTGCCGTCGGCCGCCAGATCGTCGTGCCGATCCTCGTACGAGGCGAGCCCGCGCCGCCGCCAGGCCGTGAACGCCTTGCGCCCCGCCTCCTCGCCGCCCTCCGCGAGCCCTTCCGACACACCGCGGACATCGCCGCGGGAGGGCACCTTCTCGGAGCGCGGCCCCTTGGGCACCCGCACGGTGCGCGGCGCGCCGAACACCTCGCGCAGCCGCTCCTGCGACCAGCGCCGGAAGTACGGCGTGAACACGGCGAAGTGGTCCGAGGAGGCGGGCGTCACCTCACCGGGCGCCACCGCCGTGACCACCCCGTCGTGGACGCGCAGCCGGCGCCCGTCCGCCTCCAGCGCCTCGCGCAGCCGCTCCTCGCGCCGGCGGGCGTACGCGCTGACGCCCGCCGCCACGTGCACCTCGTCGGCGCCGGTCTCCGAGGCCACCGCGCACACCTCGGCGGACACGTCCCCGGACCGGATGACCAGCCGGCCGCCCCGGTCACGCAGTCCGGCGTCCAGGTCGCGCAGACAGTCCGCGAGGAACGCGCGCCGGTTCGGGGCGTCGAAGCCGGCCGCCCCGATGGCGCTGTCCCGGACGAACAGGGGCACGATCTCGTCGGCGGACGCGAGCGCGGCGTGCAGCGGCGGATGGTCGTGCAGACGGAGGTCGGCGGTGAACAGGACGACCGCAACGGTCATGGCGTGACTCCAGATGGGGGCGGGGACAGCCATGCTGCCGTCCCCCCGCCGCCCCGGAACGCACCGATCAGGGCGACACCGCCGGTACCGCCCGTTCGGGTGACGTCCGGTTCTCCGCCGCCCGGGCGATGTTGCGCGCCATCCCGCCGAACACCACGGCGTGGAACGGCGACACACTCCACCAGTACGCGTGCCCGAGCAGCCCGCGCGGATGGAACAGGGCCCGCTGCCGGTAGCGCGACCGGCCCTCCCCGTCCCGCTCCACGTACATCTCCAGCCAGGCCGGGCCCGGCAGCCGCATCTCGGCGCGCAGCCGCAGCAGGCGCCCCGGTTCGATCTCCTCGACCCGCCAGAAGTCCAGCGAGTCGCCCACCCGCAGCCGGTCCGTGTCGCGCCGGCCGCGCCGCAGGCCGACCCCGCCCACCAGCCGGTCCAGCCAGCCGCGCACCGCCCAGGCCAGCGGGAACGAATACCAGCCGTGCTCCCCGCCGATGCCCTCCACCACCCGCCACAGGGCCTCCGGCGACGCGTTCACCTCGCGCTCCCGCACATCCTCGTACAGGCTGCCGCCCGCCCAGTCGGGGTCCGTGGGCAGCGGATCGCTGGGCACACCCGGCACCGAGGCGGAGGACCACCGGGTGGTGACCCGGGCCTCCCGGATCCGTTGCAGCGCCAGGCGCAGCGCCGTGTCGAAGGCGAACGGCTGCCCCGCGCCGTCGGGGACGTACCCCGCGATGTCGTGCTCCCGGCACACCACCTCGTACCGCAGGGACTCGGCGAGCGGCCGGGCGATCGACGCGGGCACGGGCGTGATGAGCCCGACCCAGTGGCTGGAAAGGCCCGGTGACAGCATCGGCACGGGCAGGATCAGCCGGTGCGGCAGCTCCGCCACCTCCGCGTACCGCTGCATCATGTCGCGGTACGTGAGGACGTCGGGGCCGCCGATGTCGAAGGTGCGGTTCACGTCCCGGGGCATGCGGGCGCTGCCCACCAGATAGCGCAGCACATCGCGCACGGCGATCGGCTGGATGCGCGTCGACACCCAGCTCGGCGTCACCATCACCGGCAGCCGCTCCGTGAGATAGCGCAGCATCTCGAAGGAGGCGGAGCCCGAGCCGATGATGACGGCCGCCCGCAGCGCGGTCGTCGGCACACCGGAGGCCAGCAGGATGTGCCCGACCTCGGCCCGGGAGCGCAGATGCGGCGACAGCTCCCGCTCGGACACGCCCTCGGGGGTGAGGCCGCCCAGATAGACGATGCGGCCGACCCCGGCGGCCCGCGCCCGCTCCGCGAAGGCGGTGGCGGCCCGCCGGTCGGTCTCCTCGAAACCGGCCCCGGTCGTCAGCGCGTGCACCAGGTAGTACGCCACGTCGATGCCGTCCATCGCCGGGGCGAGCGAGGCCGCGTCCGTGACATCGCCGCGTACGGTCTCGACGTCGCCGGCCCATGGCTGGTCGCGCAGCTTCTCCGGGGTGCGGGCCAGACACCGCACCCGGTGCCCGGCCGCCAGCAGCTCCGGGACCAGGCGGCCGCCGATATAGCCGCTGGCGCCGGTGACCAGGCAGTTCAGGGGTGCGTTGGCGTGATCGCCCGTCATGAGACCTCCGCATCGGGTCCGGATGCGCCGGGCCCCGCGCGACCGGCCCGTCGCGACCAGTCTGACGCCGGGAGGCCCGCCCCGCACGGCACGGGTGTGGTCCGGCGCTCGCGGGGCATCCGTCGCCCATGGACGCAGCGGCGGCAAGACCCAGGAGCGGTACGGCCCGGCGGAAGGGATGGGGGCGGCTCCTGCTGCGCGTCTCCATCCTCGTACTGGCCTTCGTGGCCATGGTCGGATTCTCGGTGGTGCTGGCGAAGGTGACGCTCACCCCGTCGCCCGCCTCCGAGGATCTCGTGAAGTCGAACCTGCACCCGGGCCGCTCCCTGCGGCAGTACGCCGAGGACTACACGTTCCTCGCGGCGTGCAAGCAGGCCGGCGGCAACCTGGTGCTCGGCATGCCCTTCGGCATCCTGCTGCCCATCCTCGTCCCGCGACGGCTCCGGATGCTCCGCATGTTCGTGCTGACCGTGGGGGTCATCGTCCTCGTGGAGCTGGTGCAGGGGGCGATCGTACGGGGCCGCGCCTTCGACGTGGACGACGTCATCCTCAACACGGCGGGTGCCCTGCTGGCCTATCTGTTCGTGGGGCGGCGCCTGAGCCACCGTTACCACGTCCTGGCCGAGGACCCGGAGCCCGCGCCGGAGGACCGCCCGGAGCCCGCGCCCCGTACGAAGGCGGCCTCGCGTGCGAAGGCGAAGCCCCGTACGAAGACCGCGCCCGGTACCAGGACCGCTCCCCGCCCGAAGGCCGCGACCGCACGCACCGGGCGGTCCGCGTCCGCCTGGTCGCGGCTGCGCCACGGCGTCCGCCGCAAGGCCGCGCGCGGCCGGTCCCGCAAGCGCTGACCTGCGGCGGCACGGCTACCCGATCGGCCCGTGGCCGATTGCGGACCGTGTCCGGGGGGCCGACGGTGGAAGGCCACCGGGAGTGCCGCGTACCGGCGCCCCGGTGGCCAGGATCGCGGGCCCGGCGCGCGGTCACCGCCGAGGAGGAGCGACATGACCGACGCCCAGTGGAGCCCGGGGCCGCGCGCCGGGGACGCCGACGAGTTCCGGCCCGTGCTGGACGTCGTGGAACCCGCCCGTCAGCGGCGGCTCACCGTTTTCTTCCGGCTGCTCCTGCTGATCCCGCACTTCGTCGTGCTGTTCTTCCTGGAGATCGCGGCCTTCTTCACCGTCGTGTTCGGCTGGTTCGCCGCTCTGGCGCTCGGCCGACTGCCCGGACCCGTCTACCGCTTCCTCGCCCAGGTCCTGGCCTACCGGACCCGGGTCGGCGCGAGCGCCATGCTCCTCGTCGACCGCTACCCGCCGTTCAGTCTGTCGCAGCCGCCGGACCACCCGGTCCGCATCGACGTCCGCCCGACGCGACTGAACCGGCTCGCTGTCTTCTTCCGGCTGATCCTGGTCATCCCCGCCGCGATCGTGCAGGGCCTCGCCACGTCCGGCTGGTCCGTCCTGGCGGTCCTGTGGTGGCTCATCACCCTGATCCTGGGCCGCATGCCCCGCCCGCTGTTCGAGGCCACGGCGGCCACCCTGCGTTACGAGATGCGGGTCTCCGCCTACTTCTCCCTGCTCAGCCCCGCCTACCCCAAGGGACTCTTCGGCGACGACGACCTCTCCGTACCGAGGGGACAGCCGCGCTCCGCCACCAGGCCGCTGGTCATGAGCAGCGCGGGCAAGGCGCTGGTGGTCCTCTTCCTGGTCCTCGGGCTCGTCAGCGGTGCCACGACATCCGTGACCCGCTCCGCCTCTGACGGCGACGACTACGGCATGGGCGCGTAAAACGACTCGCACGAAAAGCTGTTCAGGGTGCATGATCGCCGGATGACTTGGACCGCACCCTCAGCCATCCGTACGCCCGGCTCGCTCGTCGCCGCCGAACGGGAGATGCTCACCGGCTTTCTCGGCTGGTTCCGTTCGACCCTCCTCCAGAAGTGCGCCGGGCTCACCGGTGAACAGCTCGCCGAACGGACGGTGGAGCCGTCGAACCTGTCCCTGCTGGGGCTCGTACGCCATATGGCCAAGGTCGAACGCACCTGGTTCCGGCAGCGGTTCGCCGGGCAGGACCTGGAGCCCCTGTACGACCCGGCCAAGGGCAAGGACGCGGACTTCGAGGACCTGGACCCCGCCACGGCCGCCGAGGACTACGCCCGGCTGGTCGAGGAGTGCAGGCTCGCCGACGAGATCGTCGCCGGCGCCTCGCTGGACGACACCTTCACCCACGACGGGGAGGTGTTCTCGCTGCGGCTCGTCCACGTCCACATGATCGGGGAGTACGCCCGCCACATCGGCCACGCCGACCTGGTGCGCGAGCGGCTGGACGGGGTCACCGGGGCCTGAGGGGCCTCTGGGGGCGGGCTCGGGGCGGTCCGCCCTGCGTGAACCCGGCGGGCCGGGTCATACGAACCGTATGACCTCCACCGACTCGGCGACAGAACCGTCCACGAAGCCCGGCCCGGCCGACGACGGCCGGCGCCGCCGTCGCTGGGGCCGTGCGGCCGCCCTGGCGGCGGCCGCGCTCGCCCTGCTGCTCCTCGGAACCCGCCTCAGCCTGCTGCCCGGCCTGGGCGACATCTTCGGCGAGGAGACCCACGACCGCTCGGGCCCCGCGGTGCTCAAGTCGATCCAGGACATGAGCAGGTACGAGGCCGCGGCCGGCAACTTCCAGGTCGTGGTCGACCTGGAGAAGGACACCAAGTACGTCCCGGACGTGATCCGGGGCAGCCGCACGCTGTACGTCGGCGCCGGCACGGTGTCCGCGTACGTCGACCTCGGACGGGTGACGAGCGGGGGAGTGGTCGTGAACAAGGACCGCACCACCGCCGAAATCCGCCTCCCGCACGCGGTCCTGGGCAAGCCGGCGCTCGACCCCGACCGCTCCTACGCGGTGTCCAAGCAGCGCGGTCTCCTCGACCGGCTCGGCGACTTCTTCTCCGACAACCCCGGCAGCGAGCAGGCCGTCAACAAGCTGGCCGCACTCCACATCGGCGACGCCGCCAAGGAGAGCGGCCTCGCGGCGCGCGCCGAGAAGAACACCACCGCGATGCTCAAGGGACTGCTGGAATCCCTGGGCTTCGAGCAGGTCACGGTCCGCTACGGCACCGAGGACACCGGCCGTTCCTGACCGCGACACGACGGCGGGGGCGGATTACCCCGGCGGCAGAAGTCGTTGAAGCCATGATGAGATGCCGCGGGCGCCCCTGCGCCACGGCCGGACAGACCGACGACGGGAATGAACGCATGCCTCTCCAGGGCGAGTACGAGCCGAGCCCCTCCCAGTGGGTTCGCGACCAGGTCGAGCAGTACGAGAGCTCGGGCGGCACGGAAGGCACGACGATGCGCGGCATGCCCGTCATCGTCCTGACGACCGTGGGCGCCAAGAGCGGCAAGATCCGCAAGACCCCCCTCATGCGCGTCGAGCACGACGGCCGGTACGCCGTGGTCGCCTCCCAGGGCGGCGCCCCGACCCACCCCGTCTGGTACCACAACCTCAAGGCCGAACCGCGCGCCGAGCTCCAGGACGGCCCGGCGCGCCGCGACATGACGGCACGTGAGGTCACCGGCGCGGAGAAGGAGCAGTGGTGGGAGCGCGCGGTCGACGCGTTCCCCGACTACGCCGACTACCAGAAGAAGACGGACCGGCAGATCCCCGTGTTCGTACTGGAGCCGGTGGACGGAGGCCACTGAGGCGCCTCGGGATAGTGTCCAGCTCGGCCCCCAGGGGGTGGGGCCGAGCGGAAGGATGCGAAACCAGATGACGAAAGACAACGCCGACCTCGTCGCCTTCGTCAGGGCGCGCCTCGACGAGGAAGAGGACCTCGCACGTGCGGCCGGCGGCGACGCCTGGCGGTGCCCGGCCGAGACACCCGGCGAGATCCACGACCGGGGCGGCGCGATCGCCTTCACCCTGCGCACCCACGGCCACGCCTACGACCGGCACATCGTCCGCCAGGACCCGGCCCGGACGCTCCAGCGCATCGAGACCCACCGGGTCCTCCTGGACGAGTACGCCGAGGTCGCCGCGCTCGACGTGGACCGCCCGGAGCGCGACTTCGCGTCCGGCCGGGCCTTCGGCCTGGGCTTCGTGGTCCGGCAGCTGGCCGCCGAGAACGCGGGCCACCCGGACTACCTGGTGAAGTGGCTGCCCCGGTTCACCCAGTAGGCGGGAGGCCCGCCGGCTCAGAGCGCTTTCGTCCCGTGGTCGCCCCTGGTGGTCACCTGGTCGCTCCGCTCCTGGAGCCGGCGGGCCTTGTCCTGGAGGCGCTGCCGCTCCTGCGGGTCCGATGTGCGTTCGGCGGTCTCCCGCATCTCCTCGGCCTTCGCCCGGATGCGCTCGGCCCGGCCGCCGGTCTCGTCCGCAACGCTCATGATCACTCCAGGTTCTCGGTGGAGAGCCGTCCATCTCAGCGAACCAGGGCGCCCGCACGCCCGCATCCCGAACGCGGGACCCGGCCCCAGCGGTGTCCGAATGTGACAGGGAACCGTCATTGCGGCCACCGGTGCGGTTGACGAGGATGGAGCCATGTCCACCGCACACCGCGTCGTCATCGCGGTCTTCCCAGGCGTCGACCTCCTCGACGTCTCCGGCCCCGCCGAGGTCTTCGCCCTGGCCAACCGGGTGTCCGAGGGCCAGGACCGCTACGAGGTCCGGCTCGCCGGGCCCGAGGCGGGCGAGGTCCGCACCTCGGCGGGCGTGCGGCTGCTGGCCGACCTCACCTTCGGCGAGGTGGGCCGGGAGGTCGACACCCTGCTGGTGCCCGGCGCGGTGGACATCACCGACGACGGGCCCGTCGCCCGGATCGACCCGGACATCGTGGCCTGGGTGAAGGAGACCGCCCCGCACGCCCGCCGGGTGGCGTCCGTGTGTGTCGGCGCCCATCTGCTGGCCGCCGCCGGGCTCCTGGACGGCAGGACGGCGACCACCCACTGGTCGACCGCCGCCCAGCTCGCCGCCGCGCACCCGGAGGTCACGGTGGACGCGGACCCGATCTTCGTACGCGCCGACCGGGGCAGGGTGTGGACCGGCGCGGGCATCAGCGCCTGCCTGGACCTCGCGCTCGCCCTGGTGGCCGAGGACCTGGGCGAGGACACCGCGCTCGCCGTGGCACGCCAGCTGGTGATGTACCTCAAGCGGCAGGGCGGACAGAGCCAGTTCTCCGTGCCCCTGAGCAGACCGGCCGCCTCCCGGCGCGAGATCGACGCGCTGCGGCTGTGGATCGCGGACCACCTGGACCAGGACCTGTCCGCACCGGTGCTCGCGGCGCGGATGTGCCTGAGCGAGCGCCACTTCGCCCGGGTCTTCAAACAGGAGACCGGTGTCTCGCCGGCCGCCTATGTGGAGTCCGCCCGCGTCGAGGCGGCGCGCCGGCTGCTGGAGACGACCGACGATCCGCTCGACCGGGTGGCATCCGCCGCCGGGCTCGGGTCGGCGGAGACCCTGCACCGCGTGTTCCGGCGGCAGATCGCCACCACACCGGCCGCCTACCGCCGCCGCTTCCGCACCCACGCGGCCTGACCGCTTCGCCCCCACACCTCTTACCCGGCACGGCGTACGGCTTCGCCATGCCCGCTAACCCTGCCCACCACCCCGAGAAAGGCACCACCATGACCACGAACCAGCCCTCCGCGACCCTCCGCGAGGTCTCCGGCCTGGACGCCCGCCTGCCCCGGCTGAGCGAATCCGTCCTGATCCTCATCGACGTCCAGAACACCTACCGCACCGGCGTCATGGCCCTGGACGGCGCCGAGGAGGCCGTCGCGGCCTGCGCGCGGCTGCTGGAGCGGGCCAGGGCCGCCGGCGCCCCGGTGATCCATGTCATCCACGACGGCGGCGAGGGCTCCCCGTACGACATCCGCGAGCACATCGGCGCCCTCAGCGACGAAGTGGCGCCCCGGGAGGGCGAGGCGGTGGTGGTCAAGCAGTTCCCGAACTCCTTCCACCGCACGGAGCTGGAGAAGACCCTCACCGCCCTGGGCGCGGAGCCCGGCAGCGGCAAGGACCTGGTGCTCGCCGGGTTCATGGCCCACATGTGCGTCACGCACACCGCGCAGGGCGCGTTCAACCTCGGCTACCGGCCCGCCGTCGTCGCGGAGGCCACGGCGACCCGCAGCCTGCCCGCGCCCGACAGCACGGTGGTGGCGGCCGGCGTGCTGAAGACCGCCGCCCTCACCGCCATAGGGGACCTGTTCGCCCCCGTCGCCCCCACGGTGGACGACATCCCGGCCTGACGGCGACGGCCGCCGGGCGCGGAGGTCAGCGCTCGACCGACGTGGTGGTGAAGCGGTCGCCGCAGACGCGGATCTGCGGGTCCCGCAGGGTCAGCGCCTCCTTGGAGCCCGGCGGGTACACCCGCAGGTAGGCGCCCTGCTTCCAGCAGCCGCCGTCCGCGATGCCCTGGTTCAGCGTGTGCAGCACGACGTGCGCCGTCTTGCCGGCGGCCAGCTCCGTCGCCCCGTGCGAGGCGCCGTCGCGCTTGGCCGGGGCGCCGATGACCTGGCCGTCACGCTGGATCAGGGACACGCCGGGGAAGCCGTTCAGGGTGCAGGAGTGCCCGGACTTGTTCACGAACGTGACCTCGTAGTAGACCTGCCCGGCGCCCCCGTCGCCCTGCTTCACGCTCATGCCCAGCCCGTCGGCCGTGCACCGCGCCGGACCGGCGGCGTCGGCCCCGGACGACGCGCCGGACTCGCTGGGCGCGGCGGCGGAGGACGGCGCCTTCGCCGGGGGCGAGGCGGCCGGGTCGGACGGCTGCGACGAGGTCTGCGCGGGGCCCGTCGTCCCGGCGTGGGCCGCGGGCGAGGCCGCGTCCTTCGATCCGGAGCCGTCGTCGTTGCAGCCCGCCGCGACGAGGGCGAACGACATCATCGCGACGGGCACGAGGAGGCGGCGGTGGAGCGTACGAGTGGTGGTGCGAGAAAGTGTGCCCATAACGGGCGCCTGCTCGAATTTCTGTGATGCCAATCTGATGATCTGGCAAAAAATCCCGTGGACCGGTCAACAGCCCCGAAAAAGGCCGCTCACCGCCTCCGGCGCGACCCGGTCACTCCGCATCCGGCCGGACCACCGGCAGCCCCGCCGTCTCCGCCGCCTCGGCCAGCACCTCGCGGAGCATCCCCGGGGTGAGTCGGCCGGTGAAGACGTTGCGCTGGCTGACGTGGTAGCAGCCGAACACCGTCAGCGGGTCGTCCGCCCCGTCGGCCGGTTCCAGCACCGTACGGGCGCCGTGGCCGAACACCGGCCTGGGGCGGGGGATCCGCCGCCCGGCCCGTTCCAGGGCGGCCAGGGTCGCCTGCCAGCCGAAGCCGCCGAGCACGACGACCGACCGCACCGTGGGCCGCAGCAACTGGAGCTCCCGGGCCAGCCACGGCCGGCACGTGTCCCGCTCGCCCGGCGTGGGGCGGTTGGCGGGCGGCGCGCAGTGCACGGGGGACGTCACCCTGACCCCGTACAGTTCGAGCCCGTCCGCCAGGTCCGTCACCGTGGACCGGGAGGCCAGCCCCAGCTCGTACAGCGTGGCGTACAGCAGGTCCCCGGCCCGGTCGCCGGTGAACATCCGACCGGTCCGGTTCCCGCCGTGCGCGGCCGGCGCCAGGCCCGTGATGGCCAGGGCGGCGTCGGGGGGCCCGAAGCCCGGTACGGGACGCGCCCAGTACTCCCAGTCGCGGAACGCGGGGCGCTTGATACGGGCGGCCTCCTCCCGCCACTCCACCAGGCGGGGACAGGCGCGGCACGCGACGAGTCGCCCGTCCAGCTCGGACAGCGTCCGGGAGCGGGCGGCGGCCCGTACGGGGTAGTCATCGCTCATCGAAACGAGCGTACCCAGCGGGAACGGCCGGCCTACCCGCCCCACGACTGAGGCGCCGCCCCGGATCCGCCGTGCCCGGGCCAGGTCCGCAGCTTCTCCGGGTTGCGTACCGCCCAGATGCGGTGCACCCGCTCCCCGGCCAGGCCGAACGCGGCCACGGTGACCGTGATCCCGGCGTGCTGGGCGACCAGGCCGGGCCGACCGTTCACCGTGCGTTCCAGCAGCAGGAGCTCGGGGACCCTGTCCGCGAAGTGGACCAGGTACTGGGCGACCCGCTCGGCACCCTCGACCGGGCGCAGGGCGGCCCCGGCCAGCCCGCCGCCATCGGTGATCATCGCCGCCTCCGGGTCGAGGAGGCCGATGAGCGCCCCGATGTCCTTCGCCTCCCAGGCGTCCCTGAACGCCCGCACCAGGGCCGCCTGTCCGGTCGCCGGGACCGCCTCGGCGCGGGCGTCCCGGAGGCGCCGGCGGGCCGAAGCGGCGAGCTGCCGGCAGGCCGGGGCGCTCCGGCCGACGATGTCCGCCACCTCCGCGAAGGGGTACCGGAACACGTCGTGCAGGACGAACGTCACCCGCTCGGCCGGGGTCATGGCCTCCAGGACCACCAGGAACGCCATGTTCACTGACTCGTCCAGGGTGACCCGGTCCGCGGGGTCCGCACGGTCCTCGCGGCCGCCGTCGCCGCGACCGCCGGCCCACTCGGAGCGGTCCGGCAGCGGCTCCGGTATCCACTCGCCGACGTAACGCTCCCGCCTGACCCGCGCCGAGCCCAGCACATCGAGGCAGACCCGGCTGGCCACCGTCGTCAGCCACGCCCCGGGCGACACGATGGCGTCCCGCTGCTCCGGCGACATCCCGTACCACCGGGCGTACGTCTCCTGTACGGCGTCCTCCGCCTCGGCGACCGAACCGAGCATCCGGTAGGCGAGGTTCATCAGCTGACGCCGCTCGCCGATGACGGCGCTCAGGTCCGGCTCGGAAGGTGTGCTCATGTGGGTGACCGCCCCTGGTCGTCGTCGGACCGTCGAGACAGTACCGATCCACCGCCGCGAGGCAGAAGAGAGGACCGCGTCATGGCCGCACCGACGATGGCAGCACCGAGCAG
The DNA here is from genome assembly GCF_044761525.1 of Streptomyces sp. NPDC097595. NCBI lineage: Bacteria > Bacillati > Actinomycetota > Actinomycetes > Kitasatosporales > Streptomycetaceae > Streptomyces > Streptomyces sp. NPDC097595. The sequence continues at coordinate 194,671 of NZ_JBIWCN010000005.1, read as the reverse complement.
GACCACGCCCGCGAGGCGGCGGATCGCCCCGCCCCATCCTGTACGCGACCGGCTTCCTCGTACTCGCCTCGGTACAGGTCGTGCTGGGCATCGCCCACGCGGTCGCGTGGCATGTCCCCCTGGGCGTCCTGATGTTCGGCCTGAGCACGGTGGCACTCGGCCACGCGGTCTTCACCCGGATGCTGCGGCGGGCGGCCAGGGGATAGCCGGGGGTGGCCATTGATCCTGCCGATGGGGGGTACGCGCCGGGGACCCCACGAAAGGACGACGCGTGTCCCCACAGCGGAAGAACATCTTCGTACTCGGCCTGGACGAGGCGAACCTGCCGACCCTGAACGCCGTCCCCGACGCCGTCGGCTACCGGTTCCACCCCCTGCTGACCATCGAGGAGTTGCAGGGGGGAGAGGTGTCGGTCGCGGACCTGATGGACCGGGCCCGCGCCGTGCTCGACGCGCACGAGGGCACCGTCGACGCGATCGTCGGCTACTGGGACTTCCCCGTCAGCACGCTCGTGCCGATGCTCGGCCGTGAGTACGGCACCCGCACCACCAGCCTGGAATCCGTCGTCAAGTGCGAGCACAAGTACTGGAGCCGGCTGGAGCAGAAGAAGGCCACCGACGCCCTGCCCGGCTTCGGCCGGGTCGACCTCGACAGCACCGACCCGCAGCCGCCCGAGGGCGTCGGCTTCCCCATGTGGCTCAAGCCCGCCCTCGCCTACTCCTCGGAACTCGCCTACGGCGTCAAGGACATGGCGGAGTTCCGGGCGGCTGTCGAGACCATACGCGAGGGCATCGGCCGGGTCGGCAAACCCTTCGACGAGGTGCTGGAACTTCTCGACCTGCCGCCGGAGATGGAGGGGATCGGCGGACAGGTCTGCCTCGCCGAGGAGGCCATGACCGGCATCCAGGTCGCCGTCGAGGGCTACGCCAACAACGGCGAGGTCACCGTCTACGGGGTGCTCGACTCCATCAACTACCCCGACTCCCCGTGCTTCCTGCGCCACCAGTACCCGAGCACCCTGCCCCCCGCGGTGGTCCACCAGCTCCACGAGGTCAGTGAGCGGACCATCCGTCAGATCGGCATGGATGCCGCCACCTTCAGCATCGAGTACTTCTACGACCCGAAGACCGGCCGGGTCAGCCTGCTGGAGATCAACCCGCGCCACTCCCAGTCCCACGCGGAACTCTTCCACTACGTCGACGGCGTCCCCAACCACCACCGGATGATCCGCCTCGCCCTGGGCGAGGACCCCGTGGTGCCCGGCGGCGACGGCCCGTACCGCATGGCCGCCAAGTGGTACTACCGCTGGTTCGGCGAGGGAACGGTCCACGAGGTCCCCACCCCGGAGCGGATCGCGGCCATCGAGCGCGAGATACCCGGCGTACGCATCGACATGGTCCCCGCGGAGGGGCAGAAGCTGTCCACCGTGCCCGGACAGGACAGCTACAGCTACGAGATCGCCCACATCTTCACCGGAGCGGACGACGAGGAGGGCCTGCGGCGCAAGTTCGACCGGTGCGTCGCCGCGCTCGGCCTCACCTTCGAGGACACCGAACCGGGCGGCCGCGACGCCAAGGCGTCGTGAACAGGGCCGCGAAGAGGAAGGAGCAGAGCACAGGTATGCGACACGTCGACCGACTGCCGTACGAGGTCAGCCAGCAGGACCACGTCACCATCACCATGTCGGACGGGGTCCGGCTGTCGGCGCGGATCTGGCGCCCCGTCACCTCCGACCGCCAACCGGTCCCGGCGATCCTGGAGGCCGTCCCGTACCGCAAGAACGACCTGACCTCCACCCGCGACGCGATCCACCACCCCTACATCGCGGGCCACGGCTACGCCTGCGTACGCGTGGACGTGCGGGGCACCGGCGAGTCCGAGGGCGTCCTGCTGGACGAATACCTGGAACGCGAACAGCGCGACGCCGAGGAGGTCCTTGCCTGGCTCGCCGAGCAGCCCTGGTGCGACGGCAAGACCGGCATGATGGGCATCTCCTGGGGCGGGTTCGCCGCGCTCCAGGCCGCCGCCCGCCGCCCGCCGAGCCTCGGCGCCATCGTCATCGCGTCCTTCACCGACGACCGGTACGCGGACGACATGCATTACGTCGGCGGCGCGATGCTCTCCGACAACCTGGCCGAGGCGGGCACCATGTTCGCCTACTCCACCTGCCCGCCCGACCCCGAGGCCGTCGGTGACCGCTGGCGGGACATGTGGCACGAACGGCTGGACTCCGCTCGCCCCTGGGTCCTCGAATGGCTGCGCCACCAGGAACGCGACGACTACTGGCGGCACGCCTCGCTCAGCGAGGACTACCAGGCGCTGCAATGCCCGGTACTGGCCTCCAGCGGCTGGGCGGACGGCTACTCCAACGCCGTCACCCGGCTCCTGAGCCGCGTCGACGTCCCGCGCAAGGGCCTCATCGGGCCCTGGTCGCACAAGCTGCCCCACCTCGGCGAGCCGGGACCGGCCATCGGCTACCTCCAGGAGGTCGTGCGGTGGTGGGACCACTGGCTCAAGGGCGTAGAGAACGGCGTCATGGACGGGCCCATGATCCGCGCCTGGATGCAGGAGAGCGTGCCCCCCTCCACCTCCTACCAGGAACGGCCCGGCCGCTGGGTGGGGGAGCCGAGCTGGCCGTCCCCGCACATCGAGGAGGTGCCGTACGCGCTCCGCGACCGCGGCATCGTCCGCGGCGACGAGGCCCCGGCGACCGGGGCGCAGGAGCGCGTCCACACCGTGCAGTCCCCGCTGTCCGTGGGCCAGTTCGCCGGCAAGTGGGCCTCGTACAACGCCCCGCCGGACCTGCCCTACGACCAGCGCGAGGAGGACGGCGGCTCCCTGGTCTTCGAGACCGCGCCGCTGCCCGAACGCGTCGAGATCCTGGGCGCGCCCTCGGTGGACCTGCTCGTCTCCTCGTCCCGCGAGACCGGGCAGGTCGCGGTGCGGCTCTCCGACGTGGCTCCGGACGGCCGGGCGACACGGGTCACCTACGGGGTGCTCAACCTCGCCCACCGCTCCGGCGCGGACCGGCCCGAACCCCTGGAGCCCGGCGAGGCATACCCCGTACGGGTCCCGCTCAACGGGGTCGCCCAGGTCTTCCCGGCGGGCCACCGCATCCGCCTCTCGCTCTCCACCTCGTACTGGCCGCTGGTCTGGCCGGCCGCCGCACCGTCCTGCCTGAGCGTGTACGAGAGCGGCAGCCGCCTCACGCTGCCCGTCCGCCCGGCCGGGGCACCGGACGGGATGCCCGAGGTGCCCTTCGGCGAGCCGGAGGGGTGCGCGCCGCCCGAGGTCACCCAGCTCACCGAACCCGAACAGGCGTGGACCGTGTCCAGGAACCTGGTCGACTACCACTCCGCGCTCGACATCGTGAAGGACCGGGGCATCCAGCGGTTCGAGGAGAACGGCATCGAGGTGGGGCTGCGGGCCTGCGAGAAGTACACCTCCGTCGCGGACGACTTCGGCTCGGTGAGCGGCGAGTCCGCGTGGACCATGCGGTTCCGGCGTACCGACTGGGACGTACGCGTGGAGACTCGCACCCTGCTGACCTCGGACGACACCGCGTTCCACGTGGACGCCACGCTCGACGGCTACGAGGACGGCCGGCGGGTCTTCTCGCGCACCTGGAACGAGAGCGTGCCGAGGTCGAATCTCTGACCCCGTGACGTCCTAGGACTCCCGGGGGTTGGGGCGCCACTCCAGCATCATGATCGTGGCGTCGTCGCTCAGCCGGTCGTGCTGGTACTCGCGGATGGAGTGGATGAGCTGCCGCAGGGCCTCCGATGCGGGCTCCCCGGCGGCCGTGGCGCGGATGATCGAGGCCGTGAAGCGGTTCAGGCCGAACTGGGTGCCGTCCGCCATGCGGGCCTCGGTCACCCCGTCCGTGTACAGCAGGATCCGGTCACCGGGCAGCAGGGGCACCTCGTGGACCACCCGCTCCGCCTGGGAGAGCATGCCCGGGGTGCCGAGCGGTGGTTCGCTGGGGCGGTCGAGGGCGTTGTCCAGGACACGGTTCTCGCGGATCAGCAGCGGCGGCGGGTGGCCGCAGTTGATCCAGCTCAGGATGCCGCTGGACATGTCCAGTTGCAGGGCGATACCCGTGCAGAACTGGTCGGGCAGCCACTCGGCCAGCGCATCGTCCACCGTCCTGACGAGCTCCCGCAGCCCCGACCCCTTGCGCCGGGCGCTGCGGCAGCCGGCCACCGCGATCGCACTGGTCAGCCCGGACGCCAGGTTGTGGCCCATCGCGTCGAGGATGACCGCGTGCAGCGTCGACTCCGTCAGCGAGTGGTCGAAGGCGTCGCCGCCCAGTTCGTACGCCGGTTCCAGCACCGCCGTGGACAGCGCCCGGTCCTCACCGACCGCGCGCGGCGGGAGCAGGGCCCGCACCATCTCGGCGGGCAGCGTCATCGTCTCCGTACGCGCCCGCTGCACGAACCGGTCGCTGAACGCGCGCTTCGACGTGATCGCCATCGCCAGGACGGACGCCAGACTCGCGCACCGTTCGAGAAGCGTCCGGTCCAGCGCGTCCACCTGCACGCCGATGACCCCCAACCGCTCCACCCCGTCCACCAGCGGCAGCCAGGCGATCAGGGTCTCGGTGTCCGTCGTCTCGACGCGCAGCGCGAGCGAGCGGAAGGCCGAACCGGCCAGGGACGCGTCGACATGGAGTTGCGCCTCGCCCGAGAGCGGGGAGAGGCGCTGCTGCTGGAGGTCGACGATGTAGATCTCCACCCGGCGCAGACCCAGCAGACCGGCATACCGGTTGACCAGCGCCGGCAGGTCGGTCGGCGCGGTGGCGTGCACCTCCGCCAGGAACTCGTGCATCAGCCGTTCGCCGTCACTGGTGGGGGAGTGTGTCATGGGGGCTGTCACCCGTCCGGCAGATGTATGCGCACTGAAGAGAAAGCCATAGCCATACGAAAAAGTGAGGGTCGGCCGGGAAATTCCCGGCCGACCCTCACTTTATGTGCCGCTGCGACGTATCGCCCGGCCAGATCTACCAGCGGTACCAGCGGCCTCGCTTTCCACCGCCGCCCGCCGGGCGGACGACGAACCCCAGCAGCCACACCACCAGTACGGCGATGGCTATCCACCACAGGGCCTTCAGGGCGAAACCCGCCCCGAAGAGAATGAGCGCAAGCAGAAGAACCAGAATCACGGGAACCATGGGTATCAACCTCCGAAGCATCAGATGCCCCGGCCCTCCGCCTGTACTCCTGAAGAACTCCCGACTTTCTCGGGGAAGAGCGGGAAGAAGATTCCACGATGCCGGTGCCCGGGTGCCGCGGACACCGTGTCAGGTGACAGACCTGCCAAGGATCTTGTCGCACGCGTGTGTGGAACGCATGGCTCCGGGTAGTCGCAGCTTCGCGCCTGTGTAAGCAGCCGCTGTCCGACGGAAGGGAATGATCGCCATGCCGACATCCGTATCTGCGCAGGTGCCGGGGACCACGACAGGTGCGCCGGCCGAACTCCCGGAGATCGCCGACCCGCTGAAGGTCGCACCCAAGGACGCCCGGGCACTCAGCAAGCTGTTCTTCGACCGGTTGCAGACCCTCGAAGAAGGCACGCCGGAGTATCAGTACGCCCGCAATACGCTCATCGAGATGAACCTCACCCTGGTCCACTTCGCCGCGGCCCGGTACCGCAACCGCGGCAACGGGCAGATGGAGGACATCATCCAGGTGGGCACCATCGGCCTGATCAAGGCCATCGACCGCTTCGAACTCAGCAGGGAAGTCGAATTCACCTCATTCGCCATTCCCTATATCGTCGGTGAGATCAAGCGTTTCTTCCGGGACACCACCTGGTCCGTCCACGTGCCCCGCCGGCTCCAGGAACTCCGGGTCACCCTCGCCAAGGCCAAGGAGGAACTGGCCACCTCGCTGGGCCGGGAGGCCACCGTCGCCGAACTCGCCGAACGCCTCGGCATCAGCGAGGAGGACGTCATTGAGGGTCTGGTCGCCTCCAACGGCTACACCGCGCACTCGCTGGACGTGCCCCTCGACGGGGCGGAGTCCGACAGCCCCAGCGGGGTGAGCCGCACCCACGCGGACATCACCGGCGAATGCGACCCGGGGATCGAGCTGGTCGAGAACCTGCACGCCCTGGCGCCCCTGCTGGAGACCCTGGACGAACGGGAACGGGCCATCGTCCAGATGCGCTTCGGGCAGGAGATGACACAGTCCCAGATAGGTGAACGTCTCGGTCTGTCCCAGATGCATGTCTCACGGCTGATCGCCCGCATACTGGGCAAGCTCCGCGAGGGCATCCTCACCGAGAACTGAGACAGGTCCCGGCGGACCGGGACCTGTCCTACTGGACGCGCGACGTACGCGTGGACGACTCGTCCTCGTCCTCGTCGTCGTCCGAACCCGGCACATGGACGTCGGTGACGTTGATGTTGATCTCGACCACGTCGAGACCGGTCATCGTCTCGACGGCGTCCGTGACATTGGTACGGAGGCTGCGAGCGGTGTCCAGGATGGGGGCGCCGTACTCCACGACGATGTCGACGTCGATGGCGGTCTGCTTCTCGCCGACCTCCACCTTGACGCCCCGCCCCGGGTCACTGGAGCGGGAGACCTTGTCCTTGACGGCTCCGATCGCTCGCGAAGGGCCCTTGCCGACGGAATAGATCCCGTCGGTCTCCCGTACCGCGATACCGGCGATGGTCGAGACCACGCTGTCCGCGATGGTCGTCGTCCCTCGTGTGCCGCCCGCCGCACCGCCGTCCAACTGGGTGCCGCCGCTTTCGTTGGTCGCCATGAGTTCCTCGCATGGAAAGAGCTGGGGTGGGACAGGGGCTGCCCGGCGGAAGCCGTGCCGCCCCTCATCCCACTCTCCTCCGGCTCCCGCGCCCCCGCCATTCGGGTGATCGCCGCACCCGGCGATACCCCCGGCGGCTCAGTCGCGCGGCAGTAGCGACCCCAGCGGTCCGAGGTCCAGATTGAGGTCCTCGGGCCGCACCCCGTGCTGCGCGCACAGTTCCGTCATCCGCTGCTCCAGGAGCATCAGCGTCGTGCCGATCTCCTCGGTCTGCTCGTCGCTGAGATCCCCCTCGTCGATGCGCCGGATCGCCTGGCGTTCCATCAGCTGGCGCAGCAGCTCCACCACGGTGAGCACCAGCGTGACGAGGTCCTGGCCCACCTTGCCGGAGTCCAGATCGACCCGCGCGTCCGTCACAGCGGCCCCCCGTCCGCCCAGGGCGCCGGCACCCGCTCGCTCACCGACGACAACAGCGCGTGCAGCGAAAGGCGTACGAGAGGCACATCGGCGATCGCGATGACCAGGTCCCCGCTGATGACCACCCCGGTTGCAAGCACCCGGTCCAGCAGATCGACCAGGGGCACCCCGATCGGCCCGCTCAGCGGTTCCGGTTCGTCCCACGGAACGACGGAGCGCTCCACCTCTACACCTCTCCGACGAAGGAGTACGGGACCCAGGGCCCCGACAGCTCGACCTGCGCCCCGGTCCGCTCGCGGAGGCTCTTCGCCAGCCGCGCCAGCTCCGCCGCCCGGTCCTCGGCCACCAGATACGTGGCGTTGAGCACCTGGGTGCGCCGCTCGTCCGGCATCCGGGGGCCGTGGGAGGGCAGCCGGCGCGAGGCGGTGGCCAGGCCGCTCACGTCCGCGTCCACCACGTCGGCGATCCGCAGGCCGTCCGTCCGGTGCCGTTCGCGCCGGTCCCGCAGATTCCGCTTCCGGTCGAGGTAGGCGCGGCCGACGCCGGGCGCGGGCCGCTGCGGGGCGGCCTCGGGCGCCTCCCGGGCCGGTGCGTCGGCCACGTACACCTTCACACCCCACTCGGAGTGGTGCGCCGTACGTTCCAGCGCGGCGTGGAGGCGCCGGGCCTCCTTGTTCAGCGCCGCCCGGGCCCGTTCCTCGTCGTGGTACAGCGTGGCCAGGGGGAGGGGCACCGTCGGGTGCCGGGCGGCCATCGCGCACACGACGTCGTGATGGGCGCGTGCGTACCGTTCGAGTTCGGGCTCGTCGGCCAGCCGGGCCTGCCACGCCTCGTCGGTGAAGTCCGCGGCCCGTACGGTCTGGACGACCGCGGTGAGCGCGGGGCCGAGGGGCAGGGCCCGCAGCGGGCTCTCGCGCGTGACACCTGCCGGACCGGTGAGGTCCGGCCGCCCATCGGTGCGGCACACGGCGTAGACGTACACGGCACGGGCATCCGCGGACGAGCGGGTCTCCTCGGTCATGACTCGGAGGCCTGTGACTCAAGGGCGTCGAGGCGGGCCCGCAGCTCCCGGTTCTCGTCCTGAAGCGCGTTGCGCGCCGCGTGCGAACTGAGCGCGGGATCGGTCTCCCACCAGTCGATCCCGGCCTTCTTCGCCGTGTCGACCGAGGCGACGAACAGGCGCAGCCGGATGGTGAGCAGCTCGATGTCCAGCAGATCGATCTTGATGTCACCGGCGATGACGATGCCCTTGTCCAGGACGCGTTCGAGGATGTCGGCGAGGTTGGTCGTGTGCGGGCCGGCGGGTGCGTAGGCGGCGTCCTGCCGGAAGTCGAGATCAGTCACGACGGGACCTCCGCCCGCGCCGCCTGCTCGGGGCGGGCTCCTCCTCGTCGTCCTCTTCTTCCTCGTCCTCGTCCTCGCCCTCTTCTTCCTCCGGTTCCTCTTCCGGTTCCTCGTCGTCCTCCCACTCGTCCTCGTCGCCTTCCTCGTCCTCGCCCTCGTCCTCGTACTCCTCGTCCTCCGGCTGTTCCTCGTCGCCCTCGGACTCCTCCTCCTCGGCCACGGCGTCCTCGTGGGAGACGACGACCTCGCCGTCGCGGATCTCGCCGCGCCAGCCGTCGGGTTCCTCGTCGGTGAGGCTGACGTAGCGCTGGAAGTGCTTGAAGTCCAGGCGGATGCGGCGGCCCTGGGCCCGCCAGAGGTTGCCCGTCTTCTCGAAGAATCCGGACGGGTAGTACTCGACCACCAGCATGATGCGGGTCAGATTCGCTGTCAGCTCGTGGAAGCTGACGACACCGCGCGTGGTGCCCTTGGAGCCCTCCGAGGTCCAGACGATGCGTTCGTCGGGGACCTGTTCCTGGACGGTCGCCTTGAAGCTGCGGGAGGACGGCCCGATCTTGACCTTCCAGTCGCTCGTGACCTCGTCCTCCGTCGAGACGTCCTGGACGCCCTTCGCGAAGCTGCTGAAGCGGTCGTACTGGGTCCAGTAGTCGTACGCCGTACGCAGGGGCACGCCGACGTCGAGGACTTCCACGATGTTCATCGACTTGCCGCCACCGCTCGACTTGCTCTTGTCCTTGCCACCGCCGAACGCCTCCTTGGCCTTCTCCGTGACGTTGTCCTTCACGCCCTTGGCCTTCTCCGAGACGAACGACTTCAGCGGCGATTCGCCCTGGAGGACCCGGGAGGCCACGGCGGGCAGGGAGCCGCCGTCCCCCGCGGAGTCGGTGAGCTGCTGCGCGACATCCGTCAGCTTGCCGCTCGCCTTGCCCGCGAGGTCCTCCACCTTCGCGCTGAGGAAGCCCGACAGCTCCTCGCGGAGCCGGTCGAGACCCGACTCCTGCGTCCCGGACTCGTCCTGATCTGTCCTGGCCATGACTCGCTACCTCCGACGGTCGGTGCGCTTGGAAGCGGTCCGCTTGGACGCCGACTTGGACGCCGACGTCTTCTTCGACGCGGACTTCTTCGCCGGGGCGGTCTTCTTGGCCGCGGCCTTCTTCGCGGGAGCCGACTTCTTCGGCGTCGCCTTCTCGGCCCGGGCGGCCTTCTTCGCGGGTGCGGCCTTCTTCGCCGCGGGCTTCTTCTCCGCGCTCTTCCTGGCGGGGGCCGCCTTCTTGGCCGGGGCGGACTTCTTGGCGGCCTGCTTCTTCGCCGGGGCCTTCTTGGCGGCTGCCTTCTTGGACGGTGCCTTCTTCGGCGGGGCCTTCTTGGCGGGCGGCTCGGGGGGCTCTTCCTCGCCCTCGTCCTCGTCCTCCTCGCCTTCGGCCTCGTCCCAGGCCTCGTCCTCGTACGGTTCCTCTTCCTCCTCCGGTTCCTCCTCCTCTTCGTACGCGTCGTCCTCGTCCTCGTACTCGTCCTCGTACGGTTCGTCGTCGTACTCGCCCTGGTCCTCGTCCTCCTCGCGCCGGCCCGCGCTCAGCCGGGCGGTGCGGTCGCCGATCGAATCGGCCAGCGAGGCGATGCTGCGGTTCGCCGCAGCCGTCACGGCCTTGCGGCCCGCGTCCATCACCTCGCCGCGCAGCTGTTCCTGCAGCTCCGCGACCTGGGGGACACCGCCGAGGCGGCGCATGCCCTCGGCGGCGAGCTGGCGGGGTTCGAGTCCGAATCTCCGGCCCGCCAGATACGTCGCGACGGTCAGGGCCATGCGGCCCTTCTTGGTCCGGCCCAGCACGTAGCCGCCGACCACCGCGGCTGCGAGCGCTACCTTGGCCTCGTCATCCATGAGCACGTCACCTTCGATCGTTTGGCACTCGGCCCGCCCGAACGGCGTGCAGCCGGTCGAGCAGACGGTCCTCTTCCCGTTCGAATTCCTCGATCGTGATGTCTCCGGCCTCCAACTCCTGGTTGAGTACGGCCAGTTGGGTCCGCAGCACGCGGGGGTCGTGCAGTTCCCGCTCGGCGGCGTCGTTCAGCTTCTCGGCCACCCACACCACCCCCCGCACGGGTGCGATGGGCAGCGTCAGCAGACCGGTGATGAGGCCCATCTCAGCCACCGCCCACGGGGACCGGCCGGGCCTCGGCGGAGACGAAGCTGTAGCACGGCAGCGGCCCGGCAAGGCGGAGCTCCACATGAGCGCGGTGCTCGCCCGCGAACCGGCGCGCCTCGGCCAGGAACGCGTCACCGGCCTCCCGCTCCACCAGGAACGACACATTGAGCGCGCACCCCTGGACCTCCGGGCCCGCCGCCACCGCCCGGGCCCTCGGCGTCAGCTCCCGCAGCACCCGCCGCCCCGCCTCGGCGGCCCGCCGCGCCAGGGCGGCGGCCACCGCCTCGCCCAGCCGCAGACTGGCCTCGTAGCCCGGACGCCGGCGCGCGGCCTCCCGCAACTTGCGTACGGTGCCGTCCTCGGTGACCACATCGGCGAGCGCGTCCTCGGCGGCGAGGGCCTTCACGTTGATCTCGTGGCATCCGGCGAGCCGCTTCAGGGCCGCCGCATGACCCTCCTCACCGGCGGCGAGCTGCCGCTCCACGGTGTCCCGGTCGGGGGCCACCATGCCGAACCGCATGGGCAGCACGGGCCCCTCGTCCATCAGGCGCAGCAGCAGATCCTGGTGGGCCAGCAGATCGCGGCGGCGCGCCCGGAGGTCCGGGGGAGCGTCGCTGACGACCGCGGCGAGCCGGCCCCGCCGGACGGTCCGCAGCCGTGCGGGCGGGCTGCCCACACCGCCCTGCCCGGCCGGGAGCGCGGTCCCGGCAGGGGTGATCGCGTACACGTAGACACCGTCGCCTGTCACCGCTCACGCCTCCACACGGCGGCGCCGGCTCTCGCTGTCGCGCGCCGGAGCGCGCCGCTTCCTCGGCCGCTCCTCCGGCTCCTCCTCGTCGTCCCCGCCCACCGCCTTGCGCACGGTGTCGCCCACCGACTCGGCGGCCCTGCGCACCTTCCGCTTGCCGATGGACTTGGCGGCGCCGCCGCCGATCAGCTCCGGAACCGTGGTGCTGCCGGAGTCCCGTTCGAGGTCCAGCCGGTTGCACGCCTCGGCGAAGCGCAGATACGTGTCCACGCTCGCGACGACGATGCGCGCGTCTATCTTCAGGATCTCGATGCCGACCAGGGAGACCCTGATGAAGACATCGATCACCATGCCCCGGTCGAGGATCAGCTCCAGGACGTCGTACAGGGTGCCGGCGCGCGGCGGGCAGGCGACGACTTCGTCGGAGTAGGTGGTCGCGGTCATGGAATGTCCTTCCGGCAGGGGAGTGGACGCCGCTCACTCGTCGGCGGCGCCCCGGCGGTACCGGCGGACCCTGCGGTACTCCAGGAGCTCACCGGACCGGTCGAGCTGCACCTCGTAGGAGGCGAGGAGGCTCGTGGTGTCCGGAATCCGGGGCACTTCGAGAACGTCCACGACAACGCACCAGCCGTCGTCGGTGCGCCGGACGGCGGACACGCCCTCCGCGTGGTGGTCGATGAGACCCTCCAGGCTCTGGATGGCAGCGCGGGCCGCATGCTCGGGGCCCCGTGCGGACGGGGCGCGCCGCTTGGTCGCCGTTTTCGTGGTTCCCGCCTGGGAGCGCCGCTGATCTGCCATGGGACCCAGTCTGCTCACTCCCGCCGCCCCCGCATCTTGGGCGAGGGCATCGGGGTGCGTGCCTCGCGGTGGCCGCGCACACAGGACGTAGACACTGTCTACGCAGAGCTGGTAGACAGTGTCCATGGATCAAGCACACCAAGCCGGCTCCGTGCGGGAACGCCTGATCGACGCAGGTGTCGAGCTCGTCATGACCGAAGGGTCCGCGTCGCTCGGCCTTCGCGAGATCGCCCGTCGCGCCGGGGTCTCCCACGGCGCCCCGCGCCGCTATTTCCCCACCCACCACGCCCTGCTCTCCGCCATCGCCCGGCGCGGCTTCACCGGTCTCGCCGCCCGGTTCGCGGCGGCGACCGAAGGCGCCGGGACACCGCGCGACCAGCTGCGGAGCCTCGCCGACGCGTTCCTGGACTACGCGGCGGAGCACGGCGGCATGTTCGAGCTGATGTTCCGCCACGACCTGCTCGACAGCGAGGTCCACGCGAGTGACGCGGACGCCCCCGGGCCGCGCCTGCGCGAGTCGAGCCTCCCGCTGTTCGCGCGGCTCGTCGAGCTCGTCGCCCAGGACCGCGTCCACCGCACGGACCACGGCACCGGACCCTCGTACGACTCCGCCCCGTCACCGGCCCTGACCGCCGCCGCCCTCTGGACCAACCTGCACGGCATCGCCGTCCTCCGGGCGAACGGCAGCCTCCAACTCGCCTTTCCCGGCGCGAGTGAAGGGCCCGGCCCACTCCTCACGGCGGCGCTCGACGCCCACCTCGGCCGGGCGGACGCATGACCCTCGCCGCCGTAAGGCCCCGCGCCGCGCTCCTTGCCTCGGTGGCGGGCGCGATGATCGTCGCCCTGGACGGCACCGTGCTGCTCGTCGCCCAGCCGGACCTGCGCGACGACCTCGGGGCGACCGTCACCGAGGTGCAGTGGACGAGCACCGCCTACCTCCTCGCGGTCGCCGCCCTCCTCGTGATCGCCGGCCGGCTCGGGGACCGGTACGGGCACCGGCGGCTGCTCTTCGTCGGGGTGCTCGGCTTCGGCGCCGCGTCGGCCGGTATCGCCCTCGCCCCGGGCATCGGCCTCGTGATCGCCCTGCGCGCCGTACAAGGGGTGTTCGGGGCGCTCCTGCAACCGGCGACACTCGCCCTGCTCAGGCTGGTCTACCCGGCCGACCGCCTCGGCCGGGCCGTCGCCTTCCGGACCAGCGCGATCGGGCTGGCCGCGGCGGCCGGTCCGGTGCTCGGGGGAGTCCTCGTCACCCACTGGGGCTGGCGTGCCGTCTTCCTGATCAACATCCCGGCCGCCCTGGCCATCGCCGCGCTCACCCTCGCCGTGCGGACCCCGGACGTGCCGCCCGCCGCGGACCGGCGGTTCGACCTCACCGCCGGCGCCCTCCTCGCCGCCGCGCTCGGCGCCCTCGTCCACACCCTGGCCGGCATCCCCGAGGAGGGGTGGACCGGCGCCCGGACGGGGCTCGGGCTGCTGGCGAGCGTGCTCCTCGGGGCGGCGCTCGTCGCGTACGAACGCCGCAGCGCCCGGCCGGTCGTGCCGCCGGCCGTGACGCGTTCGGTGCCCGTGACGGCGTCCATGGTGCTGCTCCTCACCACCTCCGGCGGCCTGTTCGGCGCGCTGTTCGTCGTCACGTTCTTCCTTCAGCAGGGGCTCGGACTCGATCCGCTCACCACCGGGCTGCGCTGCCTGCCGCTGACCCTGCTCATGATCGCCGGGGCGCCCGTGGCCTCGGCCGCGCTCGGCCGGTTCGGCCCGCGCCGCACCGCCGTCACCGGCCAGTTGTGCGTCGTCCTCGCCGTCCTCGGCCTCTCCCGGCCAGGCCCCGCGTGGGAGACCGGCCTCGTCCTCGCGGTGCTGGGGGCGGGCTTCACCGCCGTCATGGTCACCGCCACCGGGACCGTCGTCGGGGACGCGCCACCCGGGTACGCCGGAGTGGTCGGCGGCCTCAAACAGACCGCCATGAACGTGGGCCCCGCCCTCGGGATCGCCGTCGCCGCCGGCCTGATGCCGCTCACCCCGTCGGCCGCCGCCGGCCCGGGGAGCCGGCTCCTCCCCGTAACGGATGCCGCCCTGGGCCAGGCGCTGCCCGCGGTGGCGGCGCTCGCCGCACTCGGGCTGATCCCGGCGTCGCTGCTGCCCCGGCGCCGGGCTCTCGCTCGAACGCCCGCTCGCGTCGTGGGGTGCGGCGAGCGCCAGTAGGCTGCCGGAGGATCACGACCCGTGGACGAGGAGCAGACCGATGGACCTCCGCCTGAGGACGATCAGCCGGGAAGAGCACCTGGCGTACGTCGGCACTCTCCCGTCCGCGAGCCACATGCAGGTCCCGTCCTGGGGCGACGTGAAACCCGACTGGCGGGCGGAGAGCCTCGGCTGGTTCGACGTCGCGGGCAGGATCACCGGCACCGCCCTGGTCCTGTACCGGCCGCTGCCGAAGATCAGGCGTCACCTCGCCTACCTCCCCGAGGGCCCCGTCATCGACTGGTACGACAACGACCTCGACCGGTGGCTGAACCCGCTCCTGGAACACCTCAAGGGGCAGGGCGCGTTCACCGTGAAGATGGGCCCGCCCGTCATCGCCCGCCGCTGGGACGCGGCCACCGTCAAGGAAGCCATCGCCGACCCCGGCGCCCACCGCCTCGGAGAGGTCCCGCCCACCGAACAGGACCCCCGCGCCCTCGTGCTGACGGAACGTCTGCGAACCACGGGCTGGCAGCGGTCCGGAGGCGACGGCGAGGACGGATTCGCCGCCGGACAGCCGCGTTACGTGTTCCAGCTCCCCCTCGCCGGCCGCTCGCCCGACGACCTCCTGGCCGGGTTCAACCAGCTGTGGCGGCGCAACGTCAAGAAGGCGGAGAAGGCCGGAGTCAAGGTCGTCCAGGGCGACTACGCCGACCTGGACACCTTCTACGCGCTCTACACCGAGACCGCCGAGCGCGACCGGTTCATCCCCCGCCCCCTGGCGTACTTCCAGCGCATGTGGAAGGCGCTCACCGCCGAACACCCCGACCGGATGCGGCTCTACCTCGCCGCGCACGACGGCGAGGTCCTGGCCGCCGCCACCATGCTCACCGTCGGCGGGCACGTCTGGTACTCGTACGGGGCGTCCACCGGCCGCAGGCGCGAGGTCCAGCCCAACAACGCCATCCAGTGGCAGATGATCCGCGACGCCCACGCCATGGGCGCACACGTCTACGACTTCCGGGGCACCACCGACACCCTCGACGAGTCCAACCACCTGCTCGGGCTGCTCCGCTTCAAGGTCGGCACCGGAGGACAGGCCGCCGAGTACGTCGGCGAGTGGGACTACCCGCTCAACAAGGTGCTGCACAAGGCGTTCAGCCTCTACATGGCGCGGCGGTAGCTCTCACCCCTCGTCGTCCAGGTCCAGCGCCTCCAACGGCCGTACCGCCGGGCCCTGGAGCACCGAGCCGTCGACCCCGAAACGCGAACCGTGGCACGGGCACTCCCACGCCGTCTCCGCCTCGTTGAACGCCACCAGGCACCCCAGATGCGTGCACCGCGCGGACACCGCCCGCACCGAGCCGTCCGGCGCCCGGTACACGGCGCAGCGGCGGCCCTTCACCCGGACCACCGCGCCCGTGCCCGGCACCACCTGGCTCACCGCGTCCAGGTGGCTGACGCGCAGCCGGTCGCCGACGAAGTGCTTCGCCACCTCCGCCTGCGCACCCAGCAGCGACCCCGCCTCGCGCACCGCGCTCCCGAGCCGCCGGGGGTCGTACAACGCCGCCCACGGCAGCGGCGGGACGCCGTCCGCGATGAGCGAGGTCAGCAGCCGGCCCGCGAGCACCCCGCCGGTCATCCCCCAGCCGCCGAACCCGGTCGCCACATAGGTGTGCCGGGCCCCGATGTGGAACGGCCCGATCAGCGGGACCGTATCGCTGGGATCGTTGTCCTGCGCCGCCCACCGGTACGCGGTCGGACCCGCCGCCGGGAACCTCTCGTGCATCCACGCGTCCAGCCGCCGGAACCGCTCGCCGGGGTCCCCGGTGCCCGGGGTGAAACTCTCCCCGGTGACGATCAGCAGGCGCCGGCCGTCATCGAGCGGGGTGGAGCGCACCGAGCGCTTCCCCTCGTCCTCCGTGATGTACATGCCCTTAGGGGCCAGGTCCGCCGGGATGGGCGCGGCGACGACCAGCTCCCGGCGGGGTGAGAGCCGGGCGAACAGCATCGCGCGGTCGAAGACCGGGTAATGCGTGGCGACGACCAGGTCCCGGGCCGTCACACTCCGCCCCGACTCGACGGTCACCCGGCACGGCGTCCCCTCCGACAGGCCGGTCACCCGGCTGCGCTCGAAGACACGGCCCCCCTGCGCGATCAGATCCCGGGCCAGCGCCAGCAGGTACTTGCGGGGGTGGAACTGGGCCTGGCCGTCCGCCCGGACCGCCCCGCCGATCGCGAACGGCAGTTCCGTCTCGGAGACGTACGCGACATCGAGCCCCGCGTCGGCGGCGGCCCGCGCCTCGGCCTCGATCAGGTGCCGGGACTCCGCCCCGGCCGCGTAGCTGTACGCGCTCACCCGCTCCAGGTCGCACGCGATCCCCAGCTCCTCCACGATGCCGGCCACCCGGTCCACCGCGTCCAGCTGCGACGCCGCGTACAGCAGGGTCGCGTCCAGGCCCCGGGTCCGCCGCAGCCGGTCGTACACCAGCGACTGGAGGGCCGAGACCTTGGCCGTCGTATAGCCGGTCACCCCGGAGGCGATGCGGTCCGCCTCCAGGACCACGACGTTCCGGCCCGCCCGGCTGAGCTCCCACGCCGTGCTCAGGCCCGCGATGCCGCCGCCGATCACGACGACGTCCGCATCGGTGTCCGACGCCAGCGGCGGGTGCTCGGGGGCGTCGGTGCTGTCCATCCAGAAGGACTCGTCCAGCCCCGGAAGAGGGCGGGGGTGGTTCATCGTGTGCTCTCCCAATCGTTCGGAGCCTGGGATGTCCGCCGGTCATGACGCACACCACGGCCGGAAGGTGCTCTGCGTCATACGGGGGCCGGGGCGGGGCGCAGTACGCTGCGGCGATCCAGCACCCGAGGGGACGCCCCGATGCCCGCAGACCTTGCCCCGCTCATCGCCGCCACCACCCAGTGGCTGACGCGCGCGTTCCCGGCCGGCGGGGGCCCGCTCACCGCCGCCCTCGCCGAGGCGCAGGCCCGGCAGGCCGTCACGGTCGCCACCTGGCTGCGCTACCCGACCGACCTGGACGCCGCCCTCGTGGTGCTGACCGGCCCGGGCGGATCCGCCCGCCTGGACGAGGTCACCGGCGGACGGGGCCATGAGGCGGCCGGCCCGGCCGACCTGGCCTGGCGCAGCTGGGTGGACGAGGTCGTCGCCAGCTGGGCCGCGCATCTGCTCACGGCGCCCGACGCGGCGAGGGAAGCGGTGCGGGCGCTCGAAGAGACCGAGCACGGTGTGACCGGACCCGCCGAGTTCCGCAGGCTCACCGAGCCCAGCGCGCACGACCTGGCCGCCACCGCACTGCTGCGCCACCCCGACCTGCTGGAGCCGATAGCCCGCCTCCACCACGCGGACCTGCTCGACCGACTGCGCCTCGGCCCGGCCCGCGCCTGCTGAGATTTCGCGGCGCCTCGTAGGTGCTTCAGCCCTTGCCGCGACCGCTCAGCAGGTCGCGGGCCCGGTCGACCAGGCCCGCGCCGGGGCCGAGGAGCTTGTTGCCGGGCGGGGTGTCGGGCATCGAGGGGTGCGGACGCGTCGGGGCGGTCTTCTTCGCCGCGCGCACCTTCTCGCCCAGCTGGTCCAGGGTCTCCGGGGAGACGGCCGCCGCCAGGAGCGGGAAGAGCCGGTTCTCCTCGTCACGCACATGCTTGGTCACTTCGAGCTTGAGCTGCGCCACCAGGCGGTCGAACTGCGGGTCGTCCGCCGGCAGCCCCTCCAGCTCCTTGAGGTGCTGCTCCACCTTCGCGTGGTCCTCCAGCTCCTCGTCGGCCATGTCGTCGCCGTCGTCGACGAACCGCCGGACCACCGGGTAGAGGTGCATCTCCTCCGCCACGGAGTGCCGGACCAGCTCGATCGTCAGCTCGTCGGCGAGCTTCCTGCGCTGCTCGTCGCCGACCGGCTGGGCCTCGATCTTCGCGAACAGTTCGTCGACCTCGCGGTGGTCCGTGGTGAGCTCCGCGATCACGTTCCCGCCGTGTCCCATGAGTGCAACCCTCTCCGCTTGTGTGGTGCGAGCCCAAGTCAGCCCACCGTTCCACAGCGGTACCCCCGAACCCCACCAACACACGGAGCCACGCCCCACTCCGGTCAGGCTGGCGTAACGGCCCGGCGGACCCCGCCCTCAGGGATGTGCGGGCGGCGCGGTGACACCGCAAGCCGTGCCGAGCGGCCACGCCTCGATGTCGCGGTAGCGGATCCGCCCGGGGCCGTTCCCCGCGTTGCTGCCGACCAGATGCAGCCGTTCGGCGGGCCACGGCCGGCCCCGGAACTCCGTGAGCAGCGCGGCGATCTCCCCGGCCGACGTGTGGTCGCCCCGGCGCACCCGGGCGAGGGTCAGGTGGGGGCGCAGCGGCCGGTCCTCCAGGGCGATTCCGCAGTCCCGGACCACGGTTCGCACACCGTCGGCGAGCTGGTGCAGTCCGTCGAGGTCGCCGGCGATCCCGCTCCACGCCACCCGCTCGTCGAACGTGCCGCCGCCGTGCAGTGCCAGGCGCGGAGCGGGGTGGGACGCGGCGAGAGCGGCGAGCGGCGGACGCAGCAGCGGAACGGTGTCCACCGGGAGGGCGCCCAGGAACGCCAGGGTGATGTGCCAGTCCTCCACCCGGTTCCACCGCACCTGCGGGTGCGACGCGTAGGCGGGGCGCAGCTCCCGGCCCAGCTCGTCCTTCGCCGGGTCGGGCGGAGCGAGGGCGATGAACACGCGCACGGTCGCGGGCGGGGCCTCTGTCGCGGGCGGGGTCTCTTCGGTCACCCGGCATTCGTATCGCATGCGGGGACGGCCGCTCCCGCCGGGTGGCCGCCCGCGTCACGGACCAGAGCATCACGCAGGGTGAGAGGAATGGCCATTGATCTCGAATGGGGCGCGCACCCGGCGCACGGGAGCGCGATGCGTTCGGCGCGTGCCCGTGGATGAGGGGGTGTACGCCGGCGGTTATCCGAATGTGCGCGGGTCGTATTCAGTGAAATGCGCACAATCGGGACATCGAGTGGCTGAAAATTTCCGGGGGAGCGGGCCTGGCATATGTCTCCGGCCGGCCTTCCCGCATGTCGTGGCCGTACGGGCTGATAAGTAATGGGTCGAATTCGACTCTTGGGCTGTCGGTGGTCCTCTATGGTGATTGGCGTGAACGGGCGAAGCCGGATGACCGGCCGGCCATCGGCGTCACGCCGGTATCCCGAGGCGTAACGTATCTCCGGCCCGTGCGGCCGGACTTGCGCGGTAGGGATGGGCGGTCCGGTGGCGGGGGAGCGGTGAATCCGTGCGGCGGGCCCGCATATATCTGAAGAACATGCGGTGGCATGTGGGAAAACAAGTGGGGGGACAGTCGTGACCAATCCTTTCGATGACGAGTCGGGCCGGTTCGTGACGCTGGTGAACGGCGAGGGCCAGTATTCGCTGTGGCCGGCGCACATCGAGATTCCGGGCGGCTGGAGCGTCGGCGGTCCGGAGGGTTCGCGACAGGAGTGTCTCGATGCCATCGAGGCCGCGTGGACGGACATGCGGCCCGCCGGCCTGGTGCGGGCGATGGAGGCCGACGCCGGGTAGAGCGGCGCGCGGGCCCGCGGGCCGCCTCGGCCCGCGGCCCGCCTGCGCGTCCCATTCGATCGGTGTCGTTCCCATCCGGGCAAAGTCGATCAGTCCGGAGTGGTGATCGATCACGCTACGGTGAGAAATGTTCATGCTGCTGTCACGCGGCTTTATTTCCTCATTGATGGACTGCATTGATGGACCGCGCATCGGCCTGTCCTCGATAAGCGAAAAAACCGAGCCCGCTCCCGGTTTTCGGACCGGGAAGCCGGTCCCGTGGTGCCCGATGACCCGGCCCGGTGACGTTCTCCTCGCTTTTACCCGCCCGTAGTCGGCCATGGACGCCGCACCGGCACGGCCGGCTTCGTCCTGCCCTCTTCGTCCCCCCGAAAGCTCTCCCCAAAGGTGTGTCCCGGCATGCGCGAAAACGGCTCTGTCACCCCGGAATCCGCTCCCGAAGAGTTCTTCGGGACGACCGCAGCCCAGCAGGGCGTCTGGTACGGGCAACTGGTCGACCCCGACAGCCCGAAATACAACATCGGTGAATGCTTCGAGATCCGGGGCGACCTGGACGAGGCTCTATTCGCCGCCGCCGTCGACCGGGCCTGCGAACTGTGCGACAGCCTCAACCTCGAGTTCGTCACGGAGGGCGACACCCTCCTCCAGCGCATCGTCCGCGAGCCCGGCGCCCGCCGGCTCCGGATCGTGGACGTGTCCCGGGCCGCCGACCCCGCCGCCGAGGTCGAGCGCTACCTCGCGACGGACATGGCCACGCCCGACACCCTGCACCGCCCCCGCCACCACATGGCCCTGCTCCGCGCCGGCGAAGGCCTGTCCTACTGGTACGTCCGCTTCCACCACATAGCCGTCGACGGCCTCGGCGGCGCCGTCTTCACCCGCGCCGTGGCCGACCTCTACGGACGCGCGGTGCGGGGCGAGGACCTCGCCGGGGCCACGCTGCCCGCCGCGCCCCTGCGCGAACTCGTCGCCGACGAGACGGCCTACCGGGAATCCGGCCGCCACGAGGCCGACCGCGCCTACTGGACCGACAAGTTCGCCGACCCGGCCCCCGAGACCGGGGACGACGACGCGCACGGCGGCCGGACGCTCATCCGCCGCCGCACCGACCTCCCTGCACCGGCCGGCCCCGACGCACCGGCCGCCACCGGCACATCCGGCATGCGGCTGCACAACGGCGAATCCCTGTCCGCCGAGGTCTTCGAGGACCTGCGCCGGCTCGCCGCCGCCCACCGCACCACATGGAGCGCCGTCCTCGTCGCCGCGGTCGCCGCGTACACCGCCCGGGTCACCGGCACCCGCGAGGTCACCGTGGGCCTCGCCTCCAACGGCCGGCACGGCGGGCTGCGGCACATCGTCGGCATGACCGCCAACATCCTGCCCCTGCGCCTGACCCTCACCGACACCATGTCCGTCGGCGACCTCGTCCGCGAGGCCGCGGCCGAGATGCGCGGCGCCCTGCGCCACCGCCGCTTCTCGCGCGAACAGCTCGCCCGCGAACTGAACACCGGCGACGACGCGGACCGCCTCACCGGCATCGTCGTCAACATCATGGGCTACGACTACGACCGGGACTTCGCCGGAATCCCCGCGCCCTCCCGGGTGCTGTCGGTCGGCCAGGTGGACGACGTGTCCCTCTTCGTCTCCGAACGGGCCGAGGGCAAGGGCCCGTTGATCGGCTTCGACGCCCGGCCCGACCTCTACCGCCCCGAGGACGTGCGGCTCCACGAGCAGGCCGTCGTGTCCTTCGTCTCCGCCCTCGCCGCCGCCGACCCCGGCCTCCCTCTGCGCGGCCTGCCGCTCGTGGACGGAGCCACCGCCCCCGCCCTGCACGCCCAGGGGCTCGGCACCGAGCTGCCCGAGAAGGCCCTCGCGCGGACCCTGCCGGAGGCGTTCCGGGAGCAGGTGCGCCGGACCCCGGACGCCCCGGCCGTCGTGGACGGCGCGCACACCCTCTCGTACCGGCAGCTGGACCGGGTGGCCGATGACCTCGCGAGCGCGCTGACCGGCTGGGGGATCGGCGCCGAGGACGGCGTCGGGGTGCTCCTCGGGCGCTCGGCCGCCGTGCCGGCCGCCACCCTCGCAAGCGTCGCAGCGGGCGCCGCCTACGTCCCGATGGACGCGGCCTGGCCCGCCGAACGGCTCGGCCGCGTCGCCGAATCCGCCCGCGTCCGCGCCCTGATCGCCGACGAGAGGACCGCCCGCGAACCCTGGGTCCGCGAGGCCGCCGCCCACCTGCCGCTCCTCGTGGTGGACGGGGGCGGCCGGGTGCTCGACGGTGCGCCGGAACGGCCCGGACCGCTGCCCCGGATCAGCAGACCCGACCGGCTCGCGTACGTCATGTTCACCTCCGGCTCCACCGGTCTGCCCAAGGGCGTCGGCGTCACCCACGCCGACGTCCTGGCCCTCGCCGCCGACAGCACCTGGACCGACGGGGTGTCCGACGCGGTCCTCATGCACTCCGCGTACGTCTTCGACGCCTCCACCTTCGAGCTCTGGGTGCCGCTCCTGAACGGCGGCCGGGTGGTCGTCGCCCCCGGCGGCGTCCTGGAGGCGCGCGTCGTCCGCGAGGCGGTGGAACGGCACAGCGCCACCGCGCTGTTCCTCACGACGGCCCTGTTCAACGTGATGGCCGAGGCGGACCCGGCGGTCTTCGCCGGGCTGCGCGTGGTCGCCGTCGGCGGCGAGGCCGCGAGCCCCGACCTCATGCAACGGGTGGCCGCCGCCTCGCCCCGCACACGCGTCCTGCACGTGTACGGCCCCACCGAGACCACCACCTTCGCCACCCGCCACCCCGTCACCGCCGAGACCTCCGGTGTGCCGCCCATCGGCCGCCCGCTGGACGGCATGGGCCTGTACGTGCTCGACGGCACCCTGGACCTGGTGCCGCCCGGCGTGGTGGGGGAGCTGTACGTGAGCGGGCACGGCGTCGCCCGCGGCTATCAGGGCCGTCCCGCGCTCACCGCCGCCCGCTTCGTCGCCGACCCGTACGGTCCGCCCGGCAGCCGGATGTACCGCACCGGCGACCTCGTGCGCTGGACCGCCGCAGGAGACATCGAGTACGTCGGGCGCGCCGACGGCCAGGTCAAGCTGCGCGGCTTCCGCATCGAACCGGCCGAGACCGAGCACGCCCTGCTCACCGACCCGGACGTGCGCGGCGCCTGCGTCATGGTCCGCGAGGACACCCCCGGTGACCGCCGGCTCGTCGCCTATGTGGTGCCCGCCCCCGGAGCCCGCACGGACACCGCCGCACTGGCCCGCCGCGTCGGGCGCACGCTGCCCGCGTACATGGTGCCGTCCGCCTTCGTCGTCCTCGACGCCCTGCCCCTCAACCCCAACGGCAAGGTCGACCGCCGCGCCCTGCCCGCGCCCCGGACCGCCACCGGCACCGGCCGGGCGCCGCGCACCGCGTACGAGGAAGTGCTCGCCGGGCTGTTCGCCGACGTGCTGGGCACGGACGCGGTCGGGGTGGACGACAGCTTCTTCGCCCTCGGCGGTCACTCGCTGCTCGCCACCCGGCTCACCGGCCGGGTCAGGGCCGCCCTCGGCGTCGAACTCGCCCTGGCCACGCTCTTCGACCACCCCACGGTCGCCGCCCTGGCCGCCGCCCTGGACACCGCGGGCGCCGCCCGCCCCGTCCTCGTACCGCAGACCCGGCCCGAGGAGCTGCCGCTGTCCTTCGCGCAGCAGCGCCTCTGGTTCCTCAACCGGTCCGAGGCGCCCGGCGACACCTACAACGTCCCGCTCGTCCTGGAGCTCGACGGCCCCCTGGACACCGGGGCACTGCGCGGCGCCCTCGCCGATGTGGCCGTCCGGCACGAGAGCCTGCGCACCACGTTCGCCGAGCGCGACGGCGTCCCCCGCCAGCGGATCATCGCGGCGGACGCCGCCGCGTCGCTCGTCCCGCTCACCGTCGAACAGCCCCCGGCGGACGGGGACACGGACGCCTGGGAGGCGGAGACGGTACGCCGGCTGAGCACCGCCCCCTTCGACCTGAGCCGGGACCCCGCCGTCCGCGCCCACCTGCTCCGGCACGGGCCCGCCCGGCACGTCCTGGTCCTCGTCCTGCACCACATCGTCGCCGACGGCTGGTCCCTCGCGCCGCTCTGCCGCGACCTCTCCGCCGCCTACGTGGCCAGGACCGAGGGCACCGGCGCCCCGGACTGGGCGCCGCTGCGCGTGCAGTACGCCGACTACACCCTCTGGCAGCACCGGCTGCTCGGCGACGACGGCGATCCGGACAGCCTCGCCGCCCGGCAGACCGCCTTCTGGCAGGAGGCCCTGCGCGGCGCCCCCGGCCTGCTCGCCCTGCCCCTCGACCGGCCGCGCCCCGCCGTGCCCAGCCACCGGGGCGCGTCCGTCCCCTTCGACCTGCCCGCCCCGGCGCACGCCGCCCTCGTCCGGCTCGCCCGCACCGCCGGGTGCACGCCGTTCATGGTGCTCCAGGCGGCCCTCGCCGTGACGCTCGGCGCCCATGGCGCGGGCAGCGACATCCCGCTGGGCACGGCGGTGGCCGGGCGCACCGACGAGGTACTCGACGAGCTGGTCGGCTTCTTCGTCAACACCGTCGTCCTGCGCACCGACCTCTCCGGCGAGCCGACGTTCCGCGAACTCCTCGACCGGGTCAAGCAGTCCGACATCGCCGCCTTCGGCCACAGCGACCTGCCGTTCGAACGGATCGTGGAGGCCGTCAACCCGGAGCGGTCCGGCGACCACCACCCCCTCTTCCAGACGATGCTGGTCCTCCAGAACCAGGACCGGGCCGAACCGGAGCTGCCCGGCATCACCGTCCGCGACCGGTCCCGGCACCAGGGCGGCAGCAAGTTCGACCTCACCTTCTCGCTGACCGAGACCGAGGGGGGCCCGGAAGGCCCCGGGGGCATCGGCGGCTATCTGGAGTACGCCACCGACCTCTTCGACGCCGGCACCGCCCGCGCCCTCTGCGCCCGCTTCGCCCGCATCCTCACCCAGGCCGTCGGCGACCCCGGCCGCCCCATCGGCGACCTGGACCCCCTCACCCCGGCCGAGCGGGACGGCCTCCTCGCCCGGGGGCACGGCGAGCCCTGGCCCCTGCCGGTGCTCACCGCCCCCGAAGCGGTCCGGGAACAGGCCCTGCGTACGCCGGGAGCCGTCGCCGTGCGCGACGCGCACACCCACCTCACCTACGCCGAGCTCGACGCCCGGGCCGACGCGCTCGCCCACGCGCTGCGCGAGCGCGGTGCGGGCCGGGAGACCTGGGTCGCCATCGCCGCGCCGCCCTCCGTGCACACCGTCGTCGCCATGCTGGCCGTGCTGCGGTCCGGCGCCGCGTACCTGCCGGTCGACCCGGCCTACCCGCACGCCCGCATCCGCCACATGCTGGACGACGCCCGCCCCGTCCTCGTCCTCACCGCCGGGGACGTGCCCACCGGGGACATCCCCCGGCTGGCCGTCGACGCCCCGCACGTGAACCCCGCCACTCCGCTGCCGTACACACCCCACCCGGCGGATCCCGCGTACATCATCCACACCTCCGGGTCCACCGGCCGCCCCAAGGGCGTGGTCGTCACCCACGGCGCCCTGGCCAACCACATGGCCTGGATGGCCGGACACCTGACGATCACTCAGGAGGACCGGGTCCTCGCCCGGACCTCAACCAGCTTCGACGCCTCCGTGTGGGAGGTGTGGCTTCCGCTGATGTACGGCGCCGAGGTGTGCGTACTGCCCTCCGGCGCCAACACGGAGCCGGACGCGCTGGTCTCCTGGATGAGCCGATTCGGCGTCACCGTCGCCCAGTTCGTGCCCTCGCACCTCGCCCTCGTCCTGTCCGAGGCGGCCCACGCCGCGCCCGTGCCCGCTCTGCGCGCCGTCCTGTGCGGCGGGGAGCCCCTGCCGCGCGCCCTCGCCGAGGAGACGGCCGCCCTGTGGCGGACGGAGGTGCACAACCTCTACGGACCGACCGAGGCCACCATCGACGCGACCGCCCACCGCGTCCCCGCCACGCCCGACACCCCGTACGAGACGGTGCCGATCGGCCGGCCCGTCGACACCATGCGCGCCTACGTCCTGGACCACCGGCTGCGGCCCGTGCCGCCCGGGGTCACCGGTGAGCTCTACCTCTCGGGCCCCAACCTCGCCCGCGGCTACCTGGACCGGCCCGGGCTGACCGCCGCCCGCTTCGTCGCCGACCCTTTCGGGGGCACCGGCGTCCGCATGTACCGGACCGGCGACCTCGTCCGATGGAACGCGGCCGGGCTGCTCGACTACGTGTCCCGCGCCGACGACCAGGTCAAGCTGCGGGGCTTCCGCATCGAACCCGGCGAGATCGAGGCCGCGCTGCTCGCCCGCCCCGGGGTCACCGCCGCCTGCGCGGTGATCCGGGAAGACGCGCCGGGGGAGCGCCGGCTCGTCGCCTACGCCGTCACCACGGACCAGGGCCCGCGCCCGGCCGCCCTGCGCGACGCCCTCGCCGAGGCGCTGCCGCACTACATGGTGCCCGCCGCGATCGTCGTCCTGGACGAGCTGCCGCTCCTGCCCAACGGCAAGACCGACCGGCGCGCCCTGCCCCGGCCGGAGGAGGAAACGGGGGACAGCGCAGGCGCGCTCGGCCCCCGCGAGGACCTGCTCGCCGGGATCTTCGCCGAAGTGCTGGGCCGCCCCGGCGTCGGACCGCACGACAGCTTCTTCGACCTGGGCGGGCACTCGCTCCTCGCGATGCGCGTCGTCAGCCGGGTCCGCACGGTCCTCGGCGCCGACCTCGCCGTACGCACCCTGTTCGAGCACCCGACCGTCGCCGGGCTCGCCCGGGCTCTGGACCCCCGGGGGCGCTCCCGCCCGCCGGTGCTGCCCGTGGCCGAGCGGCCCGACCCGATGCCCCTGTCGTACGCGCAGCAACGCCTCTGGTTCCTGAACCGGCTCGACGGGCCCAGCTCCTCGTACCACATCCCGCTGGTGCTCGACATCGCCGGGCCGCTGGACACCGACGCCCTGCGCGCCGCCCTCCGGGACGTCGTGGAGCGGCACGAGGCGCTGCGCACCGTCTTCCCCGAACGGGACGGTGTGCCGCGACAGTTGGTGCTGCCCGCCGATGCCGTCGCGCCCCGGCTGCCCGTCGAGAGCACGGCCCCGGCCTGGCTGGACGCGGCCGTCACGGCCGCCGTGGACGAGCCGTTCGACGTGGCCGGGGATCCGCCGCTGCGGGTCAGGCTGCTGCGCACCGCGCCCGGCCGCCACGTCCTCGTCCTGGTCCTGCACCACATCGCGGGCGACGGCTGGTCCCTCGCCCCGCTCGCCCGCCACCTGGGCGACGCCTACCGGGCGCGCCTCGCCGGGCGGGAGCCCGAGGCCGGCCACGGACTCCAGTACGCCGACTACACCCTGTGGCAGCAGGCCGTCCTGGGGGACCCGGACGCCCCCGGCAGTGTGCTGCGCGAGCAGCTGGACCACTGGCACACCGCGCTCGCCGGACTGCCCGGGCTCATCGACCTGCCGCTCGACCGCCCGCGCCCGGTCGCCACCGACCCCTCGGGGGGCGTGCACGCCTTCGACGTACCGCCCGCTCTGCACGCCGAACTCCTGCGTGTGGCGCGGGAGTCGGGCACCACGCTGTTCATGGTGCTCCAAGCGGCCGTCGCCACGCTGCTGCACCGGCACGGCGCGGGCGACGACATCCCCCTCGGCACGCCCGTCGCGGGCCGCACCGACGAGGCGCTGGAGGACCTGGTCGGGTTCTTCGTGAACACCCTCGTCCTGCGCACCGATCTGTCCGGCGCGCCCACCTTCCGTGAACTCCTGGAGCGGGTGCGGGAGTTCGACCTCGCCGCGTACGCACACCAGGACGTGCCGTTCGAGCGGCTGGTCGAGAGCGTCAACCCGGTCAGGGCCCGCAACCACCACCCCCTGTTCCAGACCATGCTGGTCCTCCAGAACCAGGACGCCGTACGCCCCGAGCTGCCCGGACTCGACGTCGAGGACCGGCTCGTCCACAACGGCCTGAGCAAATTCGACCTCACCTTCGCCTTCGGGGAGGAGCGGGGCGCGGGCGGACTCACCGCCGGGATCGAGTACGCCACCGCCCTCTTCGACCGCGTCACCGTCGAGGCCCTGGCGGCGCGCCTGCTGCGGCTCCTGGAACAGGTCGCGGCCGACCCCGTCCGGCCCCTCGCGGACTACGACCTGCTCGCCCCGGACGAGCGCACCCGCACCGCCCGCTGGGGCACCGGCCGCGAACTGCCGCCCCCCGCACCGGAGACCACCCTGCCCGCACTCTTCGCCGCGCAGGCCCGCCGCACCCCGGACGCCGTGGCCGTGACCGGTGACGGCACCACCCTCACGTACACCGCGCTCGACACCCTCTCGGCCGATCTGGCCCGCGCCCTCGCCGGTCTCGGCGCGGGCCCGGAGACCGGTGTCGGCGTGCTGCTCTCCCGGTCACCGGCCGTCGTCTCCGCCTCGCTCGGCGCGGTGCGCGCCGCCGCCGCGTACGTCCCGATGGACGCGCGCTGGCCCCGGGAACGGCTCGACCAGGTCGCCGACGTGGCCGACGTCCGGGTCCTCGTCGTGGACGAGCCGGCCGCCGCGTCCGCCTGGGTGACCGAGACCGCCCGCCGCATCCCGGTCCTCGTCGTGGACCGCACCGGACGCGTCCTGCGCGGCGCGCCCCCGGCACCCGGAAGGACCGCCGCCGTACCGGGCCCGGACTCGCTCGCGTACGTCATGTTCACCTCCGGCTCGACCGGCCTGCCCAAGGGCGTCGGGGTCAGCCACGCCGACGTGGCGGCGCTGGCCGAGGACTCCGCCTGGCACGGCGGCGCGGCCGACGCGGTCCTCATGCACTCCGCGTACGTCTTCGACGCGTCCACCTTCGAGATGTGGGCGCCCCTCCTGCGCGGCGGCACGGTCGTCGTCGCACCCGAAGGCGTCCTGGAGGCCGGGACACTCCGCGCCGCCGTACGCGAACAGGGCGTCACCGCAGTGTTCCTGACGACTGCTCTGCTCAACGTGATCGCCGACACCGACCCCGACGCCTTCGCCGGGCTCCGCCTCGTCTGCGCGGGCGGCGAACTCGCCTCGCCCGACGCGATGCAGCGCGTCGCGGGCGCCGCGCCCGGTGTCCGCGTCCTGCATGTGTACGGCCCCACCGAGACCACCACCTTCGCCACCCGCTACGACGTGGCCGCCGACCTCCCGGCGGGCCCGCCGCCCATCGGACGGCCCCTGGACGGCATGCGGCTGTACGTGCTCGACGGCTCGCTGGGCCCCGTCCCCGCGGGTGTCACGGGCGAGCTGTACCTCGCCGGACGCGGCGTCGCCCGGGGCTACACCGGCCTGCCCGCCCTGACCGCCACCCGGTTCGTCGCCGACCCCTTCGACCCGGACGGCGGGCGCATGTACCGCACCGGCGACCTCGTGAAGTGGACCCCGGACGGACAGATCGCCTACGTCTCCCGCGCCGACAGCCAGGTCAAGCTGCGCGGCTACCGCATCGAACCCGGCGAGATCGAGTCCGTACTCGCCTGCTGCGAAGGGGTCGCCGACTCCTTCACCGTCGTACGCGAGGACGTGCCCGGGGACCGGCGGCTCGTCGCATACGTGGTGCCCACCGGGGCCGTCCGCCCCGACCCGGCCGACCTGGCCGAGGCCGTCGGCCGGTCCCTGCCCGCCTACATGGTGCCCTCCGCGTTCGTCCTGATCGACGCGCTGCCGCTGACCGTCAACGGCAAGGTGGACCGGCGCGCCCTGCCCGCGCCCGAACAGCACGCCGCGCCGCGCGGGCGCGCCGCCCGCACCGCGCGCGAGGAGATCGTCTGCGGCCTCGTCGCCGACGTCCTCGGCCTCCCGGCCGTGGGCGCCGACGACGACTTCTTCGCCCTGGGCGGCCACTCCCTGCTCGCCACCCGGCTCGTCGCCCGCATCCGGACCGCGCTCGCCGTCGAGGTCCAGGTCAGGGCGGTCTTCGAGCACCCCACGCCCGCCGCCCTCGCCGCCTCCCTCGGCGATGCCGGAACCGTCACCCCGCCCCTGGTGCGCACCCCGCACCGACCGGACCCGCTGCCGCTGTCCTTCGCGCAGCAGCGCCTGTGGTTCCTCAACCGGTTCGAGGGCCCGAGCCCCACCTACAACGTGCCGCTGGTACTGCGCCTGGAAGGACCGCTCGACGCCCCGGCCCTCGAACGCGCCCTCGTGGACGTCGTCGAACGGCACGAGAGCCTGCGCACCGTCTTCCCCGAGACCGGCGGCGTGCCCCGTCAGCTCGTCCTCGCCGCCGACCACGCCGACCTGGACCTGACCCCCCGGGAGATCCGCCCGGACGACCTGGACGAGGCGCTGGCCGCCGAGGTGGCGCACGCCTTCGACGTCACCGCCGACCTGCCCGTACGGGCCCGGCTGCTCGGCCTCGGCGCCGAGTCCCACGTGCTGGTCCTGCTCGTCCACCACATCGCCGGCGACGGCTGGTCGCTCGCCCCGCTGGCCCGCGACCTGGGCGACGCCTACCGCCGCCGCAGCCGGGGCCAGGCGCCCGACCTGCCCGCACTCCGCGTCCAGTACGCCGACTACACCCTCTGGCAGCGCGCCCTCCTCGGCGACGAGAGCGACGCGGACAGCCGGGCCGCCCGGCAGCTGGACCACTGGCGCACCGCGCTGGCCGGAAGCCCCGGACTGCTCGCCCTGCCCCTGGACCGGCCGCGCCCCGCCGTCCTCACCTACCGGGGCGACGCCTTCACGTTCCCCGTGGACGCGGACACGCACCGGGCGCTCGCCGAGCTGGCCCGCGCCCGGGGATGCAGCCTGTTCATGGTGCTCCAGGCGGCCCTGTCCGTCCTGCTCTCCCAGCACGGCGCCGGCGAGGACATCCCCCTCGGCACCGCCGTCGCCGGACGCACCGACGAGGCCCTGGACGATCTGGTGGGCTTCTTCGTCAACACCCTCGTCCTGCGCACCGACCTCACCGGCGACCCCACCTTCACCGAAGTGCTCGACCGGGTCCGGGCCTTCGACCTGGCCGCCTACGCCCACCAGGACCTGCCGTTCGAACGGCTGGTGGACGCCCTCGCCCCGGCCCGGGCGCAGGACCACCACCCGCTCTTCCAGACCATGATTGTCCTCCAGAACCAGGCGGACACCGCGCTCGGCCTCGACGGTCTCACCGTGACCGAGCAGCCCGTGCGGACAGGGATCAGCAAGTTCGACCTCACCTTCACCTTCACGGAGACCCGCGACGGGGCGGGCCGGCCCACCGGGCTCGACGGCAATCTGGAGTTCTCCACCGACCTCTTCGACCCCGCCACCGCGCACGCCCTGGCCGCACGCCTGACCCGCCTGCTCGCCTCGCTCGCCGCCGACCCCGAAGGGCGCGTCCGCACCGCCGCGTTCCTGGACGCGGCCGAGCGCGCCGAGCTGGACCGGGCCGCCCCGGGACCCGTCCGCCCGGTCCACGCCCGGACCGCCCCCGAGGCGTTCCGCGCCCAGGCCGCCCGGACCCCCGGGCGGATCGCGGTCCGGGCCGGCTCCCAGCAGCTCACCTTCGCCGAGCTGGACGCCCGCTCCGACGACCTGGCCCACCACCTCCACGACCGGGGCATCGGCCGCGGCGACCTCGTCGCCCTCGCCGCCGAAGGCAACGCCGACCGGGTCGTCGCGATGCTGGCGGTCGCCAAGGCCGGGGCCGCCTGCCTGCCCGTCGACCTGGACTATCCCGAGGCCCGCGTCACCCACATGCTGGAAGACGCCCGCCCGGCCCTGTTCCTGGTCCACGACGTGGCGCGCGCCGCCCGGTTCACGGCCGTGCCCCGCCTCGCGCTCGGCGACCGCTCCGCCTGGCCGGCCGGACGCGGGACGCCACCGGCCGCCGCCGCGCCCAGCCCGGACGACGCCGCGTACATCATCTACACCTCCGGGTCCACCGGCCGCCCCAAGGGCGTCGTCGTTCCGCACGCCTCGCTCACCAACCACATGGCCTGGATGGCCGGCCACCTCGCCCTCACCGACGACGACCGCGTCCTCGCCCGCACCTCACCCAGCTTCGACGCCTCGGTCTGGGAGACCTGGCTGCCCCTGCTGCACGGCGGCGCCACCTGCCCCGTACCGGCCGCGCTCAACCACGACCCGGCCGGGCTGCTCGCCCGGATGCGCGACGAGGGCGTCACCCTCGCCCAGTTCGTGCCCTCCCACCTCACGCTCCTGCTCACCGAGACCGGGCCCGAAGCGGCGCCCCCGGCGCTGCGCGCCGTCGCCTGCGGCGGCGAGCCCCTGACCCGCGCCCTGGCGGCCCGGGCCGGCCGCGCCTGGGGCGCCGAGGTGCACAACCTCTACGGCCCGACCGAGACCACCATCGACGCCACCGCCCACCACGTCCGCCCCGAGGACGCGGGGGAGGAGGGCGGCATCCCCCTCGGCCGCCCCGTCGACAACACCCGCGCCTACGTCCTGGACGCCGCGCTCCAGCCCGTACCGGCGGGTGTCACCGGCGAACTCCACATCGCGGGAGACGGCCTCGCCCGCGGCTACCTCGGCCGCCCCGGGCTCACCGCCACCCGCTTCGTCGCCGACCCCTTCGGCCCGGCCGGCAGCCGCATGTACCGCACGGGCGACCTCGTCCGGCGCGACGCCGACGGGCTCCTGCACTACGTCGCCCGCGCCGACGACCAGGTCAAGCTCAACGGCTTCCGCGTCGAACCCGGCGAGATCGAGGCCGCCCTCACCGCCGTCGACGGCATCACCGCCGCCTGCGCCCTGGTCCGCGAGGACCGGCCCGGCGAACGGCGCCTCGTCGCGTACACCGTGGGCGCCCGCCTCACCGACGGCGAACTGCGCACCCGGCTCACCACGGCCCTGCCGCCGTACATGGTGCCCGCCGCCTTCGTGGCCCTGGACGCGCTGCCGCTCCTGCCCAACGGCAAGACGGACCGCGCGGCCCTCCCCGCACCGGAGCGCCCGGACACCGCCCGGCCGGGCCGGGAGCCGCGCACCGCGCCCGAACGCGTCCTGTGCGAGGCGTTCGCTTCCGTCCTGCGCGCCCCCGCCGTCCGTACCGACGACGACTTCTTCGCGCTCGGCGGCGACAGCATCCTCTCCATCCAGCTCGTCAGCCGCGTCCGGGAAGCCGGACTCGCCGTCACCCCCCGGGATGTCTTCGTCCACCGCACCCCCGAGGCCATCGCGGCCGTCGCCGCACCGCTGGACGGCGCCACCGGCGAACCGGACGGGCACGGCACCGGCACCATGGAACCGACCCCTATCGCCGCCTGGTTCCTCGAACACCCCGGCACCACCGACGGCTACAACCAGTCCGGGGTGCTGAGCACCCCCGCCGGCGCCCACGAGGACACCCTCGTCACCGCGCTCCAGCTCCTCGCCGACCACCACGACATGCTCCGCCTGCGCGTCACCCGTGCCGCCGGAGGCGACCCCGTGCTCGAAGCGCTGCCGCCCGGCGCCGTCACGGCCCGGCGCCGCTTCACCCGTATCGACATCGCCGGACTCGACGCCGACGCCGCCCGGGCCGCGCTCACCGACGCCGGCGAACGGGCCCGCAGGCGCCTGCGGCCCTCCGCCGGCGCGGTCTTCGAGGCGGTCTGGGGCGACGCCGGACCCGGTGCGCGCGGGCGGCTGCTCCTCGTGGTGCACCACCTCTCCGTCGACGCGGTCTCCTGGCGCATCCTCGCCGACGACCTCGCCCACGCCTGGCAGGCCGCCACCGGCACGGCTTCCGCGCTGCCCGCCGCCACCACTTCGTACCGGCGCTGGTCCCAGCTCCTCGCCGAACAGGCCCGCACACCGGCCCGCACCGGCGAACTACCCCTGTGGGAAGAGGCACTGCGCACACCGGACCCCCAGCTGGGCTACCGGCCGCTCGACCCCTTCCTGGACACCGCCGACGGCACCCGCACCCTCACCACCCACCTGCCCGCCACCTGGACGAAGCCCCTCCTCACCACCGTCCCCGGCGCCTTCCACGCCGGAGTCGACGACATCCTGCTCACCGCGCTCGCCCTCGCCGTCAACGCCTGGCGCAGCCGCCCGGACACCGCCGTGCTCCTCGACCTGGAGAGCCACGGCCGGGAACAGATCGCCGACCACATCGACCTGTCCCGCACGGTCGGCTGGTTCACCAGCCTCTACCCCGTCCGGGTCGACCCCGGTCCGCTGGACGTCCGTGACCCGGCACGCTTCGGCACCTCGCTCGTTGAGCGTGCAGTGAAGCGCGTCAAGGAACAGCTGCGCGCCGTCCCCGACCACGGCGTCGGCCACGGCATGCTGCGCCGGCTCAACCCGGCCACCGCCCCCCGTCTGGCCGCTCCCGCACCCCAGATCGGCTTCAACTACCTGGGACGGTACGCGGCCCCGGGCCAGGCGGCGGACGGCGACTGGGAGGTCCTGCTCGACGCCGGCGGCCCCCGCAGCCAGGACCCGGACATGCCCGTGCACCACGTCCTCGACATCAACGCGCACACCGAGGACCTGCCGGAAGGCCCGCGCCTGGTGGCCCGCTGGACCTGGCCCAGCGACCTGCTGAAGGAGGAGGACGTGGGCGCACTCGCCGAGGCGTTCAACCGCGCCCTGCGCGCCGTCGCGGAACACGCCGAACAGCCCGGAGCAGGCGGCTACACGCCGTCCGACCTTCCCCTGGTCTCGCTCAACCAGGCCCAGATCGACCGACTGCAGAACAAGTGGGGTGGACGCAATTGACATCCTCCCCGCTCCAAGGGGCGGGGATTTCTGGCTCACGTTGGCCGGGGACCTGCGGTCCTCCGGCTCTTACACGATCGGCACCAGCCGGGTTGAGACCTGCCCGGACCAGCATCACGCGCGCGGAGTTCTTGTCCCTCGGGGACACGATCCCGCACGCGGTGCAGGTGTAGGTACGTTCCGAAAGAGGAAGTGCGTGCTTGGTTCTCGCACCGCACCGTGCGCAGTCCATCGTGGTATGCGCGGGATGCACCAGACGGATGTCCCGTCCGTGTTTGCGCCCCATCTCGATGAGGGCGGTCTTGGTGGCGCCGATCGCGGCGTCGGCGGCCTTTCGGGCCATGGTGGTCTTCGCCAGGAACTTCGGGCGGAAGTCCTCGACAGCGATCGCATCGTGGTCGCGGACCACCGCCTTGGCCCACTTGCGGGCGGTGTCCTGCCGCTGACGGACCACCTTCTTGTGCAGCTTCGCGGCCTGCCGCCGGGCGTATCGGTAGCCCTTGGACGCGGCCTTGCCCTTGGCGGGGCGACGGCGGGCCATCATCCGCTGATAGCGCCCCAGCTTCCGCGCCGCGCTCTTTCCGTGGCCGGGGTGGGGGAGGTCGTGGGCGTCGGATGTGGTGGTAGCGGTTTCCTTGACGCCCCAGTCCACGCCGAGCACACGCCCTGTGGCGGGGAGCGGCTGGGTCTCGGTGGTGACGACGAACGACGCGTACCAGTGCCCCAGTCTGTCCCGGTACACCCGCACCGAGGAGGGGGCGGACGGCAACTCGCGGGACCAGACGACGGTCAGGACGATGCCGCCCGCGAGGTGCAGGCGGCCATCCTTGAGGCGGAAGCCGCGCTGGGTGTAGTTCAGCGTGGGCCGTGCGTCCCGCTTGCGCTTGATCCGGGGCATCCCGGCCCGGCGCCGCACCGGCACCTTCGCCGTGATGTCTTTGACCGCCTTGGTACGGGACTTCGCGAAGTCACGGATGGTCTGCTGCTGCGAAACCGACGCCCCCTCACGCAACCACACCATCGACTGCCGCGCCTCGGTCAGCAGCCTGTCCAGCTGCGCCGGACCACACGACGTCTTCTCAACAGCGTTCCGGTTCGCGGCATGGACCTTGCGGGACATC
The DNA here is from genome assembly GCF_044761525.1 of Streptomyces sp. NPDC097595. Lineage (NCBI taxonomy): Bacteria > Bacillati > Actinomycetota > Actinomycetes > Kitasatosporales > Streptomycetaceae > Streptomyces > Streptomyces sp. NPDC097595. The sequence continues at coordinate 158,922 of NZ_JBIWCN010000005.1, read as the reverse complement.
GCCACGCACTCGTTCCACACCCACCGACACCGCGCCCACTCCGCCTCAAGGCCCGCCTGCGCGGACGACGACACACGCAACCGGTAGGTGAACCGGGCAAGCCCGGACCCCCGCTCAGCCACTGCCGTCGTCGCCATGATCCGCAACCTAGCAGTCCCCGCTGAAAACGAAAGAAAGCGCAGGTCACAACCAATGCACAGAGCACTCCGCCGCTTCGCGGCTCCGCCCCAAGGACCCATTCCTCCCCGCCCTGAAGAACAGAACATCCTGGGGGAATCAAGGTGAACGGGTTCCAACTGGAGGACGTACTCCCGCTGACGCCGCTGCAGGCCGGGATGTACTTCCACGCCCTGTACGACTCGCACGCCGTGGACGTCTACACCGCGCAGTTCGTCTTCGACCTCGACGGACCCGTCGACGTGCCCACCCTGCGCGCCGCCCTTGCCGGCCTGCTCCGCCGCCACGCCAACCTGCGCGTCGGCTTCCTCCACGAGGACCTGGACGAACCCGTGCAGGCGGTCGCGGCCGAGGTCCCCGTCCCCCTGGAGGAATTGGACCTGACCGGCGCCGACGAGGTGCCGGACCGGCTCACCGCCTTCCTCGCCGCCGACCGCACCCGCCGCTTCGACCTGGCCACGCCGCCTCTGATGCGGTTCACCCTCGTACGGACCGCGCCGGAGCGGCACCGCCTGGTCATGACGAGCCATCACATTCTGTTCGACGGCTGGTCGCTGCCCCTGCTCGTACGGGAGCTCTTCGAGCTGTACGCGTCCGGCGGCGACGACAGCGCACTGCCGCGCGTCACCCCGTACCGTGCCTACCTCGTCTGGCTCTCCCAGCAGGACCGCGCCGCCGCCCTCGACACCTGGTCCGCCGCCCTCGCCGGCATCGAGGCGCCGACCCTGCTCGCGGAGCGGGACGGCCCCGACGGCGCCGCCGAACTGCCCGAGACGCTCGTCCTGGACCTGGACGCGGCCGTGACGCAACGGCTGCGCGAGACGGCCCGCGCCCACCGCCTCACCCTCAACACCCTGGTCCAGGGCGCCTGGGGCCTGCTGCTCGGCCACCTCACCGGACGGTCCGACGTGGTGTTCGGCACCACCGTGTCCGGGCGCCCGCCGGAGCTTCCCGGCGTCGAGTCCATGGTCGGCCTGTTCATCAACACCGTGCCCGTACGCACCGAACCCGCGACCGGCGAGACCCTGGCGGACTTCCTGACCCGGCTCCAGGCCGAGCAGGGCCGGCTCCTCGGCAGCCAGCACGTGGGCCTCAGCGACATCCGGGGCGTCACCGGACTGGACGAACTCTTCGACACCCTCGTCGTGTTCGAGAACTACCCGATGGACGCCGAGGCCCTGCGCACCGCCCAGCGCGGGCTGCCCGGCCTCGCCGTCACCGGCTTCAGCGGCACCGACGCCGCCCACTACCCGCTCACCCTCACCGTCGCGCCCGGCGACAGCCTGAGGATCACCTTCGGCTACCGGGCCGCCGTGCTCGACCGCCAGGAGGTCGCCGAGACCGTCTCGCGCATGCGGCAGCTGCTGACGGCCATGGCGCAGGACCTCGGCCGGCGCGCCGACACCGCGCCCTTCCTCCTCGACGGCGAACGCGAGGAGCTGATCGCCCGGGGCACCGGAGCCGCACTCCCCGAGGGCACCACGGCCCTGAGCATCCCGGCGGCCATCACCGAGCGGGCCGCCCGCCACCCGGACGCGGTGGCCGTCGCCGGCGCCGGCGAGCAGCTGACGTACGCACAGCTCACCGCCCTCGCGGACCGGCTCGCCGCCGCCCTGACCGGGCTCGGGACCGGGGCCGAGGACGGCGTCGGGATCCTCGTCGCCCGCTCCGTCGCCACCGTCACCGCCTCGCTGGCCACCCTGCGCGCGGGCGGGGCCTATGTGCCGCTCGACCCCCGCTGGCCCACCGAACGGCTCCACCGGGTCACCGAGGTCGTCCCGCTGCGCGTCCTCGTCGTGGACGAGACCACCGCCACGCTGCCGTGGGTCCGCCAACTCGGCCCGGACACCGCCCTCCTGACCGTCGACGGCTCCGGCCGCGTCCTCACCGGCGGCCCCGCCGCCCCCGGCCCGCTCCCCGCCGCACCCGGCGGCGACCGGCTCGCGTACGTCATGTTCACCTCCGGGTCCACCGGACTGCCCAAGGGCGTCGGCGTCAGCCACGGCGACATCGCGGCCCTGGCCGCCCACCACGGCTGGGACGACGGCGCCGCCGACGCCGTCCTGCTGCACTCCGCGTACGTCTTCGACGCTTCGACCTTCGAGCTCTGGGCCCCGCTCCTGCGCGGCGGACGCGTCGTCGTCGCCCCGGAGGGTCCGCTCCAGCCCGACACCCTGCGGGACCTGGTCACCCGGCACGGCGTCACCGCCGCCTTCCTGACGACCGCACTCTTCAACGTCCTGGCCGAGACCGACCCCGGCTCCCTCGGCCACCTGCGCCTGGTCGCCGCCGGCGGCGAGGCCGCCGCGCCCGGGGTCATGCAGCGCGTCGCCGCCGCCCACCCCGGGACGACCGTCCTGCACGTGTACGGGCCCACCGAGACCACCACCTTCGCCACCACCCACCACGTCGGCCCCGACCACACCCCGGGCGGCGCCCCGCCCATCGGCCACCCGCTCGACGGCATGCGCGCCTACGTCCTGGACGCCGCCCTGAGCCCCGTGCCGCCCGGCGCCGAGGGCGAGCTGTACCTCGCGGGCCCCGGCGTCGCCCGCGGCTACCTCGGCCGGGCCGCCCTCACCGCGACCCGCTTCGTCGCCGACCCCTTCGCGGGCGGCGGGGCCCGCATGTACCGCACCGGCGACCTGGTGCGCCAGGACGCCGACGGCACCGTGCGCTACGTCGCCCGGGCCGACCAGCAGATCAAGCTGCGCGGCCACCGCATCGAACCGGCCGAGATCGAAACGGTCCTGCGCGACCACCCCGCGGTACGCGCCGCCTGCGTCCTCGTACGCGAGGACCTGCCCGGCGACCGCACCCTCACCGCCTACGTAGTCCTCGCACCGGGCGAGACGCCCGACCCCGGACTGCTCGCCGCCCACGTCGGCCGGCTGCTGCCCGCGTACATGGTCCCGGCCGTCATCCAGCCGCTGGACGTCCTGCCGCTGACGCCCAACGGCAAGATCGACCGCAACGCCCTGCCCGCGCCCACCGCACCCCGCACGGCTGCCGGGCGGGCACCGCGCAGCGCCATGGAGGAGATCCTCGCCGGGCTGTTCGCCGATGTGCTCGGCGTGGACCGGGTCGGCACCGACGACAGCTTCTTCGCCCTGGGCGGCCACTCCCTGCTCGCCACCCGCCTCGTCGGCCGCATCCGCACCGCCCTGCACACCGAGACCGACATCCGCACCCTGTTCGAGCACCCCACCGTGGCCGCGCTCGCCACCGCCCTGGAAGGCGCGGAGGGCGGCACCCGCCCCCCGCTGGTCCCGCAGCCACGCCCCGCCGAACTCCCGCTCTCGTACGCCCAGCAGCGGCTGTGGTTCCTGCACCGGCTCGACGGGCCCTCCGCCACGTACAACATCCCGCTCGCCGTACGCATCGACGGACCGCTCGACGCCGACGCCCTGTGCGCCGCCGTCGCCGACGTCATCGCACGCCACACCGCCCTGCGCACCGTCTTCCCCGAGGGCGAGGACGGGCCGTGCCAGCACATCACCGCACCCGGCGACGTCGTCATCCCCTTCGCCATGGAGAGCGTCGAGGAGGCGAAGCTGCGCCACCGCGTCGCCGCCGCCACCGCCGAGGCCATCGACATCGAACGCAGCCTGCCGCTGCACGCGACCCTGCTGCGGCTGGCCCCCGACGCCCACGTCCTCGTGCTCGTCGTCCACCACATCGCGGCCGACGGCACCTCGCTGGCGCCCCTCGCCCACGACCTGGGCCTCGCCTACCGCGCCCGCGCCCGGGGCGAGGAGCCCAACTGGGCCCCGCTGCCCGTCGACTACGCGGACCACACCCTCTGGCAGCGCGACCTGCTCGGCGACGAGAAGGACCCCGACAGCCTCGTCTGCCGGCAGCTCTCCCACTGGCGGCACGCGCTGGCCGGGCTGCCCGAGGCGATCGAACTGCCCTGGGACCGGCCCCGCCCCGCCACCTCCCGGCACACCGGCGCCACCCTCGGCTTCTCCGTGGACCGGGCCACCGCCCGCCATGTCACGGAGCTCGCCCGCACCTGCGGCTCCAGCGCCTTCATGGTCCTCCAGGCCGCCCTGGCGACCGTCCTGTCCCGGCACGGCGGCGGCGAGGACATCCCCCTGGGCACGGCCGTCGCCGGACGCACCGACGAGGCGGCGAACGGTCTCGTCGGCTTCTTCGTCAACACCCTCGTGCTGCGCACCGACCTGAGCGGCGACCCCACCTTCCGCGAACTCCTCGGCCGTGTAAGGGAATTCGACCTCGCCGCCTACGCCCACCAGGACGTGCCTTTCGAGCGGCTGGTCGAACTCCTCAACCCGGCACGCGCCCAGAGCCACCACCCGCTCTTCCAGACCATGCTGATCCTCCAGAACCAGGCGTCCGCCGCCATCGACCTGCCGGGCCTCACCGTCACCGGGGTGGCCGCCGAGGCGGAGGTCAGCAAGTTCGACCTGTCGTTCGCGCTCACCGAGACCTACGACGACACCGGCGCACTCGACGGGATGCGGGGCACCGTCGACTACGCCACCGAACTCTTCGACGCACCCACCGTCCAGGGCCTCGCCGACCGGCTCGTCCTGCTCCTCGGCGCCGTCACCGCCGACCCCGACCGCCCTCTGCACACGTACGACCTGCTGACCCCCGCCGAGCACGACCGCCTCACCGCGCTCGGCACCGGGCCCGCCGACGACCTGCCCGCCACGACGGTCCCCGCGCTCTTCGAGGAGTGGGCCCGGCGCACCCCCGCGGCCCCTGCCGTCCGGGACGCACACACCACCCTCACCTACGGCGAACTCGACGCCCGCGCAGGTACCTTGGCCCGCCACCTCACCGAGCGGGGAGTGGGCCCCGAGGACCGGGTCGCCGTCGCGCTGCCCCGGACGTCCGAACTCGTCGTGGCCCTGCTCGCCGTCCTCAAGGCGGGTGCCGCCTATCTGCCGCTGGACCCGGACTACCCGGCCCAGCGCCTCTCCTACATGCTGGACGACGCGGACCCCCGTCTGCTCCTCACCACCCCGGAACTCCACCGCAGCCTGCCCGAACACCCGGTGCCGCACCTCTACACCGACGACCTCGGCGCGAGCGGCGCCGCACCCGCTCCGGTCCGCATCGACCCGGCCAACCCGGCGTACGTCATCTACACCTCGGGCTCCACCGGCCGCCCCAAGGGCGTCGTCGTCACACACCGGGGCGTGCGCGCCATGGCCAGGACCCAGAGCGAGCGGCTGCGCGTCGGACCGGGCAGCCGGGTGCTGCACATGGCGTCGGTCAGCTTCGACGCCGCGTTCTGGGAGCTGTGCATGGGGCTGCTCACCGGCGCCTGCCTGGAGATCGACACCCGCGACGCCCTGCTGCCGGGACCGGCCCTCACCGGCCTGGTCCACGACCGGGGCGTCACCCACCTCACCATCCCGCCCGCCGCCCTCGCCGTGATGCCCCCGGACTCCCTGCCCAGCGGCCTCACCATGGTCCTCGCCGGAGAGGCGTGCCCGCCCGCCCTCGTCCACGCCTGGGCCAAGGACCGCTTCCTCGTCAACGCCTACGGCCCGACGGAGACCACCGTCTGCGCCACCATGAGCACCTTCCAGCACGCCGAAGGGCCCCTCGCCCCCGACCGCACCGTCCCCATCGGCGCCCCCGTGGACGGCACCCGCGTCCACGTCCTGGACGACCGGCTGGTTCCCGTGCCGCCCGGTGTCACCGGCGAGCTGTACGTGGCCGGCGAGGGCGTCGCACGCGGCTACCACGGCCGGTCCGCCCTCACCGCCACCCGCTTCGTCGCCGACCCCTTCGACCGCGCGGGCGGCCGGATGTACCGCACCGGCGACCTGGTGCGGTGGACGCCCGACGGGCGCCTCCTCTACGTCTCCCGCGTGGACGACCAGGTCAAGCTGCGCGGCTTCCGCATCGAACTCGGCGAGATCGAGGCGGCGCTCACCTCGCACCCCGGGGTCGCCGCCGCCTGCGTCACCGTCCGCGAGGACCGCCCCGGCGACCGGCGCCTCGTCGCCTACACCGTGCCCCCCACCGGCGAGCCCGCCCCCGGCTGGGCCGAACTGCGCGCCCACCTCGCCGCCACCCTGCCCGAACACATGGTGCCCGCCGCCCATGTCCGCCTCGACGCCTTCCCCGTGACGCCCAACGGCAAGACGGACCGTCGTGCGCTGCCCGCACCGGAGAGCCCGGCGGCGGCCGGCGGACGGGCCCCGCGCACCGCACGTGAACGGGAACTCTGCGAGGTGTTCGCGCAGACCCTCGGCGTGCCCGAGGTCGGCGTCACCGACGACTTCTTCGCGCTCGGCGGCCACTCCCTGCTCGCCGTCACCCTGGCCCGCCGGATCGGGGAGCGCTGCGGGGTGCGGCCCTCCCTGCGCGCCCTGTTCGCGACGCCCACCGTCGAGGGCGTCGACCGCCTGCTCGGCCGGGGGCCGGGGGAGGAGGAGCACGAGGAGGCGGCGGCCCCGGACTTCGCCGCCGAGGCGCGGCTCGCCTCCAACATCACCGCCGAGCGCCGGGGGGCCGCCGAGCGCCGGGGCGCCGCCGAGCACGAGGGCCCGGGGGAGAGCCGGGGCCCCGGGGAGCGGCGTCCCGCCCGCCCCTCCGCGCGGCCCCTGCTCACCGGCGCCTCCGGCTTCCTCGGCGCGTTCCTGCTGCGCGACCTCATCGAGGCCACGGACGGCCCGGTCGACTGCCTCGTCCGGGCCGCGAGCCCCGACAGCGCGGCCCAGCGGCTCCGGGCCAACCTGGAGCACTACGGCCTGTGGCAGTCCCGGTACGCCGACCTGATCCACCCCGTCCCCGGCGACCTCGCGGCCCCGGGCCTCGGCCTGGCCCCCGACGAAAGGACGGCCCTCACCCGGCGCCTCGGGCCCGTCCTGCACAACGGGGCACGCGTCAACTTCGCCGCCCCGTACGGTGATCTGCGCGCGCCCAACGTGGGCGGCACCGAGGAACTGCTGCGGCTCCTCGCGGACTCCGGCTCGCCCGGCCTGCACTACGTCTCCACCACCGGTGTGTACGCCCCGTCGCGCGGGACGGACCCCGCACCGCTCACCGAGTCGTCCCCGACCGGTCCGGCGGACGGCCTGCCGGACGGGTACGCGCAGAGCAAGTGGGTCGCCGAGCAACTCGTCGGCCTCGCCCGCGACCGTGGCCTCCCGGTGACCGTGCACCGCCCGGGCCGCATCAGCGGCGACACCGCCACCGGCGCCTGCCAGGACCGGGACCTGCTCTGGCAGCTCATCAAGGGCTGCCTCCAGGCCGGGGCGGTGCCCGATCTCGCGCACGGCACGACGGACTGGGTCCCGGTGGACTACGTCAGCGCCGCCGTGGTGGCCCTCAGCACCGCCGAACGGCCCGGGGCACCGGCGTACCACTACACCAACCCGGACGCACCCGGCCTGGACCGCGTCTTCGAGGCGGCGGCCGGCCTCGGGTACGAGCTGCGCCCCGTGACGCCCGAGGAGTGGCGGGCCTGCGTGGCCGAACACCCGGACAACGCGGCGCAGTTGTTCCTCGGCGACGACGGGGCCGGCGAGGGCGAGGCGGACCACCGCAGCTTCGACTCCGGCCGCACGGCCCGGGCGGCGGCGGAGGCGGGCGTGCGCCAACTGCCGCTTACAGACAAGGTTCTGACGCGCTATCTGACGTACTTCCAGGTCACGGGCTTCCTGCCGGCCCCCGGAGCGCTTCCGGGGGCGTAAAAGATCACCAATCGTCAGGTCCCCGGCCATTCGCATACAACCATCCGTGTCCCTGGGAGGTCCCATCAAGTAGGAGCAAAACACTCCTGGAGCTACAAGGGGGAAATATGCGAAACATCCGTACTCTCGCCACCGCCGGGGCCCTGACCACCCTCATGGTGGGCGCGACGGCCGCCTTCGGCCCGACCGCGTCCGCCGCGCCCAACACCACCCCGCAGAAGGTCTGCGGCAGCGCGTACAAGACCGTCAACTCCGCCGCCGTGGGCTCCCTCGGCACGGTCTACCTGACGTACAACGCGTCGAACGGCAAGAACTGTGTCGTGACCATCCGGTCCACGCCCGGCGCCGCGAAGGACATGTCGGCGTACCTCTACGTCCCCGACACCGACGCGTCGGCGAGCGACTACGGGAACTACACGTCGTACGCCGGTCCGGCCTACGCCTACGGCAAGGGCCACTGCGTCAGCTGGGGCGGTCACATCGCCAACGTGTACGTGTCCGTGGAGAACTCCAACTGCGCCTCGTTCAAGGAGCAGCGGAGCCTCCAGGTCCGCTGATCGGCGCCGCTCACCGGCCCGCCTCCGCATCCCAGCGGGGGCGGGCCCACCCAATTCCCCGCTTCACGCCTGACGGCCACCCCGCATTCCGTACGCTGCCCGGGACGGACGGACTGCTGAGGGGGAGCCATATGTCGTTGCGCAAGGGTGCCAACACACCGATCGCGAGCCCGGTCGTACGGGTGGAGCTCGGCTGGCGCACCGGCCCCGGCGCGCCCGATGTCGACGCGTCGGCGCTGCTGCTCACGGCGGGCGGCAGGGTCCGCTCGGACGACGACTTCGTGTTCTACAACCAGCCCGTCCACCCTCGTGGCGCCGTGCGCCACGAGGGCCGGAGGCAGGACGGCGCCGGGGTGGTCGAGACGATCCAGGTGTCCCTGCCGTCGGTGGAGCAGGACATCGCGACCGTGGTCCTCGCGGCTTCCACGGACGGCACGTTCGGCAGGGTGTCCGGCCTCTGCATCCGGGTGCTGGACGCCGCGACCGGTGCCGAGACGGCACGGTTCGACCCGGTGGACGCCACCACGGAGACCGCGTTCGTGCTCGGGGAGCTGTACCGGCGCAACGGCGCGTGGAAGTTCCGCGCCGTAGGCCAGGGTTACGCCTCCGGCCTGGCGGGGCTCGCCACCGACTTCGGCATCACCGTGGACGAGCCCGCGCCCCCCGCCCCGGTCGCCGCGCCCGTCGCCCCGCCCGTACGGCTGACGAAGATCACGCTGACCAAGAACGCGCCCTCGGTCTCCCTCACCAAACAGGGAGCGACGTCCGGCGCGATGCGGGTCAACCTCTCCTGGAGCGCCCGCACACCCCCGGGCGGCTGGATGAACAAGGGCCGCGACGCCGTCCGCCTCGAAGACGTCGACCTCGACCTCTCCTGCCTGTGGGAGCTGCAGAACGGGGCGAGCGGGATCGTCCACCCCATCAACAATCAGTTCGGCTCGTACGACGAGCCGCCCTACGTCCAGCTGGACCACGACGACCGGACCGGAGGCAGCGAGGACGGCGAGAACCTCACGATCAACCTCGACCACACCTCCGAGATCAAGCGCCTCCTGGTCTTCGTGGCCGTCTACTCCGGCGCGTCCAGCTTCGCCGGCCTGCACGGCGTGGCCACCCTCTACCCGCCCGCCGGACCGCCCATCGAGGTCCAGTTGGACGAGTGCACGGTCCCCGCACCCGTCGCGGCGATCGCCCTCATCGAGAACGTCAACGGCGAACTCATCGTCCGCCGGGAGGCGAAGTACATCATCCTCCCGCCCGGCATCTTCAAGCAGCAGGCCGTCGACCTCGCCTACGACTGGGGCCTGTCCTGGCAGTCGGCCAGCAAGGACTGACCGACTGCCGGGCCGCTGCTACCAGTACGTGACGGTGACCGGCACGTGGATGTTGCGCTGCGGCAGGGTGACGTTCAGCGTCTTGGAGCCCGCGTCCCACTTGTACGCCTGCGGGGACAGGTGGGCCCCGCTCGCGGTGACCTTCCGGGGCGCGTGGTCCGCCTTGACCGACAGGGTCCACGTGCGGGCCTTCGGCTGACCCCGGAAGGACCCCTTCGCCGGGGCGATGGACACCGTGTGGCGTGCGCCGGACTCCTTGTAGGAGACCTTCGTCGTGGCGCTCCGGGCCTGGCCCGCGGCGCCGCCGTCGTCCTCGTACAGGCTGAACGAACCGGAGCCGCCCGGGGCGATCGTGAGCGTGAGGTCGTCCGCGCCGGGCGCCCCGTCGTGGGCGACGTCATGCGTGCGGCTCGGGACGACGGCGCCCGCCCTGACGAACACCGGCATGGTGTCCAGCGTCGTCGTGACGTCCTGCGTGGTGCCGCCCTCGTACGTCCTGCCGGTGAAGTAGTCCGTCCACTGCCCCGGTGGGAACCACACCGACGTCCTCGCGGAGGCGCCGGGCGTGGTGACCGGGGCGACCAGCAGGTCGGAGCCGTAGAAGTACTCGCTGCCGGCCGTCTCGTACGCCTGCCGCTCCTCCGGGTACTCCAGATACATCGGCCGGACGATCGGCACACCGGTCCGGTTGGCCTCCTCGGCGAGGGTGTACGTGTACGGCAGCAGACTCTCGCGCAGGTTGAGGAACTTCTTCGCGGAGGCCGCCGCCTCGGGGCCGTACTGCCAGGGCAGCCGGTCGCTGTGGTTGCTGTGCAGCCGGTCGACGGGCTGGAAGGTGCCGAACTGCACCCAGCGCGCGTACAGGTCGTCGGGCAGCTTCGTCGTGGTGTGCGTGCCACCGCCGTCGGTGTACGCCTCCGAGCCCTTGAGGCCCGTCGTGTCGTTGTGGCCGCCGATGTCATGCGTGACGTTGGCCATCCCGGTCGCCGCCGACTCGGCCGGGGTGTACCCCACCTCGAACTTCAGCGTGCCCCAGGTGGACGACGTGTCGCCGGTGAAGTGGACCGTGGTGCGCTTGTCCGCCCAGGGGCCGGTGGGCACCGACTGCTGGCCGCTGTAACCGGCGGCCTGGAGCGAACCGTAGGCGCGCGAGAGGACGAACGGGCGGTCGAGGTGGCGGCCGGTGGTGTCCGCGTACTGCTGGTTGATCCACGCGTCCGGGGTCACACCGGGCAGCGACGACTGCGACGAGTCGCAGCACCAGTCGAGCCACCAGAAGTCGTTGCCCTGCTCGTCCATGGTCCGGTGCAGATCCATGTACGCCTGCAACTGGTCGGGGTCGCCGAAGTCGAAGACGTAGCAGTCCGGCCCCGCGCCGCCACCGCAACTCCCCTTCTCCAGCTTGCCCTTGGCGGTCTTCTGCGCCTGCGCGAACTGGGGGTCGGCGGCGAGGATGCTGGGGTGCACATTGAGCGTGTTGTGCAGGCCCTGGGACTCGGACCAGTCGAAGAACCCCTTCGGATCGGGGAACTTGGCCGTGTCGATCTCCCAACCGCTCCACGCGTTGACGGCCTTGTAGTCGGTGTCCGTCACCAGCACGTCCAACGGCACGCCCTCGGAACGGAACGTCGGCAGGATCGTGTTCCGGTAGTCCGCGTCCGTGCGGTCGATGTACTCCGAGTACCAGACCCCGTACGCCCAGGAGGGCAGCAGCGCGGGCGGTCCGGTGAGGGCCGCCAGGTCGCCGAGGCCCTGCTTGTAGTCGTGGCCGTAGCCGAAGAGGTAGCCGTCCTGGTACGGGGCGCCGCCGTGATCGGAGCGCTGGGTCACCTCGCGGGTGGCGGAGTCGTAGAGCGCGGACGGGGTGTCGTCCAGGAGGTACCAGCCGTCCTGGTTGAGCAGGCCGGGCGTGGTGACGGGGGCCGCGCCGTTGCCGGTGACGCCGTCGAGGCCGCGCCGGTAGCCGCCGAGGGCCAGATGCGGCTGCGGGGCCGGGTCGCCGGTCGCGGCGACGGAGACGGTGTCCGCGTTCACGTGGCAGCTCCCCGCGTCCGGGCAGGCGAGCGTGACGTCGTTGGCACCCGCCTCCAGGCGGACGGGCAGGGTCGCCGTGGACCACGTGTCCCAGTCGTCCGTCGCGGGGAACGACAGGGTGCCGGTGGCGCCGCCCGCCGACACGGCGGCGGTGCGCGTCACGTGCCGGCCGTCGCCGCCCGGGCCGTTGGCGTAACGGACGCGCAGGCTGTACGTCCCGGCCGAGGGGACCTCCACCACATGCGTCGTCAGTGAGGAGCCCTGGTTGAGCTCCGCGACGAAGCCGGTCCCGGCGAAGCCCGTGTGATCGGTGGCCGCCGCCGCCGAACCGATGACACGCCCGGCCTCCGCCTCACAGCTCACCCCGAACCGGCAGTCGGCGATCGCCGTGCTCGACGCGGGCGGGAACGCCTCGCCCCCGCCCAGCAGCGCGACGCTGTCCACGTTCACACTGCCGGAGTCCGAAGCGCCCCGGGTCAGGCCGACCGCGTGGTGCCCGGCGCCCAGCCGGACATCGGCGTAGACGGTGTCCCAGGTGTCCCAGTCCGCCGTCGGCGGCAGCGTCACCCGCTGCTCGTCACCGCCGTCCACCGACAGGGTGAGGGTGCGCGGCTCGCTCTTGCCGTCGCCGCCGCGCGCATTGGCGTATCGCACGGCGAACCGGTAGGCGCCCGCAGCGTTGACATCGATGTCAGAGGACAGGGAGGCGCCGGTGCTCTCGAAGCCGGCGGCGAACCCGGAACCGGTGTAGCCGTCGTGGTCGGACGCCACGGAGACCCCGCCGGCCCGCAGGTTCTCCGCCTCGCACAGCGCACCGGGCGCGCAGGTGATGCGGTGCCAGGGGCTCGCGGTCACGGGCGATTCGCCGGTGTTGAGCCGGACCGACAGGTTGCTCGCGTCGAAGGGCCCGGAGCCCACCTTGTACCGCAGCGTCACCGCGCTCGTGGTGAGGGTGAGCCAGCCGTCCGCCGTCTTCGTGGTGTACGCGGCCGGGGCGAAGGAGCCCCGGCCGATGGCGTTGAAGGTCGCCTCGTCGGTGAAGGCCCCGTCACCCGCGTACTCGGTCCGGATCAGCGTGGGCGACAGGACCTGGAACCGGGCGTCACCCGAGGTGACCGTCGGGATGCGGTGGCTGTGCGGTCCGCCGGCCGACGCCGGACCCGCCGTGCCCGTCACCGTCATGGCGGCGGCGGTCCCGAGGACGGCGGCTCCACCGATCCACCGCCGCAGCCCTCTGCGCCGCCTCGCGGATGGAGGTTTCATGTGCGACTCCGTTCTCACGCCGACCGGTCGGCCCGTCCGCACCGCACCGCTCGTTGTGCATCGTTGGAAAAGTGCAAGTGGCATGAGAGCACGCCCATGGCGCGGTGTCCATAAGGCGGGCGGCGGGCGCGAGTTGGCACCGCCGCACAGCCCGCCCGGAATTCGGCTGTGGGGCGGGTACGGTGCGTGCTTACATGGCCGCATGGTGTCCTCCGACCGTGCGCTGGCCTTCGCGGCCATGTCGTTCCTGCTCATCGTGATCCCCGGCCCCAGCGTGCTGTTCGTGATCGGACGCGCCCTGGCGCAGGGCCGCCGCGCCGCGCTGACCACGGTCGTCGGCAACACCCTGGGCGCGTACGTCCTCATCGTGGCCGTGGCGCTCGGTCTCGGGGCGGTCGTGGAACGCTCCGTGCTCGTCTTCACCGCCCTGAAGCTGGCGGGCGCCGTCTACCTCGTCCACCTCGGGGTGAAGGCTTGGCGCCAACGCGGTTCATTGCAGGCCGCGTTCAGCACCGAGGGGGAGGCGCGGGGGAGCCTGCGCACGCTGTGGGAAGGGTTCGCCGTCGGAGTCGCGAACCCGAAGACCATCGTGTTCTTCGCGGCCGTGCTGCCGCAGTTCGTGGACCGCGAGCACGGGCACGTCATGGTCCAGATGCTGGAGCTCGGACTGGTGTTCAACCTGATCGCGCTGACCTGCGACAGCATCTGGGGGCTGGCGGCGGCGACGGGACGCGACTGGTTCGCCCGCTCGCCCCGGCGGATGTCGCTCGTCGGAGGCGTCGGCGGGCTCACCATGATCGGGCTCGGCGTCACCATCGCCGCGACGGGCCGCAAGGACTGAGCTGCCCGCGCGCCCCTCTACGCGGGCGGGTTGAGCTTGCGGAAGTACGTCCAGCTGGTCTCGTTCGGCTCGCTCCACTTCTCCGGCGCGTGCGCGAACTCCGGGTGCCGGTCCGCGATGTAGGCGCGGGTGCGCTCGGGCACCTCCGCGTACGAGCCCAGCTTCCGGCCCCGGCAGTGGAACGTCAGCCCGCCCGGCGCCTGCCCCCGGGCCATCCACGGCAGCCACGGGGACATCCGCGTCCACGACATCGTGGCGGACACACTCGCCGCCGGACCGGCCAGCTCCGCCCGGTCGGCGAAGAACTGGAAGAGCTCAAGCGCCCGGTAGGTGTCCCCGGACGAGTGCACGGGGTACTCCGCGACGGGCAGCGGCGACGGATAGGCCAGCGGGATCTCCAGGCTGAAGCACACCTGTGCGCCCAGCTCCGTCATGGGCACCGGGAAGGGCCGCCACTTCTGGTTGGCCGGGTCGTTCCAGACGTGCACCACCGGCAGGTCCTGCCAGGTCTCCAGGATCTCCCGGGTGAGCGGGTCGAGGTAGAACGCGGCCTCACGGGTGAGCAGTTGGTAGGCGTCGGGCCCGGCTTCCGCGTCCCGGACCAGGCGGGCGACGTTGACGCCCTCGAAGCCGAAGAGGCGCTGGTAGGGCTGGTCGGGAGCCCAGGAGTACACATCGCCCGACCACCAGTACGTGACCTCCTCCCCGTCGAGGGAGGCCCGGGTGCGGGCGAGGAGGCGGAGCAGCTCAGCGGGTGTGGTCATACGCAGCACTCTGCGCGAGCGCCGCGCCGGCCGGGGGCGTAACACCGCTTCGAGGGCCCGAACGGCTGAAAAGTGCCGCTTCCCGGGCCCCTGCGGCCACGGAGCACCCGCCGACGGGTAGCGAAGACCGGTGAATTAGCCGATGGCGTGGGTACCCCGCGCCCGGCACCTTGTGCGGGCAGGCAACCACATCCCCGCGTTCCCCTCAGGAGTGCCCCATGCCTCGTCGTTCACCTCGCCGGCTCCTCGGCGCCCTCGCGGCCGTCGCGGTCGCGTTCACCCTGTTCTCCCCGGCGTCCGCGGCCGGCGCCGCCGAGACGACCGCCCCGGCCCGAGCCGCCGCCGTGCAGCCGCTGTCGACCGGCACCCCGGTCGTCTTCGTCCACGGCTACACCGGCAGCGCCTCCAACTGGACCACGGCCATGAGCGTCTTCCGCCTCAACGGCTGGTCGAGCTCGAACCTGTTCGCGTACGAGTACGACTCCTACGGCAACAACATCACCAACGCCCAGGGCCTCGCCGCCTTCGTCAACGACGTGAAGTCCCGGACCGGGGCGAGCAAGGTCGCGATCGTCAACCACTCGATGGGCGGCCTGGTCAGCCAGTACTACCTGAAGGTGCTCGGCGGCAACACCAGCGTCAGCCACCTCGCGTCCATCGCCGGCGCCAACCACGGCACCACGGCCGCCGGTGCCTGCCTGATCTACACGACCTGTCAGCAGATGTACCCGGGCTCCTCGTTCATCGCGCAGATCACCTCGGGTGACGAGACCCCCGGCGACACCAAGTACGCCACCTGGTACTCGGCGTGCGACGGCGTCATCCTCCCGTACACCAGCACCCGCCTGAGCGGCGCGACGAACAACAACGTGGTCTGCCAGACCCACATCGGGTACCTGGCGGACACGGTCGTCCTCGGCCAGGTCGCGCGGTTCATCGCCTCCTGACCCCGCACGACCCGGAAGGGGCCGGTCCACGGCCGTTCTCGCCGTGGACCGGCCCCTTCCGCCGTCCCCTCAGACCCGGCCGCGCCGGCGGCGCATCGCGGTGAAGCCCAGGGCGCCCGCGCCGACCGCGACGAGGCCCGCCGCGCCCACCGCCGTCGCCGAGACGCCGCCGCTCCCGGTCTCCGCCAGTTGCGCGGTCGTGCCGGACGACGCCGAGGTGGTGCCGGTGCCCGTCGCGGCGGGGGAGGACGACGCGCTCGCGGTGACGGAGGGGGAGGGGGACGGGGTGCCGGAGGTGGCCACCGCCTTCTTCACGGTGACCGTGGCCCTGTCGCCACAGCTCGTCGTGCCCCGGAAGGTGCCCGGCCCCTCGTTGACGATCGCGCACGGGTTCAGGATGGTCTTACCGGCCGGCGCGTCCTTGAGGTAGGTCACCCGGACCTGCGTGGACGTGCTGCCGTGTGCCTTGATGGACACGTCCGGGCCGATGACGTTGAAGCCGTACACATCGGGTTCGGCGCTGTCGGTGATCGGCTTCAGCGTGGTCCACTTCCCCGAGCGCAGCACCTGGACGGAGGCGTGGCGGCTCGTCATGATCACATCGCTCACGTTCTCGTACGCGGACGGCGTCGGGTTGTCGACCGTGGCCTTGAAGGTGATCCCCGGCCCGCCGGCCACCGCGGTGGCGGGTACCCCCGACAGGCGGGTGTCCAGCCCGCTGACCGCGACGTTGTCCACATCGGTGTCGTTCGCCGCCCCCGAGGCACCGTAGGAGATCATCGTCGTCAGCTTCAGGTGGTCGGTGCCGCCGTTGCTGGAGCCGTGGTGCGGGGTGCCCATCGGCATGCCGAGCCGCAACTGCACGGTCCGCGACTTCCCGGCGGCCAGCGGGAACTGCTCGGGCAGCTCGCCGCCGTACACGGAGCCTTCGCTGACCTCCAGCGGAACCTTCTTCCAGGTCGTTCCGTCGAGCCGGTACTCCAGGCTCAGGGCGTGCTCCGGCAGCCCGTTCTCACCGTCGATGCGGTAGATCAGGCGCGCCGACGAGGTGTCGTTCGGGCCGGGGTTGGACGCCGTGGTGGTGAAGGCGACCGGCAGACCGCCGAGGCCGACCATCGCGGGTGCGTCGGTGGACACGGCCAGCATGGGCGGGCCGCTGTCGGCCAGGGCGGCCGGGGCCAGGGCGGCTCCGGTGAGGGTCAGCAGCAGGCCGGCGGCCGAGGCGACGGCGGACGAACGCAGGCTGCGCGCAACGGTGTTCAAGGTATTTCCCCCAGGGCGTGTGGGCGGCGCGGCCGGTTGCCGCGTCCCGCCGACGACGGGTGGATCAGCCCGTCGTCTCACCCAGTTGGACAGGCCACCCGGGCCCCGGGTTGTGACCCCGCGTGTCATGGTTCTGTGACAGCGTCGGCCGCCTCCCGCTCACTCCGGCAACCCGTAGAAGCGCATGGCCGAATTCGGGGTGAAGCCGATCCGGGGGTAC
Organism: Streptomyces sp. NPDC097595; assembly: GCF_044761525.1. Taxonomy (NCBI): domain Bacteria; kingdom Bacillati; phylum Actinomycetota; class Actinomycetes; order Kitasatosporales; family Streptomycetaceae; genus Streptomyces; species Streptomyces sp. NPDC097595. The sequence continues at coordinate 141,840 of NZ_JBIWCN010000005.1, read as the reverse complement.
ACCGGCGCCCCCGCCGCCGTCGCGTGCAGGGTGGCACGGGTCAGCCCGGTGGCGCGGGCCCCCTCGTACAGCGCCTTGCGCGTCACCGCCTCCCCGTATCCCCGGCGCTCCCACGCCGGATCGGTGGCGACCAGCACGACGAAGAGCCGGCCCGCCGCCTCCACCGTCGCGGCACACGTCACCGGCACCCCCTGCCGCAGCCCCAGATAGGCGTGCACCCCGCTCTTCCACAGTGAGGACCCCGCCAGCCCGTCGCGGCCCGCGTCCAGGGGGAAGCCGTACGCCCGCGAGTTCAGATCCGCGTACGCCAACAGGTGAGCGTCCTCGCTCACCCGTACGAACTCCAGCTCGGGGTGGGCCGGTTCGGGCAGCGGGAACAGGTCGCCCGCCATGCCCGTGCCGGGGAAGGCGTACGTGAGGCCGGCGCGCTCGGCCGCCGTGTCCAGCGAGGCGCGCGCCTCCGCGTCGAGCAGCCCCTCGAAGACCCAGAGGAAGCCGGGCCGGCTCTTCGCCCGCATGATGTCCGCCGCCTCGCTCAAGCGCCGGGCGGCGAGCGCCGCGTCCGCGCCGACGTCGGTCAGGGTGACGCAGTTCCAGAAGGCGAAACCGCAGTCGGCCCAGCGCACGGCGATCCCGGGCAGGTCCCGTACATCCGCGCCGGCGTCCCGGTCGAGCACCATGGTCCGCCAGCCGACGGTGAGTTGTTCCATCGATTCGACCGATTCCGCGAGATCCGCCACCACAACTCCTGAAGGTTTCGAAGGACTGGCTTGACCTGGAGCGCACTTCAACGCCGAGCATGACGGACATGAACGCGAACACGAACCGCACCGACACGCACGCCATCAACATGAACGACGCGAACCCCGGGATCGTTCTGGGCACCATGGGCTTCGGCACCCAGGTCGACCCCGACACCTCCTTCGCCGTCCTCGACGCCTTCGTCGCCGGTGGCGGCGGCTGGCTCGACACCGCCAACTGCTACTCCTTCTGGGCCGACCCCAGCGGTGTCGGCGGCGCCAGCGAGCGCGTCATAGGCGCCTGGCTGGCGGCCCGCCCCGGCGCCCGCGACGCCGTACGCATCGCGACCAAGGTCCGGCAGAACCCGCTCGTCCCGCACTCCTGGCCCGAGAGCGCCGAGGGTCTCTCCGCCCGCGCCGTCCACGCGGGCATGGCGGAGAGCCTGGAACGCCTCGGCGTCGGCCACGTCGACCTGCTGTGGGCCCACGCCGAGGACCGCACCGTCCCCCTGGAGGAGACGGTCGGGGCCTTCGGCGAACTGGTCACCAAGGGCGTGGCGTTGCGGGTCGGCGCGGCGAACCACACCGCCTGGCGCGTCGAGCGCGCCCGGTCCCTCGCCCGCGAGCAGGGCGCGGAGCCGTGGACCGCCCTGCAACTGCGCCACTCCCTCGTCCAGCCGCGCCCGCTCACCCCCGTCGCGGAGGGCGGCCACCGCCACCTCACGCCCGACGACCTGGACCTCGCCGAGGCGGAAGGGCTGGAGGTGTGGGCGTACAGCTCCCTGCTCTGGGGCTCCTACACGCGCCCGGAGAAGCCGTTCCCCGACACGTACGAGCACCCCGGCACCGCCAGGGTGCTCGCGGTCCTGGACGAGGTCGCCGACGAGGTCTCCGCGACGAAGAACCAGGTCGTCCTGGCGTGGCTGCTGCACCAGGGCATCGCCCCGATCGTCGGCGTGAGCCGCGTACAGCACGTCGAGGAAGCCCTCGCCGCCCGGGACGTCCGGCTCACCGACGACCACCTGACGCGCTTCGAGGCGGCGCGCTAGCGGGGGCGCTCCTCGCGGACGCGGGACCGGTCGGGAGCGCCGTCGCCCTCCGCCCCCAGCCCGGACAGCAGCCGCAGCCCGTCCTCCGCCGGGCTGCCGGGCGCCGCCGACAGCACGATCATCTCCCGGCCCGGCGCGTCCGCCAGCGAGAAGTTCTCCTGGTGCAGCTCCAACACGCCGACGAGCGGGTGCCGGTAGACCTTGCGCCCATGCGTACGGGCGCGCACGTCCGCGCGGGCCCACAGCCGGCGGAAGCGGTCGCTGCCCATCGACAGCTCCCCGATGAGCGAGGCCAGCCGTGCGTCGTCCGGGTACTTGCCGGCGGCCAGGCGCAGGTGGCCGACCGCGTCCAGGGTGCACTGCTCCCACTCCGCGTACAGACCCCGCTCGGTCTCCTCCAGGAAGAGGTGCCGGGCGGTGTTCATCCCCGGCAGCGGCCGGCCGTACAGCAGCCGGGCCAGGCGGTTGCCCGCGAGGACGTCCATGCGGTGGTCCATGAGCACCGCCGGGGCGTCCACGACCAGATCGAGGACCCGCAGCACCTCGGGCCGGACCCGCCCGCCCGGCGCCTTCGCCCGCCGGCGCCGCTGCCGGGCCAGCCGGTCCAGGTGCTCGCGCTCGGTCTCGTCCAGGCCGAGGACGCGGGCGAGCGCGTCGAGGACCTGCTCCGACGGCTGGGTCGCGCGGCCCTGTTCCAGGCGCACGTAGTAGTCGACGCTCACCCCGGACAGGTGCGCGACCTCTTCGCGGCGCAGCCCGTCGACCCGGCGGCGGCTGTCGGCGGAGATGCCGGCCGAGGCCGGGTCGACCCGGGCGCGCCGGGTCCGCAAAAATCCCGCGAGATCGTCCATGCCCCCAGTATGGCCACGCCCGCCCCGCGCGAGGGTGGCCCTGCCGGTACCAGGAAGCCCGGTCCGATGGAAGCGGCGCCCCTGAACAACCGTCGCCCGGGCGTCCAGGATCGAACTCATCCGATCCGAAGGAGTGCGTTTCCCATGAAGACGCTCATCGTCCACGCCCACCCCGAGCCGAAGTCCCTGAACGGCTCGCTCAAGGACCTCGCGGTCTCGACCCTGGAGGCGGCCGGGCACGAGGTGCGGGTGAGCGACCTGTACGCGATGAACTGGAAGACCACCGTCGACGCGGCGGACTACGGGCCCGACGCCTCGGACCCGCTCAAGCCGGCCCGCGATTCCGGCCGCGCCTTCGACGCGGGCACGCTCACCCCGGACGTGCGCGCCGAACAGGAGAAGCTGCTGTGGGCGGACACCGTCATCTTCCAGTTCCCCCTGTGGTGGTACACGATGCCGGCGATCCTCAAGGGCTGGGTGGACCGCGTGTTCACGTTCCACTTCGCGTACGGCGTCGGCGAGCACAGCGACACCAAGTACGGCGAGCGCTACGGCGAGGGCACCCTCGCGGGCCGCCGGGCGATGCTCTCGGTGACCGTCGGCGGCCTCGAATCCCACTACGCGCCCCGGGGCATCAACGGCCCCATCGACGACCTGCTGTTCCCGATCCAGCACGGCATCCTCCACTACCCCGGCCTGGAGGTGCTGCCGCCGTTCGTCCTGTACGGCACCGACCGGATGACCGAGACGGACTACCCGGAAGCGGCCAAGGCATGGCAGGAGCGCCTGCTCACCCTGGAAACGACCGCTCCGGTCCCGTACCGCCGCCAGAACTTCGGCGACTACGAGATCCCGTCCCTGCACCTCAAGGAGGGCCTGGAACCGACGGGCCGCACGGGCTTCGGGCTGCACGTGGGGGAGTGACCGACGCGGGAAGCAGTCGATTGCATTAATGCGCGTGTGCAAGTATTGTCGATGCATGTAAGGCGCGCTTGCATGCATGTGCGGCGAGCCGGCCCGGCCCGGCTCGCCGCCCGGCGCACGACGAACACGTAAAGGACCACCCCCCATGACTTCCGTGCCCCCTATCGCCCTCAACAACGGCGTCCGCATGCCGCAGCTCGGCTTCGGCGTCTTCCAGGTCCCCGACGACGAGACCGCCACCGCGGTCGGGCACGCCCTGGACGCCGGCTACCGCAGCATCGACACCGCCGCCGTCTACGGCAACGAACGCGGTGTCGGCCGGGCCATCGCCGACTCCGGGCTGCCGCGCGAGGAGCTCTTCGTCACGACCAAGCTGTGGAACGCCGACCAGGGTTACGACCAGGCTCTCGCCGCCTTCGACACCTCCCTGGACAAGCTCGGCCTGGACCACGTGGACCTCTACCTCATCCACTGGCCCACCCCCGCCCGGGACCTGTACGTGGAGACGTACAAGGCGCTGGAGAAGATCCTCGCCGGCGGCCGCGCCCGCGCGATCGGCGTCTCCAACTTCCAGGTCCCCCACCTGCGGCGGCTCATGGAGCACACCGGCACCGTCCCCGCCGTCAACCAGGTCGAGCTGCACCCCGGCCTCCAGCAGGCCGAGCTGCGCGCCTTCCACGCCGAGCACGGCATCGCGACCGAGGCGTGGAGCCCGCTGGCCCAGGGCGCGGTGCTGGCGGACGAGGCGGTCGTGCGCATCGCTCAGGCCAACGGCGTAACGCCCGCCCAGGTCGTGCTGCGCTGGCATCTGCGGACGGGCAACATCGTGATCCCCAAGTCCGTCACCCCCGCCCGCATCCGGCAGAACCTGGACGTCTTCGGGTTCGACCTGACCGACGCCGACCTGGCCGCCCTGGCCGACCTCGACCGGGGACTGCGCACCGGCCCGGACCCCGACACCCTCAACTGACCCGCGCGGGCCGTGTCGCCGGCCCCGGCGCGAGGAGGACCCGCCATGCATATCGATCTCTCCGGCCGCACCGCCCTGGTCACCGGCTCCACCCAGGGCATCGGCGAGGCCATCGCCGTCGGGCTGGCCCGCGCCGGCGCCCATGTCGTCGTGAACGGCCGCGGCCAGGAACGGGTCGCCGAGGCCGTCCACGCCGTACGGACCGCATCAGGGAACGACGAGGTCACCGGCGCCGCGGGCGACCTCGCGACCGAGGACGGCGCCGCCGCCGTCCTGGAGGCCGCGCCCGCGGTCGACATCCTGGTCAACAGCCTCGGTGTCTTCGGGTCCGCCTCGCCACTGGAGATCGAGGACGCGGAGTGGCGCCGCTACTTCGAGGTCAACGTCCTCTCCGCCGTCCGCCTCATCCGCGCCTACCTGCCGCGTATGAAGGACAACGGCTGGGGGCGCGTCCTCAACATCGCCAGCGACTCGGCCGTGGCCATCCCCGCCGAGATGATCCACTACGGCATGACCAAGACCTCGCTGCTCGCGGTCTCCCGGGGCTTCGCCAAGGACGCCGCGGGCACCGGCGTCACGGTCAACTCCGTCATCGCGGGCCCCACCCACACCGGCGGCGTCGAGGACTTCGTCCGCGAACTCGTCGGCGACGACCTCCCCTGGGACGAGGCCCAGCACGAGTTCATGGTCAAGCACCGACCGCAGTCCCTGCTGCAACGCCTCATCGAGCCCGAGGAGATCGCGCACATGGTCGTCTACCTCGCCTCGCCGTACGCCTCCGCCACCACGGGCGGCGCCCTCCGCGTGGACGGCGGCTACGTCGACTCGATCCTGCCCTGAGATCCCGCCCGAGACCCCGCCCCGAGCGCGCCGGCCGCTACCGCTCGTCCACGCCGGCGTCCTGCGCCGCCATCACCTCGTCGCCGTGCTCGAAGGCCCATGCCCCGATGGTGTCGATGGGCCCCAGCAGGGTGCGCCCCAGATCGGTGAGCGCGTACTCCACGTGCGGCGGGGAGCCGGGGTACGCCCGCCGGGACACGAGCCCGTTGAACTGGAGGCGGCGCAGCGTCTCGGTGAGGACCTTGGGGCTGATCGACCCGATGTGCTCGCGCAGTTCGACCGGGCGGCGGGGACCGTCGCGCAGGGACCAGAGCACCACGGCGTTCCACGTGTGGGAGAGCAGGTCGAACGCCAGGCGGGCGCGGCAGTCGGCGAGGAAGGCGTCGGTGGTCACGTACCAGATGGTGCCCGAGCCGCGTTCTAGCGTCGATGCGAACGGCTGAACGGGCCGTCGACGAAAGGACATGCGTGATGAGGATCGGCGTACTGGGTGCGGGCAACATGGCGGACGCGCTCGCCACCCACTGGGTGCGGGCGGGGCACGAGGTCGTGGTCGGCGGACGCGACAGGGAGCGGGCGCGAGGGCTCGCGGCACGGCTCGGCGGGGGCGCGAAGGCCGAGGGACTGCGAGAGGCGGCCGCCTTCGGTGACGTGGTGCTCGTCGCGTTGCCCTTCGGGGCCGGCGCCGAGGTGGTGCGGGACCTGGGGCCCGAGCTCCGGGGCAAGGCGCTGATCGACTGCTCCAACCCGGTCGGCCCCGGCTTCCGGCTGCTGACCCGCGGTGGTGTCTCCGCCGCGGAGCGACTGGCCGAGGCGGCGCCCGGAGCCCACGTGGTCAAGGCGTTCAACCTCTGCCACGAGGACGTATGGCGCATGCGCCCGCCCGTCTTCGACGGCCGCCCGCTGGCCGTACCGGTGTGCGGGGACGACGGCCCTTCCCTCGGGCACGTGCACCGGCTCGTACGGGACACGGGGTGCGCACCCGTGCCGGGCGGCGGACTGGAACGCGCGGGGCTCCTGGAAGCCACGGCGGCGCTGTTCATCGGACTGTGGGTCGGCGAGGGAGCGGACGCCCAGGCGATCGCCCCGCCGCTGGCGTACGCGGCCGGTTGACGGGGTCCGGGCCCGCGAAAAACGATCAGGGCCCGGCCGCCCGTTCGTGAGAGGGTGCGATCCGGTAGGGCCGAGGGGGAGGGGTATCGCTCATGGGGCTGACCTACAGCTACGACATCTACCTGCGCCCGCAGAACGTCGCCGGGGCGCTGACCGCGCTGACGGAGCTGGCGGCGCCGGACCTCGACGGGCCTCCGCTCCACGTCACGCTGCCCGGTGGCGACCGGATCGCCCTTCCCTTCACCTCGCAGTTCGGGAGCGGCCCGGTCGACTGCACCACGGGTGACGACCTCGAACTTGACACCTCCCTCATGTTCGGCCTGGACGACGCGGTACGCGCGTACGCCGACCGGCCCGGCTACCCATCGGAAACCGGCGGGCGGCTGGAGGTCGGCTACATCTACGCCACGGTCCGCTTCGCGTCCACCCACCACCCGGGCTACGCCTCCATGGAGTTCTGGGCGGCGACCTCGGCGATGAGCCGCCTCTTCGAACGCTCCGCCACGGTCCGGGAGACGTTCACCGGCCTCGCGGCGGACGCCGGGGGAGTGTGCTGCCTGTTCGACATCGGCGACGGCAGCCCCGGCGAAGTCTGCTGGCTCAACGGGGAGATGCTCCGGGCGCCGATCGGCGGCTCCCGCTTCCCGGACCTGGACACCCTGGTCGCGGCCTGGCCGGACCCCGGCGCCGGGTGACCGGCCGGGGCGCGGTGCGGGAAGCGGACCGGGACGTGGTCCGGGGCGAGGCCCGCAGCACGGCCGCCGCACGCGCCGTTGACGTGCCCATGGCGCTTCGCTAGCGTCGGAGAGCGTTCTCCTGCGCGTCGGCGGAGCGCCCTCCGACGCCCCCCCACACGTTCCGGGAGCCCCCTCATGAAGCCTGCACGTCCTCGGGCAGCCCTCGTCGGCGCTGTCCTGACAACGTTGTCCGCGCTCCTTGTGGGAGCCGTTCCCGCCGCCGCCGCGCCGGAGGCGGCGGTCTGCAACAAGTACTGCGACGCGCGGGACCCGGCGCTCAGTCCCCAGGACCGGATCCCCGTCACGGCCACCGTCGACTCCCGCACGATCTCCCTCCACTTCGACGACACCGACGCGATGGGCTGGGGCTCCCTCGACAACGGCGGGGCCGGCGACCACGTCTGGCTGGACCGGTCCATGGACGGCGGCAGGACCTGGGCGTCGGGCAGCCGGCTGGGCGACACCGCCGTGCCGTCCGGAGGCCGGGGCTGGCGCACCCAGATGTACAACGTGGACGACTGGAACACCCAGGGCGTCGGAGCCCTGCGCGCCTGCGGGCAGCCGGCGGGCGGCGGCGCCATCGCGTGCACCCCCTGGGCCCGCACCACCTGGAACGCGGGCAGCAGGAGCACCGCCGCCGCGACCGCCCTGATGATGTCGTACGACCGGGGCACCAAACTCTTCGGCGGCAACGGCTGGTGGACGGCGGCCAACGCGCTGACCGCCGTCATCGACAACATCCGGATCACCGGCATGGGCAGCTACCGGTACGCCATCGCGGACACGTACGAGAAGAACATCAACGCCCAGGGCGGCCGGTTCCGCAACGAATACCTGGACGACACCGGCTGGTGGGGCCTCGCCTGGATCGCCGCGTACGACCTGACGGGGGAGAGCCGCTACCTCGACACCGCACGGGCCGACGCGGACCACATGTTCGCCAACTGGAACGGCACCTGCGGCGGCGGGGTCCGGTGGAACACCGAAGGCAACTACAAGAACGCCATCACCAACGAACTCTTCCTCGGCCTCACGGCGGCCCTGCACAACCGCATCCCCGGCGACACCGTCTATCTGGACCGGGCGAAGAACGAATGGGACTGGTTCCAGCGCAGCGGCATGATCAACGGTGACCGCATGATCAACGACGGGCTCGACGGCAACTGCGCCAACAACGGCCAGCCCACCTGGACGTACAACCAGGGCGTCATCCTGGGCGCGCTCACCGAACTGCACCGCGCCACCGGCGACGCCGGACTCCTGACGACCGCGCGCGGCCTCGCCGACGCGTCCACCGTCCGGCTCCAGACCGACGGCGTCCTGCGCGAGCCCGGCGAGGGCGACGGCTGCACCGGGGACGGCCCCAGCTTCAAGGGCGCCTATGTGCGCGGCCTCGGCGCCCTCAACCGCACGCTCTCCGACCACCCGTACGCCGCACCCCTCACCCGCTGGGCCGACAGCGCCCACGACCGCGACCGCAACGCCCTCGACCAGTACGGCCCGCACTGGAACGGCGGCGGCGGGACCACCGACTACGGCTGCCAGCAGAGCGCGCTCGACCTGCTCAACGCCGCCACCGGCTGACTCCCGGGGCGCCCGGTACGCGAAATGCCGGGCGCCCTCACCCGTGAAGGAACACGCGGCTGAGTACGATCCCCTGATGAGCGATGCGCATGCGGCCGGGGTGATCCGCGTGGTCGGCGCGGCGACGAACAACCTCAAGGACGTCACCGTCGACGTGCCCAAGAAGGCGCTCACCGTCGTCACGGGGGTGTCCGGCTCGGGCAAGTCGTCGCTGGTGCTGGACACGATCGCGGCCGAGGCCCAGCGGCTGGTCAACGACGCCTACCCGACGTTCGTACGCAACCGGCTGCCGCAGCTGCCCGCCCCCGAGGTCCAGTCGATGGACGGGCTCACGTTCGCTGCGCTGATCGACCAGCGCCGCTTTACCGGCAACGCCCGCTCGGTCGTGGCGACCGCCTGCGACGTTGCACCGCTGATGCGGCTCGTGTTCTCCCGGATCGGCGAACCCTCCGCCGGCTACACGCCCGCGTACTCCTTCAACGACCCGACCGGGATGTGCCCGCGGTGCGAGGGCATCGGCACCGTGGTCGACATCGACCCCGGCGAACTCATCGACCCGGAGAAGTCCATCAACGAGGGGCCCGTCCGGTTCAGCCTGTTCCGGCGCGGCGGATACCGGTGGAAGCGGTTCGCGTACAGCGGTCTGTTCGACCGGGACAAGCCGCTGAAGGACTACACGGCCGAGGAGATGGACCTCTTCCTCCACGCCGAGCAGCTGAAACCGCCCCACCCCGACCCGGAGTTCCCGAAGACCGCCCGCTTCGACGGTGTCATCACCCGTATGCGCGACACGTTCGTCAAGAACCACCCGACGAAGGTCTCCGCCCAGGTCCGCGAGGAGCTGGACCGCATCACCACCCGCCACACCTGCCCGGAGTGCCACGGCACCCGGCTCAACGAGGCGGCCAGGACAAGCCTGATCGACGGCCGTTCCCTCGCGGACTGGTCGGCCCTGTCGGTCACCCGGCTGCGGGAACTGCTGGAGGACACACACGACCCGCGCGTCGAGCCCGCGCTCGACGGCATCCGCGCCACGCTCGACGCCCTCCGCTCCGTCGGCCTGGGCTACCTCTCCCTGGACCGGACCTCCTCCAGCCTCTCCGGAGGCGAGGCCCAGCGCGTGAAGATCGTCCGGCACCTGGGCAGCGCCCTCACCGACGTCACCTATGTGTTCGACGAGCCCTCGGTCGGCCTGCACCCTGTGGACGTCCACCTCCTCACCCATCTGCTGCTCCGGCTGCGGGACTCGGGCAACACCGTGCTGGTGGTCGAGCACCACCGGCAGATGATCGGCATCGCGGACCACGTCATCGACGTCGGCCCGGGCGCCGGGGCGGACGGCGGCCGGATCGAGTTCGAGGGCACGCCGGACGCGCTGCGCACGAGCGGGACCGTGACGGGGCGACTGCTCGGCACACCGCTTGAGGTCGCGACCACCGCCCGCCCCTGGCAGGGCTCCGTTGTCGTCCGGAAGGCCCGGGCCAACAACCTGACGGGCTTCGACGCCGAGATCCCGCTCGGCGTCCTCACCGCCGTCACCGGCGTCGCGGGCTCCGGCAAGAGCTCGCTCGCCACCCAGGAACTCCCGGCCCAGCAACCCGAGTTCACCGTCGTGGGCCAGGACCCGCTGCGCGGCGGGGTGCGGTCCACCTCGCTGTCCATCCTCGGCGTCGCCGACCACGTCCGGGGCGCGTTCGCCCGGGCATCGGACCTGGACCCGTCCTGGTTCAGCTTCAACTCCAAGGGCGCCTGCCCCGCCTGCCGGGGCAAGGGCCACCTCACCACCGAGCTGGCGTTCCTGGACGACGTCTCCACCCCGTGCGACGTCTGCGGGGGCCTGCGTTTCAACGACACCGCCCTAGCCGTCACGGTCCGCGGCAGCACCATCGCCGACGTGCTCTCCATGGCCGCACACGAACTCGCGGACCTGCTCCCCGACGACCCCGAGACCGTCGCGGCGATGTCCTGGCAGCAACGCGTCGGCCTCGGCTACATCGCCGTCGGCCAGTCCCTCGACACCCTCTCCGGCGGCGAGAAGCAGCGCCTCCTCCTGGCGCGCCACCTCAGCGGCGTGGACGACCTGGCCGGCGAGCGGATCGTCCTGGACGAGCCGACCACCGGACTGCACCCCAGCGACGTGGACCGGATCAACGTGCTCTTCGACGACCTCCTGGAGGCCGGTGCCACGCTCGTCGTGGTCGAGCACAACCTCCGCGTCGTCGCCCGCGCCGACCATGTCATCGACATCGGGCCCGGCGCCGGCACCGACGGCGGCCGGGTCGTCTTCACCGGCACCCCCGCCGCCCTCCTCGGCGACGACACCTCGCTGACCGGCCGCGCGCTCCGGCTCGCCTCCGCACCGGAGAGCCGGCCTCGCCGGAAGAAGGCCCGCGGCCGTACGGCAGAGTAGGGGCATGCCGACCTACACGACCATGCCGTACCACCTGGAGACCGAGCGGCTGATCCTGCGCCCCTGGGCCGAATCCGACGCCCCCGAGTTCAGCGAACTCCTCTCCGAACGCGGCGAGGAGAACTACACCGTGGAGCGCGCCCGCAAGGGCATCGCCGGTCTCCTCGCCGGCACGGAGGACACCGGCATCGCCCTCCTCCCCATCCAGCGCCGCGACGAGGGCGACTTCATCGGCTACTGCGGGCTGATCATCGGCCGCTCCACCCTGGAGGAACCCGAGATCGCCTACGAGCTCTTCCGGCATGCGCACAACCAGGGTTACGCCACCGAAGCAGCCCGCGCCGTGCTCGGCGCCGCCGCCGCGACCGGGCGGCGACGGCTCTGGTCGACCGTCCGGACGTGGAACGAGCCCTCGCTCCGCGTCCTGGAGAAGCTCGACTTCGTACGGGATCACATCTCCACGGACGAGGACGGCGAAATCGTCTGGCTCACGCGCGAGTTGCCGTAGGCACTACACCCGGCGCCGGTACGCGAACACCCAACGGTTCCCCTCCAGTGCGTCGTTGGGCTCCGGCAGCGGGCCGCGCCCGTGGCGGCGGGTGAACTCGAAGGGCGTGTGCGTCGACGCGGACCAGCCCCTCGCGGCCAGCCGGCCCGCCGAGTCGGGGCGCGGGCCCAGGTCGAAGAGGCCGAGCAGGTCGATACCGATCTGTTCCCGTGTCGCCGTGTAGATCGTGCTGTCCCGGTACGCCAGGAGGTCCGCCTCCAGCTTCGCCTCGAAGGCCAGGGCGCTCCCCTCGCTGGCCAACAGGTCCACGGTGTCCACGAGATACGTCTCGGCCGGGCCCGGCAGATAGAACAGCAACCCCTCCGCCAGCCAGATGCTCGGCGCCGACGGGTCGAAGCCCGAGGCGGTCAGCGCGGTGACCCAGTCGTCGCGCAAATCGACCGGGACCAGCACGCGTTTCACCTTCGGCGCGGCCGACAGCTCCGCAAGGACCTCGTGCTTGAAGGCCAGCACGCCCGCTCGGTCGACCTCGAAGAACACACAGTCCGACGGCCAGTCCAGCCGGAACGCCCGGGTGTCCAACCCGGCGCCCAGGAGCACCACTTGGCGGGCGCCCGTGAGCACCGACCGTACGACGAAGTCGTCCAGGACCCGGGTCCGCAGCCCGAAGTAGCGGGCGAACCGGCCCCACAACGCGTTCTCGTCCCCGTCCGGCACCTCCTCGATGCGCACGGGCCACTGGGCGCAGGCCGGCGCGGCCCGCACGAAGTGCTCGGCGTAGACGTCGCGGGCCAGGCTGTCAGGGCGGCGGGTCTCGATCGCCCGGGCGGCGGCGACCAGCAGGGCGGTCAGCCCCACACCCCCGTCCACGCCTTCCGCCACCAGGTCCTGGGGCGTCGTACCGCATGCCTCGTTCATCGGCTTCTTCCCTCCGGGATGAGGACGGGTTTGACCACCCGGCCCGCTTCGCAGTCGCGTTCGGCCTCGTTGATGTCGGCCAGGGGATAGGTACGGATCAGCTGGTCGAAGGGGAACCGCCCGGCCCGCCACAGCTCCGTCAGTACGGGGATCAGCAGCCCCGGCACCGCGTCCCCCTCGCAGATGTGGCGGACGCTCCGGCCCCGGTCCAGGGTCCCCGGCTCCAGCGACAGGGCGCTGTGCAGCCGCGCCACCAGGCCCAGCGTCCCGGTCGGGCGCAGCGACAGGAGCGCGTCGTTGATCAGCGCGGGCGACGCCGTCGTGTCCAGCGCGTACCGGGCACCGCCGTCCGTCAGCCGGCGCACGCGCTCCGGCAGCCCGGCCGCACCGGCGGACAGCGGGACGGCCCCGAACCGCTCGGCGAGCTCCAGCCGCCCCGGCAGCCGGTCCACCGCCACGACCGGCACCCCGGCCGCCCGCGCCGCCATGACCGCGGCGAGCCCCACCGCCCCGGCGCCGAGGACCACCAGCGTGTCGCCGGGCCCGGCGCGGAAGGTGTTCAGCACCGCCCCGGCCCCCGTGAGGAAGCCGCAGCCGAGCGGCCCGAGCAGTTCGACGGGCAGCGCGGGGTCGACGCGGACGGCGTTGCGGGCGGACACGAGCGCGTACTCGGCGAACGAGGACTGGCCGAACCACCGGGGTGCCAGCGCCTTCCCGTCCGCGTCGCCGAGCCGGGGCGGCTCCTGCGCCCGTCCTCCGAAGAGGTTGAGGGCGGCGAAGGAGTCGCAGTACGCGGGCGCCGCGCCCCGGCAGTTCCGGCAGTGTCCGCAGGAGTCGAAGCTCAGCACGACGTGGTCACCGACACCGATCTCCGTGTCCGGGCCGCCGCCGGCGCGGACGACGACTCCCGCCCCCTCGTGGCCGAGGACCGCCGGCAACGGGCTGCGGCCTGCCGACCGCCGTACCGCGAGATCCGTCCGGCACATTCCGGCGCCCGCGATCTCGACCAGGATCTCGCCCGGTGCCGGTTCCGTGTCGAGGACGACGTCCTCGACCGCGAAGGGCTCCTCGTACGAGCGCAGCACCGCCGCCCGGAATCTCGTCGTCATGTGCCCTCCGGGCGGTGGACGACGAACGGCCGCAGGTTCCCGTACAGCCCCCACGGCCCGCCCGCGACGCCGACCCCGCTGTCCTTGACCCCGGCGAACGGCTGGGCGAGGGACAGCTCGGCGTGATGGTTGATCCAGGCCGTGCCGCACTCCAGTCGGTCGGCCACCGCCTCCGCCCGGTCGGGATCCGTGCCCCAGACGGAGCCGCCCAGCCCGAAGCCCGTGCCGTTCGCCGCGTCGACCGCCTCGTCGACGCTCCGGTACGGCAGCACCGGCAGGACCGGCCCGAACTGCTCCTCCGTTACCACCGCGCTGTCGGGCGGCACATCGGTGAGGATCGTCGGGGCGAAGAAGTGGCCGGGCCCGTCCAGGCGGTGCCCGCCGGCCGCGGCCCGGGCACCGTCGGCCAGGGCCCGTCCGGTGAGCTCCGCGACCCGGGCCAGCTGCGCGGCGTTGTTGACCGGGCCGATGCGGGTGTCCGGGTCGAGGCCGTTGCCCACCGCGACGGACTTCGCCCGCTGGGCCAGCGCCTCGACCACCTCCGCGTGCAGCCGGGCGGGGACGTACACCCGCTTGACCGCCATGCAGACCTGCCCGCAGTTGCGGAACGCGGCCCAGAACAACCGGTCCGCGACCCCCTCGACATCGACGTCGTCCAGCAGGACGGCCGCGTCGTTCCCGCCCAGTTCCAGGGTGACCCGGGCGAGGGAGGCCGCCGCCCCCTCGGCGACCGCCCGCCCGGTCGGCACCGAACCGGTGAACGTGACATGCCGGATGCCCGGATGCGAGGCGAGGCGCGCCCCGAGGGGTTCGCGCCCGGTGACGACGGTCAGCACGTCCTCGGGCAGGACGGCCGCCAGCACGGACCCCAGCAGCCGGGTGGCCAGCGGGGTGTACGGGGACGGTTTGAGGACCATGGTGTTGCCCGCCGCGAGCGCGGGCGCGAACTTCGCCGCCGCCAGTTGCAGCGGGAAGTTCCACGGCACGATAGCCGCGACCGGCCCGACGGGACGCCAGCGGACCTCGCTGCGCACGGGCCGCCCGTCGCTGAGCCGCCGCGTCCTGGGGGCCAGGTCCGCGAAGTACCGCAGCCGGGCCGCCGTGCGGGCGACCTCGGCGTACGACTCGGCCAGCGGCTTGCCCTGCTCCCGGGTGAGCAGCCGCGCCAGGTCGTCACCGGCCGCCTCCACGGCATCGGCCGCGCCGAGCAGCGCCCGCGTCCGGGCGGCGGGATCGGCCCGCCACTCGGACCAGGCCCGGTGGGTCCGGCCGATCACCGCGTCCAGCTCGTCCGGCCGCATGTCGGGGGCCTCGCCACAGGTCTCCCCGGTGGCCGGGTCGGTTACAAAGATCCCGCGCCCGGCCCCTTCGAAGGTCCGCATTCCGGCGGTCAGCCCGCGAGGGTGACGCCGGCCGCGAACTCCCGGGCGTGCCGGTCCATCTCCGCCCGGAACGCGGCCACCAGATGCGGCTGAATCCTTCCGGCATTGCGGTCACCGCCCTCGCAGACCGCCCCGCGCACCCCCACGATGTCCGTGCCGATACGGGTCAGCGTGGCGAGGTCCGCCTGCTTCACGCTGCCCGCGAGGGCCGCGAGCAGCCCGGAGGCGTGGGCGAGACCGACGAACTCGGCGCAGACGTCCGGCGGTACGTGGTCGAACAGCCGCGAGCCGTCCTTGATCGCCGTGTCGAGCATCGCCGCGTCCGCGCCGGACCGGGCCGCGCTGTCGGGCAGGGCGAGCGGATTCACGCATCCGACGCGGTGGGCGTCGGCATAGCCGGAGGCGACGACCAGCGCCTCGGGGCGGTAGTCCTTCACCGCCCGCACGACCGCCCGCATCACCTCGATCCCCTGGTCGGGCGTCGTGCACCCGTAGAGCCCGACCTTGATGTACGTGGCACCCGAGACGACGGCCCCCAGCGCCGCCTGGGCCACCGTGCCGGGCTTGTACGGAACGTCGCCCACGGTCGCGGACACCGGCTTACCGGCCGGGACCGCCTCCCGGATCTCCCTGATCACCCAGGGGAAGTTGGCGCCGAGCGACCCCTCGTCGGGCTTCTTCACATCGACGATGTCCAGATACTCCGCCGCCTTCGCGCAGTCGACGGCTTCCTCGACGCTGTCCGGAGAGATGAGAAGCAACACCTCGGGCTCCTTCCGCCGCAGGGGTGCGGATCACCAGGTTGACCTGCGGTGCGCTCATCATTTCCGCCGCTCACGGGCCCCGGTAGAGCGCGCGGGCCCCCCTGGGAGCACAGCGCCCACGCGCAATGCGCCGCACGCCCCGGCGCAGAGGAGCACCGTGGGATCATGCGGGGACCAGCAGTGACCTGGAAGTGACGGCGTAAGCACGAGGCCCCCGCGAGCGGACCGCTCGCGGGGGCACACGGACGAGGGTGCTCAGCTCTCCAGGGAGAACGTCTGCGCCGCCGATCCGTCGCACGGCTGCTGCGAGAGGTGCGCCCCGTTGGCGGTGGACCCACCGTCCACGGCCAGGCACTTGCCGCTGTTGCGGGCGACGATGCGGTAGCGGCCGGCCGCGCCGGACGGCTCCGCCCGCCACTGCTGGTTGGTGCCGCCCACGTACGACCACAGGTGCACCCGGGTGCCGGAGGCGGTCGCGCCGGGTCCGCCGTCGACGTCCCACACCTTGCTGTTGTGCCGGTTGACGACCTGGTAGGTGCCGTCACCGGCGGACCGGAACTGCCAGGTCTGGTTGGCGCCGGTGGTGCAGCTCCACTGCTGGAGCGCGGTCCCGTCGGCGGTGCCCCAGTCGGCGGCGTCCAGGCAGGCACCGCTGCCGGCGTTCTTCACCCGGTACCAGGCGGACGAGTCGATGGAGCCCGTGGGCGGCTCCGTGGTGCCGCCGTCGGTGCCGCTCCACACGAAGGTGGCGACCGCGCCCACGGGCAGCGTGTAGACGAGCGACCTGCCGTTGTCGGTCAGCGAGAACTTCTGCGCGCTCGTGGCCGAGTTGACGACGTACGCGGCACGGGTGCCGTCCGCGTTCTGGAAGGCGACGTTCTCCACGCCGCCGTTGCCCTGGCTGGTCGAGCCGATGCGGGTGGCGCCGGGCTTGACGAACTTGGAGAGCTGACCCAGCACGTAGTACTCGGCGTTACGCGTCACGTTGCCGTTCGCGATCTCCACGACGCCGTTGCAGCGGTCCGAGCAACCGCCCTGGTGCGGGCCGCCGTTCTGGTCCAGGGCCAGGTTCCAGTCGATGACCGTCTCGCCGCCGTTGCGCATGTTCTGCACGACGAGGTTCTCGGCGTGCCACTTGAGGGTGTCGGCGAACGTGGTGGACCGGTCGGCGCTCTCCGTACCGGAGCACTCGGTGAAGAACACCCGCTTCCCGGCGTTGACCACCTGCTGCTGGGCGGACGGGTCACCGCCGTAGCAGTGGAACGCGGCGCCGATCACCCGGCTCATGCCCGGGGTCCCGTTGAACACCTCCAACGGGTAGTTGGGGTGGTCCCAGTTGTGGTCGAAGGCCAGCAGGTTCGTCGGCAGGTTCGCCGCCGTCAGCGTACGGTCGAGCACCTTGAAGAAGTCCGCCTGCTGCGACGACGACATGGTCATCGACGGGTAACTCGCGGCGAACTCCGGCTCGTTCTGCACGGTGAGGTCGGTCAGCGTGATGCCCTGCTGCCCGTACGCCTTGATCGCCTTGACCAGGTAGTCGGCGTACGCCTGGTAGCTGTCCGTCTTGAGGCTGCCGCCGTTCAGCGCGTTGTTGGTCTTCATCCAGGCGGGCGGCGACCAGGGGGTGCCCATGAAGCGGATGGCCGGGTTGACCGAGGTGGCCTGCTTCAGGACCGGGATGATCTCGCCCTTGTCCCGGTCGATGGAGAAGGAGCCGCGGGTGTCCTCGTACGTGTAGAGGCTGTTGTCGGCGTTGAAGTCGCTGCTGCCGAGCGGCTGGCGCAGATAGCTGAGCCCGATGCCGTCGCCGGCGGACGAGAACAGCGAGCTCATCAGCGCGTTCCGCTTGTCCTGCGGCAGGCCCTGGATGAGGTGGGCCGAGGCCCCGGTGACCGAGGCGCCCGCCCCGGTGAACTTCTGGCCCTTGCTGTTGGCGTCGACGCGGATGTCGACGCTCTGCGGCGAGCCCGTGAACGCGACGGAGCCCTCCGCGGACAGCCTCTTCGCGCCGTCGGGGGTGGTGACCCATACCTGAGCCGTGGGGTCGGCGGCCTGCGCGGCCGTACCGCTGCCGGCCAGGCCGACGGCCGCGACGGCCATCGCCAGGGCCGCGCCTGCGGCGCGCGCCCGGGGGCGCGGGGGAGTGTCGTGGGACATGTGCGGCTCTCCTTCGGTCATGCCTGGGGGAGGACATGGCGCGTCCCTCGGACACCGCGGCGGGCCGCGGTTCCGTGGACGACGGCGATATGAAAGCACACCCACTAAGTGGTTAGTAAGTAGTCGTACGCGCATTGGTGCGGGCGGCTTCCGCACCCCCGCCGCCCCCAGGTCAGCGGCCCGGACGCCCCCGTTGACCCCTGTTACGGCCGGTCTAAGCTGTGCCGGTGAGCAACCAGTCAGCAGGCACATCCGGCCGGTCGGCCAAGCCCCGCACGCCCAGGAGCCCGGAAGCCCAGCAGCGGCAGCGGGACATCCTGCACATCGCGATGGACACCTTCGCCGCCCGTGGCTACAACAACGCCTCGCTCGCCGAGATCGCCGACCGGGTCGGCCTCACCCAGGCCGGTGTCCTGCACTACTTCCGCTCCAAGGCGCTCCTGCTCACCAGCGTCCTCGAACTGCGCGACCAGTCGGACATCCAGCAGCTCGGCCCGGACCGCCCGCAGGGCCTGGCGTTCCTGCGCCACCTGGTCGACACGGCGACCCGCAACGCCGAACGCGAGGGCATCGTCCGCCTGTACGCCGTCCTGTCGGCGGAGTCCGTCACGGACGACCACCCGGCGCAGGAGTACTTCCGGGACCGCTACGACGGGCTGCGGGGTCTCGTCGCCGACGCCCTCCGCGAGGCGTGCGGCCTCCCCGACGACGGGACGGAGAAGGTGGAGCACGCGGCCGACGCGATCATCGCGGTGATGGACGGCCTCCAGGTCCAGTGGCTGCTGGCCCCCGGCGCCGTGGACATGGCCGCCTCGACGGACCTGGTGGTCAACGCCCTGCTCAGGACGCTGGCCCCGGACCGCTTCGGCGCGGAGAGCTGAACGGCCTCACGGGTCACGCCTCGCGCGCGAGGTAGCGCCGGAACCCCTGGGCGCGCGGCTCGAAGCCGCACGACTCGTAGAACGTGTGGACGTACGCGTCGTCGGCGGCGAGGAGTTGCACCTTGTAGCAGCCGGCCTCCTCCGCGAGGCCCACCACCGCGTCCAGCAGGCGCCGCCCGACGCCCCGGCGGCGGCCGGCCCCGGCGACCACGACGTTCTCCACGAAGAGGATCCCCCGGCCGCCCCGGGTCAGGTTCGGCATGACGATGCTGTCGGCCGTCCCGACGAGGGCCCCGTCGGCCTCGGCGACGAGAACGGTGCGCCCCTGCTGTGCCGCGATGCGCTCCCACCCGGCCCGGGCCGCCTCCGGGGACAGGGCCGCGTCGTCGGGGTTCAGCTCGCGGTAGAGCGCGAGCAGCGCGGGAAGGTCCTGCTCGGCGGCGGTTCGTACGGTGATCTTCACACCGGTAAGCCTAGGGGGCTCCTGCGTTCCGGTGATCTTCCTGCCGAAGACGGCACCGAGTGGGGGCACCCGTGGTCCTCAGGGCTTCAGTGCGTCGTAGGCCCCGTCCCGGAACGTGAAGACCGTCGGCCGGGTCTCGTCCTCCTCGCCGTACCCCTGCGGTGGCTCCTCGGACAGGCCGAGGTGCCACCGCAGGGCGTCCAGCACCGGGGCCGGGGTGTCCTCGCGGAGGGAGCAGGTGAAGACGACTTCGTAGTGCAGGCTCATGGGCCGCATGGTGCCCGGCGGTGTCCGTCAGGCTTCGCGCACCGTCGCCAGCACCTCGTCCCGGACCCGGCGCATCAACTCCTCCGTGCGGGCCTCCACGTTGAGCCGCAGCAGCGGTTCGGTGTTGGACGGGCGCAGGTTGAACCACCAGTCCGTGCCGCCGACGGTGAGCCCGTCCAGGGTGTCCGCCGTGACGCCCGGGCGGGACTCCCACGCCGTGCGGACCGCCGCCGTACGGGCGGCCTGGTCGGTGACCGTGGAGTTGATCTCGCCCGACGCGGCGTACCGCTCGAAGCGGCTGGTCAGCGCGGACAGCGGGCCGTCCTGGCCGCCGAGCGCGGCGAGGACGTGGAGCGCGGCCAGCATGCCCGTATCCGCGTTCCAGAAGTCGCGGAAGTAGTAGTGCGCGGAGTGCTCGCCCCCGAACACCGCCCCGGTACGGGCCATTTCGGCCTTGATGAACGAGTGGCCGACCCGGGTACGGACCGGCGTGCCGCCCGCCTCACGGATCAGCTCGGGCACCGCGCGCGAGGTGATGAGGTTGTGGATGACGGCCGCCCCGGGGTGCCGCGCCAACTCGCGCGAGGCGACCAGGGCCGTGACCGCCGACGGTGAGACCGGGTCGCCGTTCTCGTCCACCACGAAGCAGCGGTCCGCGTCCCCGTCGAAGGCGAGCCCGAGATCGGCGCCCTCGGCGCGCACCCGGGACTGGAGGTCCACGATGTTCGCCGGCTCCAGCGGATTGGCCTCGTGGTTCGGGAACGTACCGTCCAGCTCGAAGTACATCGGCACCACCGTCAGCGGCAGCCCCGCGAGCACCGTCGGGACCGTGTGGCCGCCCATGCCGTTGCCCGCGTCCACCACCACCTTCAGCGGGCGGATCGCGGACAGGTCCACCAGGGAATGCAGATACGCCGCGTACTCCGCCAGGGTGTCCTGCCCGGTGACGGCACCCGCGCGGGCGGCCGGAGCCGGTGCCCCGTGGTCCGTCCACCGCTCGACCAGGGCACGGATCTCCCCGAGACCGGTGTCCTGGCCGACCGGCTCCGCACCGGCCCGGCACAGCTTGATGCCGTTGTAGCGGGCCGGGTTGTGCGAGGCGGTGAACATCGCACCGGCGAGCCCCAGCGAGCCCGACGCGTAGTACAGCTGGTCCGTCGAGCAGAGCCCGATCTCCGTGACGTCGGCACCCTGCGCCGTGGCGCCGCGCGCGAACGCCCGGGCCAGACCGGGGGAGGAGGGCCGCATGTCATGCCCCGTCACGATCGCGTCCGCACCGGTGACCCGGACGAACGCGGCACCGAACAGCTCCGCCGTCGCCTCGTCCCACTGGTCCGGCACCACACCGCGTACGTCGTACGCCTTGACGAGCCCCGACAGGTCGGTCCGGGGCGTCGGGTCAGTCACGGGCGTCGTCATCGGTGTCTCCATGGGCGGTACGGGAAGAGGGCGGGGCGAGGAACCACACGGCGGTGTCGGGCGGCAGCGTGTCCCCGTCGAGCGGCCCACTGCTGAGCAGCGGGCGCCCGGGCGTACGTACGGGCTCGGCGCCCAGATTGACCGCGCACACCAACTCCCCGCGCCGGAACGCCAGGACGGGCGCGCCCGGCTCCGAGAGCCAGACGGGCGGCGCCGCCGGGTCCGGGGCGGGGTGGGCGCGGCGCAGCCGGAGCGCCGCCCGGTACAGGGCGAGCGTCGAGCCGGGGTCCGTCTCCTGCGCGGCGACGGTGAGACCGGCCCAGCCATCGGGCTGCGGCAGCCAGGTCGCCCCGGCGTCCGCCGTGGTGAAGCCGTACGGCGCCCGCGCACCGGACCACGGCATCGGCACCCGCGCCCCGTCGCGCCCCCGCTCGGTTCGGCCGGACCGCTCCCACAACGGGTCGCGGATGCGGTCGACGGGCACCTCGGCCTGGGGCAGGCCCAGCTCCTCGCCCTGGTAGAGGTACGCGGAGCCCGGCAGCGCCAGCATCAGCAGAGCGGCGGCGCGGGCCCGGGCCGGGGAACCGTACCGGGTGACCGGGCGCACCGCGTCATGGCTGGAGAGCAGCCAGGTGACGGCCGCACCCGGCACACCGAACGAGTCGTCGATGACCCGGCGCAGCTCCGCCGGGTCCCAAGCCGCCTCCAGGAAAGCGAAGTTGAACGCCTGGTGCATCTCATCGGGCCGGATGTAGCGGGCCAGCCGCGCCGGGTCGAAGACGGCCGACTCCGCGACCATCACCCGGTCGTGCGGCGCCACCGCCCCCGGCGGCGCCGGATGGGTGTCGAGCAGCGCCCGCCACTCGCGGTACAGCGGGTGCAGCTCCTCCTGGTCGTAGTACGGCATCAGGTGGTTCCGCAGTGGGTCGGCGTGCTGCCCGGGCCCCGCGTCCGGCAGGCCCTCCGCCTTGAACAGGGCGTGCGCCACGTCCACCCGGAAGCCGTCCACACCCCGGTCGAGCCAGTACCGCAGGACCTCCATGAAGGCGTCCCGCACCTTCGGGTTGCGCCAGTTCAGGTCGGGCTGTTCGGGCGCGTGCAGATGGCAGTACCACTCGCCGTCCGCGACCCGCGTCCAGGCGGGCCCGCCGAACGCCGACTGCCAGTCGTTAGGCGGCAGTTCGCCGGCCTCGCCCCGGCCCGCCCGGAACAGGTACATCTCCCGCTCCGCCGATCCCGGGCCGGCCGCGAGCGCGTCCGTGAACCACGGGTGGCGGTCCGACGTGTGGTTCGGGACGAGGTCCACGATCAGCTTGAGGCCCAGCTCATGGGCGCGGGCGGTCAGCCGTCCGGCGTCCGCGTCCGTCCCCAGATCCGGGGCGACGCCCGTGTAGTCGGAGATGTCGTAGCCGCCGTCGGCCAGCGGGGACGGGTAGAAGGGGGTGCACCACACGGCGTCCGCGCCCAGGTCCCGGATGTGCTCCAGGCGCGCGGTCAGGCCCGCCAGGTCCCCTGTCCCGTCCCCGTCCGAGTCCGCGAAGGACCGGGGGTACACCTCGTAGCAGACCATGTCCTGCCACCAGCTCATGCGGGGACTCCTTCGGAGAGGGCCGGGCCGGGGGACAGGACGTGCTGCTCGGCGCCGGTCGCGGCGGCGACCGTGGCCGCCTCGGCGACCGCGACCGCCGCGAACCCGCTGACCGGGCCGGCCGCCGGGGGCTCGCCCGTACGGGCCGCCCGCACCAGATCGGCCATCGCGGCGCGCACGCTCTGCGCGTACACGTACGGCTTGCGCGGCTCGCCGCCCAGGTCGAGCACGGCGGTCACGCGGTGCGGCACGGTGCGCTCCTCGCCCCGGCCGCGGGCCGGTGCGGCGGACCCGGCGTTCCGCTCCACGCGCACGGTGATCCGCTCGCCGCCGCCGGGCCGGAACCCCTCGACGGCCAGCAGGTCGTCCCGCAGCTCCGGCAGCTCCTCCCAGGCACGGGCCCCTTCCTCGTCCACCCACGCAGTGATCTCCGCGTGCACGGGGATCCAGCCGCTGATCCGGGTCTCAGCGAACCCGTGGTCCAGGCGCATCAGCTGCCGCTCGGCGCGATGGGCGTGCGTGAAGGAGTGCAGGTGCGAGGCGAGCACGCCCCCGGGGTGCACCACATCGGCGCTGACCATGTCGACCGGGCCGCCGGGGCGGCCGACCGCGGTGGCCCGCACGCTCAGCGGATCGGTGCCGAGGAGGGCCCGGGCGGCGTCGAAGAAGTGGACGCCGTGCTCGATGAAGATCCCGCCGCTGTGCGCCGGGTCCCAGAACCAGTGGCCGGGGCCCAGGTCCTCGTCGGACGCGTCGTTCTCGAACAGGAACCGGCGCGGCGGCGCGAGGAGCCCCCGCCCGGTCAGCCGCTCCACTGCCCGCAGCAGCGGGTTGTAGCGCAGCACATGGTCGACGACCAGGGCACGCCCGGCGCGCCGCGCCTCGTGGACGACCGCCGATGCGTCCTCGGTCGTGGTCGCGAGAGGCTTCTCGCAGAAGACGTGGCGCCCCGCGCGCAGCGCGGCCGTGGCCATCGCGGCGTGGGTCGCGGGCGGGGTGGCGATCAGCACGGCCGCCACGTCGTCCCGCTGAAGGAGCTCGTCCAGCGAACCCAGCGCCGGAACGCCGTGCCGCTCACCGAGCAGCCGGGCCCGCTCCGGCAAGGGGTCGGCGACCGCCGCGAGCCGCAGCCCGGGCAGTCCGGCGATCGCGTCCAGGACGAACTCCGCGAACCCGCCGCAGCCGGCCAGGCCGATACCGAGGGCGCCGTCCGTCATGCCGTGCGCTCCAGGAGGGCCACGCCGATGTGCGCGTCGGCCATGCCGTAGAACACGTACAGCTCGCCGTCGATCTCCTCGATCGCCGTGGGGAAGACGACGTTCGGGACGGTGCCCGAGCGCTCCTCCTCGGTCTCCGGCGCCATCAGCGGCTCGTCCGAGCGGGCGAGGACGCGGGACGGGTCGGCGGGGTCGAGGATCATCGCGCCGGCCGCGTACGACACGTCCTGGTTCTGCGCCCACGGGTCCTCGATGGTGCCCGACACACCGTGGTGGATGAGCAGCCAGCCCTCGGGCACCCGGATCGGGGCGGGGCCGCCGCCGATCTTCAGGGACTCCCAGGGGTACTCGGACAGGGCCAGCAGCCTGTGGTCGCGCGGCCGGGTCAGCGCGGTGATGTCGGCCTCCACCTCGGCGGCCGGGACATAGCTGATCCAGATGCCGGGGCGCTCGTCGGTGACACCGGCGGGCAGGTGGACGCCCTCACCCGGGCGGAACCAGCCCAGGTCCCACATCGGGCGGTGCAGCATCGCGTACGCCATCTCGCCGTCCGGGCCCGGGACGGGCTCGGGGAAGTGGACGACGTCCTTGTTCGGGAAGAGGTTGAGGTCGGTGTCCAGATCCGGCTGGTAGGCGAACTGGATCGGGCCGAGACGGGTCCAGTCGGTGAGGTTCTCGGACACGGCGAGCGCCGGCTTCGGGCCGAGCGGGCCGTAGGCCACGTAGCTCATGACGTGCTTGCCGAGCGACGGGATCCAGGTGACGCGCGGGTCCTCGACCCCGGCGTTGTTCTTGCCGCGCTCCCAGCCCTCGTCGGGGGAGAGGACGGTGCCGCGGCGCTCGATGCCGTTCGGGACGCCCGCCCCGTCGAAGGTGACCTCGGCGAGGCCGACGCGGGAGACGTTGCCCTCGGCGACCAGGCGCGGCAGCAGGTGCAGCGTGCCGTCCGGGGTGCGGCCGGAGGCGGGGTTCAGGACGCCCTCGACCTCGTTCGCCTCACCGGCCAGCGGGGACATGACCACACCCTTGCGCACCATGCGGTAGGGGATGCGGGTGGCGGTGGTGGTGTTGCTCATGGCGATTAGCCCTTTACTCCGGAGTCGATGTCGGTAGAGGTGAAGTGGCGCTGGAACAGGAGGAACAGGACCACCGCGGGGAGGGCCAGCACACAGGCGCCGGCCAGCAGGGCACCGGCCGGGTTGGCCACCGTGCCCTGAAGGTTGGAGAGGAAGCTCGCGAGCGAGACGGCCAGCGGCTGCATGTCCGCGTTCTTGGTGACGAGGAACGGCCACAGGAACTCGTTCCACGGACCGATGAACGTCAGCAGCAGCGCGGTCAGCACGGCCGGGCGGGCCATCGGCAGCGCGATCCGCCACAGGATGCGCAGCTCGCTCGCACCGTCGATGCGGGCCGCCTCGAAGAGGGACTGCGGCATCTGCGCGAAGAACTGGCGGAACAGGAACACCGCCGTCGAGTTGATCGCGAACGGCAGGATCATGCCCAGGTAGTTGTCGCCGAGCCCGTAGTCGCGGACGACGAGTACGTACAGCGGCAGCGTCAGCAGCTGGAACGGGACCATCTGTACGAGCAGGAGGGCCGCGAAGACCGCCCCCTTGCCCCGGAAGCGCAGCTGCGCCAGCGCGTACCCGGCGAGCACGCCGAACACCAGCGTGCAGATCAGCACCCCGATGGTCATGATCCCCGAGTTGAGCAGGGACCGGCCCAGCGAGATCGCGCTGTTGACCGCCGCGTAGTTGTCGCCGGTCAGCCCCGAGGGGACCGCGGCCGACAGGTCACCGACGGTCTGCCCGCGCAGCGAGCCGACGATCATGTAGTAGAAGGGGAACAGGAAGGCGACGGCGCCCAGCGACAGCAGCACGTAGCGGATGGCGCTGCCCGTGGCGAAGCGGCGGGCGGGCCTGCGGGTGGTGGCGCTCATGTCAGTCGCCCCTCTCGGTGAGCTTGCGGGCGGCGATCGACACGACCATCACGAAGGCGACGAGAACGACGCCCAGAGCGGCCGCGAAGTCGGGATGCCCCTGTTCGATGCCCTTCTGGTACATCAGCAGGACGGGCGAGGTGGAGGAGTGGTCGGGGCCACCGCCGCCGGTCAGCAGATACGGCTCGCTGAACAGGTTGGCGCCGGTGATGATCGCGTAGATCACGACGAGCGTCGTCGCCGGCCGGACACCCGGCACGGTCACCGAGAAGAACTGCCGCACCTTGCCCGCGCCGTCCATGGCGGACGCCTCGTACAGCTCCTTGCCGACGTTCTGGAGCGAGGCCAGATACAGCATCACGAAGAAGCCGAGCTGCTTCCAGGTCACGAAGACGGCGATCATCGGCATCGCGAGATGCGAGTTGACCAGCCACGACGGGTCCGGGGCGTGCGAGCCGAGCAGGTGGTTGACGAACCCGTCCGAGCCGAAGAGGAACTGCCATACGGCGACCAGGGCCACGCTCGCCGTCACATACGGCACGTAGAACGCGGCGCGGAAGAACCCACGCCCCCGGATCTTCGAGTTCAGCGCCGCCGCGAGCACCAGTGAGACGCCCACCGTCAGCGGCACGTTGATGACGAGGAAGATCAGGATGTTGAGGAACGCCTGCCCGACGACCGGGTCCGTGAACACGTCCCGGTAGTTCGACAGACCCACCCACGGCGAGTCGATGTCCGTGCCCGGCGCGGTGAAGTAGAAGCGGTGGAAGGAGATCCACACCGTGTAGACCAGCGGGACCGCGAAGACCACCACGATGAACAGCACGTACGGCGACACGAACAGCGCGCCGGCCCGCGACAGACCCCGCCGTGCCTTGCCGCGCGGGGCGGGTGCACTCGTGCGTACGGCGCCGGGCGCCGCGTCCAGGTTCACGCTCATGACGGGTCCCCGTACTCGTTCAGCAGGTCGGTGATCTCGGACGACGCCTTGCGCAGTCCCGCGTCCGTGGACTCGCGGCCGAACACGACCGACTTCGTCCACTCGTCGCGGAACGCCTGCCAGATGTCGATGGAGCCCGGCACGTTGGGCACCTCGACGACGCGCTCCGCCTGGTCGGCGAACGCCTTGTACGTCGGGTTCTTCGCGAAGTAGCCGGGATACTTCGCCGTCAGGTCCTCGCGCATCGGCATCTGGCCGGTGGCGTCCAGGAACTTCCCGTCCTGGGCGGCGGAGGTCGCGAACTTCAGCACGTCCCAGGCGGTGCCCCGGTTCTTGCAGGCGCTGAACATCGCCGCGGACTTCTCGTCACTGAACGAGTGCTTGCCGCTCCCGCCGTCGGACGTCGGCACCGGTGCCACACCGATGTCCACGTTGTCCTTGTACGCGGCCACGGCCCACGCACCCACAGTCGCCATGGCGGTCTTGCCGTCGTTGACCGGATCCCCCGGGTACTGCTCCTGGGGCGCCAGCTTCTCCGCGTACAGGGTGCGCCAGAACGACGCGACCTGCCGGCCCGCCGCCGAGTCGAACTGCGGCTTGCCGTCCTCGATCAGCTGCTTTCCGCCGCTCTGCGCGGCGAACGCCGGATAGAAGTCGTACCAGGGCTGGAAGAAGTCACTGCTCGGCGAGGGCCATATCGCGGCCTTCGCGGCGCCGCTGTGCACGAGCGTCCGCGAGGTTTCGAGGAATTCCTTGTACGTGGCCAGCTTCGGGTGCTCGGGATCGAGACCTGCCTTCGCGAACAGCTTCTTGTTGTAGAGGATCATGACCGGATTGCTCTTCCACGGCAGCTGGTAGAACTTGCCGTCGGTGGAGCGGTACTGGTCGGTGAGGGAGCCGCCGCGTCCGGCGATGTACTTCTCGCCGTCCGGGAAGTCACTGAGGGAGACGAGGCCGTTCTGCTTCTGGAACGTCGGCACCGCCGCCGGGGAGGTGTTGAAGGCGAGACAGGCCGTCGTCCCCGCGATGATCGAGGCGCTGATGGCCTCCTCGGAGGTCTTGCCGGCCGGGATCTGCTGCGCGGTGACGTGCTGGTCGGGATGGGCCTTGTTCCACGCGGCGACCATCGCCCTGCCCCACTGCACCTCCTGCGCGTTGTTGGAAAGCCAGACCGTGATCGGGCCGCGCGCCGTGGCGGCGGTGGCCGGATCGGGAGCCGACCGGCCGCAGGCCGTCGCCGTGCCCGCGAGAGCGAGCACGAGCAGCGCGTACGCCGTTCTCCTCAGCATGATTGATCTCCGAACTGTTCACGCGGCCTCGTCGCCGCGCGGAATTCCCGGTCGGCGCGAGCACGACCGGTCGATTGCCCCCGTTACGTCACCGGCGGGGCGCCGGCCCCATCGACGCCCGGGGCACGAACTGCGCCGGGGGCAGCCGCACATGGTCGGCGGCTCCCTCGGCGACGACCGCGTCGAGCGCGCGGGCCGCCGCCTCGCCCCAGCCCCGGGCGTCCGCCCGCGCGGAGGCGAGCGGCGGATAGCTGTACCGCGTCAGGGGCGCGTCGTCGTAGCCGACCAGCGACAACTGGTCGGGCACTCGGACACCCAGCTCCTGGGCGACCGAGAGCCCGGCCATCGCGGCCAGGTCGTTGCCGTAGACGATCGCGGTCGGCGGTTCGGCCGAGGCCAGCAGCTGCCTGGTCGCCTGCGCGCCGCCCTCGGGTGTGAACCCGCCGGGCAGCACAGGGGCTTCGGGCAGGCCGAGCGCGTGCAGGGTCTGCTCCCACGCGGTCCGGCGCCGGTGGGCGTGCAGCAGCTCCTGCGGCCCCTCGACGTGGGCGATGCGCCGGTGGCCCAGCTCCGCGAGGTGGCGGACGGCGGCCGTGTACGCCGGTTCGTCGTCCAGGCTCACCGCCGTCAGACCGTCGCCCCACTCGGGCTGGCCGACCACGACGGCCGGCAGACCGAGCTCCCGCAGCAGCGCGGGGCGCGGATCGTCGCGGCGCAGGTCGGTGAGGAGGACCCCGTCCACCTGCTGCTCCGAGGCGAGGCGCCGGTAGACGCTCTGCTCGTGGTCCGGGGCGGTGATGTGGATCATCAACCCGTCGCCGCGCTGCCCGATCACCGCCTCGACCCCGGCGATGAACGCCGGGAAGAAGGGGTCGGCCCCGACCTGCTCCGCGTCGCGGGCGAGGACGAGTCCGAAGGCGCCGGCCTTGCCGAGCGAGAGGGCCCGGGCCTGACGGCTGGGGGTCCAGCCGAGCTCCCGGCTCGCCGCGAGGATCCGCAGCTTCGTCTCCTCGGCGACACCGGGCCGGTCGTTCAGAGCGAAGGAGACCGTGGCGCGTGAAACACCGGCCCGCCGAGCGACATCCGCGATGGTGGGCTTGCGTGCCATGTGCCTGGACTTCCTTGCCCGTGGGCCGAAGACGAGTGTCTTCAAACCGGTTTGACTGCTCGAACGAGGACAACCAAACCGGTTTGGAAGGAGGGCGTCAAGAGTCCTGAGCCTGTGATGCCCGTCACCGGGGAGAGGGGGAGGCGGCCGTCCGGCCGGCCCGCGAGCCGTCCGCCTGTGCGGGGATCCGGGCGCGGGCCCGGGCGAGCAGGGCCGCCGGGTCGGGCTCCGCCTGGAGCGAGGCGAGGGCCAGCCGCCACCACTGATCGAGCCGCTCCGTCCAGTCCCATTTGCCCGGCATCTCGTCGGTCAGGGTGCAGTGCCCGTAGAACCCGCACACCAGCGCCACGGCCGCCGCCGACGGCTCGACCCCGTCCGCGAGTTCGCCCCGCGACTTGGCCTGGGCGAGGAGCCGGGCGCAGGCCAGCGCCCAGGAGCCGAACGGCGTCGGCACGGGCGCCCCGATGGTCCGGCGCTCCGCCCACAGTCGCGCGCCGGCCCGCGCCACGACGTCCTCGCTGAGGGACTGGGCGACGCGGAAGCTGAGCGCGACCAGCTTCTCCAGCGGGGGGATGCCGGGTGCGGCGTAGGTGGCCGCGAGCTGCGGCCAGCTGGCGAACTGCTCCCGCACGACGGCGAGCGCGAGTTTTTCCTTGCTGGAGTAATGGAAGTAGATCGCGCCGCTGGTCTTTCCTGAGTGGTCACTTATGTCATTGACACTCGTGCCCACATATCCCCGTTCTACGAATAGATGTGCCGCCGATTCCAACAGCACTCTGCGGGTAGCGCGCGCCCTGTCCTGCACTTGTTCCACCTTCGCTCATACGTTCTGGCGCCGCGACATAAAAGGCCGTCACGCTCCTTGCGGGGGGCGCAGTCGCATCGCGCGACGATCCTATTATTCATCGCCCGAGCCGCGCAGCCGTGCGGTGCTTCTTCGGGTATTCCGGTGCACTCGAATTGGTGATTGCGGAATTCTGGGCAGCCGAAATAACGTAACGGTCATGATGTTTCGGACGGGCTGACCCTCGGGGTCGCGAGTCCGTCGCGGCGCCCAGCGGAATCGACCTGGCCGCCGCGCCCACGGAGCGACGCCCGCGTCCGATTCCTCCCTTCCACAGGTGTGCCATCCGGCACATGTCTGCGCCCTTGTACCTCACCGGTTCGGCGCAGCCTCCGAGAACGGCGGTTACATGACAGCTCATCGCATCCTTTCCTGGTCCCCGTCCGCCCTGGTCTTCGACTGCGACGGCACCCTGATGGATACGGAAAGGCACTGGCAGGAGGCCCGCACCATCACCTTCCGGCTCTTCGGGCTCACCCCGCCCGCGGGGTTCGCCGACCGGGCGAAGGGCGTGCACTACATCGAGTGCGGCGCCCTGATGGCCCGGGAGACGGGAAAGCCTGACCTGGCCGGCGACTTCGCCGACACCCTCCTGAGCACCTTCACCGCGCTGGTCGAGGAGGACCCGGTCACCATGCCGGGCGCCGCCTCGCTGGTCCGGCTGGCCGCCCGCCACCGCCCCCTCGCGGTGGCCAGCAACTGCCCCCGGGCCACGGTGGAGTCATGCCTCGACCGGGCCGGGCTCCTCGGCTGCTTCCAGCATGTCGTGGTCGCCGGCGAGAAGGTACGGCCGAAGCCCGAGCCGGACGTGTACCGGGCGGCCGCCCGCCTCTGCGGCGTACCGCCGGAGGAGGCCCTGGCCGTGGAGGACTCGCTGACCGGCATGGAGTCGGCGCGCCGGGCCGGCCTCCGGGTGATCGGCATCGGGACGCGCCCGCCGGACCCGGACGGCGAGCAGGCCGACCTGTGGGTGACGAGCCTGGCCGACCCCGAGCTCCTCAGCTGGGCCCGCAGCCGCCTCGGCCCCTGACCGGCGGGCGGGTCAGCCGCCGGCGAGGTGGGGCGCCAGCCGCCGCACCGTGCCCGCCGCGGACGCGAAGAACAGCGCCATGCCCACGGCCCCCGGGTCCGGGACGCCGGTGGCCCGCTCGCCCAGGTAGCTCGCCCGCCCCATGCGCGCCGCCTGGGACGCGGTCTCCCGCACCCCCCGCCACGCTTCGTCCGCGGCGGCGGCCAGGGCGTCGGCGGGCGGTGCGTCCCCGGCCGCCCGCAGCGCCTCGGCGGCCGGGGCCAGCGCGTCGACCAGCGTCTTGTCACCGGGCGCCGCGTCCCCGACGCGGCGGATCGCGGCCAGGCCCTCGGCGGCGCCTTCGGCGAGCGCGCCCGTCGTCAGCCCGGGACCGGAGCCGGCGGCCCGGCCCATCGCCTGGAACAGCAGCCCGAACAGCGGACCGCTGGTCCCGCCGACCTCGTCCAGGAAGGCGGTGGCCAGGGCGCCGAGGTGCTCACCGGGCCCGGCCGACGCCGCCAGCCGGTCGAGCAGCGGTCCGGCGGCCCGGACCCCGGCGGCGAGGTTGGCGCCGAAGTCGCCGTCGCCCGCCCGCTGGTCGAGCTCGGTCAGCTCGGCCTCCGTCGCGTGGACTGAGTCCGCGAAGTGCTCCGCCCACTCGCGGGTCCGTGCACCGTCCAGAGCGTCGCTCGTCATGGGCCCTCCTCGTACCTTGGTCCCGCAGGGGGCTGACCGGTCACCACCGCAGTGCCGGGGTGTGCACGGGTGCGTCGTAGAAATCCAGGGCGGTCCGGCCGGCGGCCATGAGCGTGAGCGAGAACCCCCGCATGTCCAGCGCCGTCACGTACTCGCCCACGAGGTGGCGCGCGAGCCGCACCCCTCGGGCGTCGAGCACCCGCCCCAGCTCGCCGAACACCGCGTACAGCTCCAGCGAGGTGACCGAGCCCAGCCCGTTGACGAGGGCGACTACGGACTCCTCGGGCCCGGGCCGCAACGCGTCCAGCAGCGCCCCCGTCATCTCCTCCACCAACGCGCCCACGGTGTCCTGTTCCCGGGTGCGGGCGGCGCGTTCCCCGTGGATCCCCACGCCGTACTCCAGCTCACCGGGCGGCAGTTCGAACGCCGGCTCTCCGGTGGCCGGCGCGTGGTGCGCGGCCGAGGCGACGGCGAGCGTACGGCACCGGCCCGCGAGGCCCGTACCCAGCTCCACCAGCTCGTCGAGCCCCATGCCCGTGTCGGCGGCGGCGCCCAGGACCTTCTCCAGCAGCACCGTGGCGCCCGTGCCGCGCCGTCCGGCGGCGATGTCCTCCGAGTCGGTGGCCAGGTCGTCGTCCACGAGGACCCGCGCACAGGCGATCCCCGTGTCGGCGAGGCGCTCGGCCGCGATGCCGAAGTTGATCCGGTCGCCCGTGTAGTTCTTCACGATGTGCAGCACGCCGTCCGGCCCCGCCACCGCGCGGGAGGCCCGGAAGATCTGCCGGTTGTGCGGCGAGGCGAACACCCTCCCCGGACAGGCGGCATCGAGCATGCCCGCCCCGACGAACCCCGCGTGCAGCGGCTCGTGCCCGGACCCGCCCCCCGACAACAGCCCCACCCGCCGCGTGGGCGCGGTGTGCCGCGCGGTGACGAATCCGTCCGCCGCGTCGTACCGCACCAGATCCGCATGCGCACGGGCGAAGCCGGACAACGCGTCGGCCACAAGTTCACCGGCGCCGTTCTCGAAGTACCTGGCCATGAGCCGCACCCATCCCGTCCCTGGCGGTGAGGCCGTACGAGCCGACCCGGACGATAATCCCATGGTGCGGGTAACGGTCCGCATGCGGCAACTCGCACAGCGTGGCAGGGGGCGGGTGGTGCGGGCGATGTCCCTGTGTGCCAACGTGGGGCCGCATGAGCGATGACCGTGAGAGGGACCTCGCCCTGGCGCGCGCCGTGCGGCTGCGGGAGCAGGGGGAGGCCGGGGCCGCCCGGGAGCGGTTGCTGGAGCTGGCGCGGCGGTATCCGGAGGACGCCGTGATCGCCTACCAGACCGCCTGGGCGCACGACGTCCTCGGCCTGGAGGCGGAGGCCGTGCCGTTCTACGAGCGAGCGTTGGCGGGGGAGGGGCTTGCCCGCGAGGACCGGCACGGGGTGTTCCTCGGGCTCGGGAGCACCTACCGGGTCCTGGGGCGTTACGAGGAGGCCGCGCGGACACTGCGGCGCGGGCTCGACGCGTTCCCGGAGGATGCGGTGCTCCAGGCGTTCCTGGCCATGGCGTTGTACAACCGCGGCGAGGGCCGCGAGGCGGTGGGGCTGCTCCTGAAGACGCTGGCCACCGCCTCCGACGACCCCGGGGTGCGCCAGTACCGGCGGGCGATCGAGCACTACGCCGACGATCTGGACGCCGTGGAGCCGGTCGGCGCGGAGGGGGTCAGCCCAGGCCCGTGATCCAGGCGTCCACCGTCGTGACCGCGCTCTGGTTCGGGAACACCTTCTCGGTGAGCACCCGGTGCACCTCCGGGTCGCGGTCGGCGCAGCCGTCGGCCAGGACGGTGAGCCGGAAGTCGAGGTCGGCCGCCTGGCGGAGCGTGGACAGCACGACGCCGCTCGTCGAAAGCCCGGCCAGGACCAGGTGGTCGACGCCCGCCCCGCGCAGGACGAGATCGAGGTCGCTGCCCGTGAAGGCGCTGACCCGCTTCTTGGTGACGACGGCCTCACCGGCGAGTGGCGCGAGGTCGGGGTGGATCTCCGCCCCCGGGTCGGCCCCGGTGAAGGCCCCCTCGGGCAGGGTCCCGAAGAGCGGGCTGGACTGGGCCTCGGGGCGGCCAGGCCGGAAGCCGACGACGACGTACACCACGGGCACATCGGCCCGGCGGGCCGCGGCGACGGCCCTGGCGAGCCTCGGCGTGAAGCCGGGGTCGAGATCGGGGACGCGGCCGACGATGGCCTTCTGGAGGTCCATCACGAGCAGGGCGGGGCGGGTCATGGGTTTTCCTCATCGTTCTGGGAGTCGTTCTGGGAGTCGCTCTTGGCGCTCTCGCCGATGCGGCGCAGCGAGCGGTCGGCGACGGTCACCACCAGGAACAGGACGCTGGTGGCGAGCATGAACCAGGCCAGGTGGTGCAGCCCGCCGGTGTCGGCGCGCTGCCCGAAGAAGGCGCCGTTCGCGGCCGACGCGGTGATCGCGCCGAGGTAGCCGAACGTGCGCAGCAGCCCGGCGGACGAGCCGATGCGCTCGGCGTCGGACTGGTGGTAGACCGCGTTCTGAAGGGCGAGGCCGTTCAGCCCCTGCGGCACACCGAGGACGACCACGACGGCCAGCAGCATCCACACCGGGCTGTCGTCGTGCAGGAGGAGCAGCAGCGCACACGCCACGATCTGCCCGGCCGCACCCACCAGGAGCTTCCCGCGCACGGCCTGGCGCCGTCCGGTGAGGGCGGAGACGGCGATCCCCGTGGCGAACAGGGGCAGTTGGACCAGCCCTGCCTGCGAGGCGGACAGCCCGCGCCCCTGCTCGGTCCACTGGGTGAACCCGTACAGGAAGGCGTAGGTGACGACGTAACAGAGCAGGGCGCGGCCGTACGTGGCGACCAGCGGCAGATTCCCGCCGAGGACGCGTACGTCGATGAACGGCTCCCCGGCGCGCAGCTCGCGCCAGGTGAATCCGGCACCGGCCGCGAGGGTGAGCACCAGCAGCCACCAGGCGCCGCTGCCGATGTCCATCAGGAACAGCAGCAGGCACGACAGCGCCACGGCGAACAGCCCCATCCCCGGCAGATCCAGGCTCCGCACCCAGGAGCGGCCGTCCGTGCGGGCCGTCCCGGGGAGCGCCGGGATGCGGCGCGCCCCGAGGTACAGGCCGAGCAGCGCCAGCGGGATGTTGACGGCCAGGGTGGCGCGCCAGCCGCCGACGCCGACGAGCAGTCCGCCGACGCTCGGGCCGACCACGGCAATGGTCTGGGTCGTGATCGCGAGCGCGGTCAGCACCCCGGCGGGGCTCTTCTCGCCCGTGCGCCGGGCCTCGCTGCGGATCAGGTACATGGCGGCCGGATAGCCGGAGCAGGTGCCGAATCCGAGCAGCACCCGCGCGGCGACGAGCATGCCGAGGCCGGGCGCCAGCATGCCGACGACCCCCGCGATCCCGGTCAGCGCCGTCCCGGCCAGGAACAGGCGCCGGGGCCCGAACAGGTCGATCAGCCGGCCCATCACCGGCTGGCCTATCGCGGTCGCCAGATACAGGGCGGAGATCAGCCACGCCGTCTGGGAGGGCGGAGCGCCGAAGGCCGCCCCGATCGGGACGAGGGAGACCGAGATGATGGAGGAGTTGACCGGGTTGAGGGCGGCCCCCGTCATCATCGGGGCGAGCAGCCGCCGGTCGAAGCCCTGCGCCGAGTCCTTGTCCCGCCCGGGGCGCCACCGTTTCAGGGCGCGCGTCATTCCCGTACTCACGACCGGACGATCCGCTCCAGGACGGTCATCGCGGCCAGCAGCTCGCGCCGTTCCTCCTCCGTGCACTGCTCCTCAAGGGCCCGGGCGAGCCAGCCCTCCCCGGCGCGACGGCGGTCCTCCAGGAAGGTGTGCCCGCTGTCGGTCACGTACACCAGCTGCCGGCGGCCGTCCTCCGGGTCCGGACGACGGCTGACCAGACCACGTTCGACCAGAGTGCCGACGGTGCTCGCCACCGACTGGTGCCGTACGCCCTCGGCGGCGGCCAGATCGACCACCGACGCCTCGCCGTCCTTGTCGAGCCGGCTGAGGAGGGAGGTCTGGGAGGGCGTGAGCTCACCGCGGTCGTACGTCTCCCGCATGCGCCGCCGCAGCCGGCTGTACACCACGCGGATCTCGTGCGCCGCGCGTGCGGCCGTCTCGGAGACGGTCTGCTCGGTCTCGTTCATGCGTGCAGCCTAATGTGCGCAGCTTGGGCTGCGCAATTAAGCCTGCGTGACTCATGGTGTAAATTCACCCTTGCGTGTAACTCCGTAATTACGTAATCTCGATGTATGGACCTGGAGGAGCGTGTCACCGAGCTCGAACGACGCCTGGCCGAGCTGGTGCAGGCGGCCCCCGCCGCGCCCGCGCCCCCCGTGGCGCAGGCCGACTTCTGGGCGCTCGACGCGCTGAAGGCGCGGCATCCGGTGACGGAGGAGGCGGACGGCGCCGTGCTGTTCACCGGCGCGGTGCGCGTACCGACCGGGCATCGCTACGAATGGCAGTACGGGCTGCCGGTCGGGACGGTGCTGGACGACGACTGGTCGGAGGCGGCCACGTCGTTCGCCGCGCTCGGCCATCCCGTACGGCTGACGCTGCTGCGCGAGGTCCTGGGCGGCCTGCGCACCGCGGCCGAACTGGCCGCGCTCGACGGTGTCGGGACGACCGGCCAGGTCTACCACCATCTGCGTCAGCTGACGGGCGCCGGCTGGCTGCACTCCCCGGAGCGCGGCCGCTACGAGATACCGGCGGGGCGAGTCGTGCCACTCCTGGTGGTGCTCACCGCCGCACGCCCCATGACCTGACCGATCGCGTACGCCGATCGCGTACACCGATGACGCACAAGGGGGAGTACATGTCCGTGGACCGACGGAAGATCGCCGCGAAGGTCCAGTACGCGCTGTGGGTGGTCTTCTTCGCCCAGATCGTCGTCGGATTCTTCGTGGAGCTGCCGTACAACTACTGGCTGAGCTGGCTCCCGGCCCTCGGTGCGATGGGAATCGGCCTGGTGACGGCCCGCTCCGCCCGCCATCGGATCGAGACCGCGCCCCCGCCACACGTCGCGGTGGCGCCCCCGGTGACCGGCCGCTGGTCCGCGCTCAACAGCCCCGCCGACAAGGTCCCGAGCCACGGAACGCACAGCCTGGCGCAGACCTACGCCATCGACATCGTGGCCGAGCCGGCGGACGGACCCGCGCGCCCCGCCCCCGTCTGGTTCTGGCCCGTCGCCCGGCGCAACCGGGACTATCCCGCCTTCGGCGCCCCCTTGTACGCGGTCGCGGGCGCCACCGTCGTGCACGCGGAGGACGGCCAGCGCGACCACCTGAGCCGCAGCTCGCTCGCCGGGGTCCTGTACTTCTGGCTGGTCGAGGGCGTCGGCCGGACCATAGGCGGCAGCCGTCGCATCGTCGGCAACCACATGGTCCTCGACCTGGGCGACGGAACACACGCCATGTACGCGCACGTCCGGCGCGGCTCCCTGCGCGTCCGGCCGGGCGACGAGGTCGAGCCCGGCCACTTGCTGGCCCACTGCGGCAACTCGGGCAACTCGACCGAGCCCCATGTGCACTTCCAGCTGATGGACGGACCCGACCTGGAGACGGCGCGCGGAATTCCCTTCACCTGGCACGGAGTCGGCGTACCGGCCGCCGGCGAGACGTTCACCGTGGAAGCCGTGGAAGCCGTGGAAGCCGTGGACGCGGACGCCACCGCTCCGGCACGGCCTCAGGACGCCTGACCAGAACCTTCTCCGTCCTCGCCGGGCGGCCCGTCGAGAATGGTGGGGGCGTACTCCAGCAGCTGGAGCCGGCCGTCGAAGGTGCGGCTCCCGACCAGATCGAGGCGGATATCGGGGTACGCGTCGAAGATCCTTTCCCGCCCGGTGGCGCCGGTGATGACCGGGAAGACGACGACCCGGAAGCGGTCCACGAGACCGGCCACGAGCAGCGCCCTGCACAGACTGAGGCTGCCGAGCGTACGCAGCGGACGCGTCCCGGTCCGCTTCATCTCCCGCACGGCCTCGACGGCGTCCCCTCTGACGAGCTCGGTGTTCTTCCAGGCGAGAGGCGGTTCCAGCGTGGACGAGAACACGACCTTGGGCATCGCGTTCAGCTCGGCGAACCCGGGGTCATCGGGCATCTGCGCGGCGAACCCGGACATGAGCCGGTAGGTCGTGGCCCCCATCAGGGTGACGTGCCGCTTCTCGCCCTCACTGTCGATCCACGCGAGGTATTCGGGCCCCTCCATCCCCCAGAACCCGGGCCAGCCCTCGGCGGACGCGTATCCGTCGAGCGAAATGATGAAGTCCACCATGAGGCCAGTCATCGGACAGTCCCTTCACGATCCTGTGCGTGCCCCAGTAACGACTGCCGATCCCCCGAAAACTCATCGGCGGCCGAGCACCGGCGGTCAAGGGCCGGCTTCCTGACCGGGCAGTACGACACGTGCTTGCCGGCGGGTGTCCGCCCGGGCGAACAGCAGGCGTCTGTGCGACAGGTCGATGTCCAGTACGACGATGGTGATGTCCGCACCGACCTCGAAGCCATCCGACCGGCCTACCGGGAGCAGACCGGGAACTTCGGTGAGACGGAGATGCTCCCTGAACGGCACCAGCCCGACGATCCCGTCCCCTACATCGACGAATACGCCGATGGAGCACACCGCGTCCACCGTCCCGCGCAGTATGTGGCCGACTTCGGTGCGGTAGGCGAAGGCCTCAAGCGGATCGGGTTGCAGGGCGCGCAGGGACAGCCTGGCCTCCGCGTTGTGGGTGTCGAAGCCGATGAACTCGCACGTGACGCGCTGTCCGATCCGCACGACCTCCTCCGGATCGTTGAAGTGTCGCCATGACAGCTCGGGCATGGTGAGGAACCCGACGCCGGGGAATATGGGATGTCCCGGGCCCTCGTCCAGTGCCACGAAGACCCCGAACCTCTCGATCGCCGCGACGGTGCCGGTGAGGATCTCGCCGTCGTGCAGCGACCCGAGGAACGTCCAGAGTTCCGGGCTTTCGGCCTGCCAGTCCATGCCGTTCACCCTGGCACGACCGCGGCCGTCGATGTCAGTCTCCGTCCGTACGATCACGCCATGT
Organism: Streptomyces sp. NPDC097595; assembly: GCF_044761525.1. NCBI lineage: Bacteria > Bacillati > Actinomycetota > Actinomycetes > Kitasatosporales > Streptomycetaceae > Streptomyces > Streptomyces sp. NPDC097595. Next base: position 103,043 of record NZ_JBIWCN010000005.1, on the reverse strand, counting down.
CTGATGCCTTTACGGTCCTGTGGACCCATGATGTGTGCCGGGCCCTGCGCAAGGCGGGCCGGGTGGGCGAGCGGCCGCCGGTTGTCTTCAGTGGCGTGCACTCCTCCTTGCCCAGGTGGGCGGGCGCGAGCGCCGGGGACACGGTGTACGCGGTGCACGTCAGCCAGCGCCAGGTCTACGTAGTGAGCCGGTTGCGCGTGGTCGACAGGGTCCGGGGTGACTGCTGCGGCACGCCTCCCGCCACATGGGAGGACCCCGCTCATCCGGGCCACGACGACTGGTCGATGCTCGGCGCCGAGGGCTGCGGCGCCGAGGCGGTGCACGTGGCGTCGACCCCCGTACGCTTCGACGTGCAGGTCCCCGGGGACCTGCTCCCGCAGCTGACCTGGCAGAACCGGCGAGGCCGGACGCGTGTCCTGAAGTACGTGGTGGACGGCCGCCTCGAGAACTCGATCAGCCTTCAGGGCTTCTACCGGCTCACCCCGGAGTCCGCCGACGCGCTGTCCGGGGTGGTCGACGGCGCGACCGGCTGACGCCGACGGACGGGAGCGGTTCTCGTCGGCTACCAGCGGTGCGGGCGGCGGGTGGTGGTGAGGAGGGCCGCTACCGCCGTGACCATGGCCAGGGCGATCGCGAAGTGGGCTGCCCAGGCGCCTGCCGGGGTGGGGCCGCCCCAGGCGTTGGCGGTGTCCTCGCCCGCCGTCGCCAGCGGGTACAGCAGGCCACGGGTGAGGAGAAGGGTCACGGAGGGGGCGGCCAGCGCGAAGGCGAGGGCGTTCGCCGGGAGGCCGCGGAGGGCCCGGCCGACGACGGCCCGGAAGCGGTCCGGGGCCGACGGGGACGCGGTCAGCCCGCCGAGGGACGCGAGGCGCCCCTGGAGCCGGCCGGCGGTGGATGCCTGGCCGGTCAGGGCCAGAAGCAGCACGAGGACGGTGGCGGGCAGGGCCAGCAGCGCATGGGCCAGGAGCCGGGCCGCCTGCCGGGGCAGTGGACGGCGGCGTGCGGGGAGGGCGTCGGGTGCGAGTGCCATGGGGAGCCACCTTCTCGGGTTCGGTGCGATGACCGGACGGTAGGGGCACGGCCGCACCGACGGCGTCATACCGGGGAGCCAACCCGGCCGTCGGACCCCAGTAGCACGGCCGGTGTTCCGGGGCCGACCCGCAGGTACCGCGCACCGGGAGCCCGAAACCGGTTGAGCGGGCGCCGTCGACGCGGAAGGGTCTGTGGCCATGGAGTACTTCTGCTACCACCGAGACCGGCCGGGCTCCCTCGCTCTGCGCGAAGAGTTGCTGGAGGAGCACTGGTCCTACATGGACCGGTACGCGAAGGAGCTGATCGCCCGGGGCCCGACCTTCGCCGCAGACGGTGAGACGCCCACCGGAAGCGTGCACATCGTGGACCTCCCCGATGCGGCCACCGCCCGGGCGTTCGCCTTCGATGAGCCCAACTACCAGGCAGGCGCCTATCGGGACGTGCTGATACGTCGTTGGCGCAACGTGCTGGGCCGCACCATGTGGGACTTTCCCGGGGGTTCGGAAGGCGGCGGCAACCGCTACCTGGTGATCGGCTTCGGCGAAGGCCCCGGAGCCGACCCGGGCCCGCCGGCCGCGCAGGACGACCTGATCGCGTACGGGCCGCTGCTGTCCGACGACGGCGGGACATGGCTCGGTACGGCCTGTCTGCTCAGGGCCGCGAGCCCGGACGAGGCACGCGCTGTCCTCACAACGGACCAGTACGCCGACATCGAGGTCCACGACTGGGAGTTCGGCGGACGCCGGTGAATGAGGGAGGGCCCGGCCATATACGCGGCCGGGCCCCCCGCCTCTCCGGCAGCTGAGCCCGGGACCGACGGGCTCCGCTGCCGGGGCGCACATCAGACGGGTTCCTCGACCGGGTGTTCCTCGACCGGGTGTTCCTCGACGCTGTGCGAGTCGGTGAGGCTCAGCGCGCCACCGGCCGCGATCAGGCCGACGACGACGGCGAGCAGCGCGTAGGTGATCCGTTCGCCGTGGAAGAAGGACGCGACGAGGTCGCCGCTCCACACCCCGGCGGGGAGCGAGGTGGTGACCAGTGCGGCGATCAGCGTGCCGACCACCGCGGTGCCGACGCTGGAGCCGACCTCCTGGGCGGTGTCGTTCAGGGCGGCGGCGATCGACGTGCGGTTGCTGGGCATCGCGTCCACGAGGGCCACCGCGCAGATCGTCATCACAGTGCGCAGCCCCACGGTCATCAGCACCATGCACACCGCGATGACGGCGTATCCGTGCTCGACGCCCCAGGCGAGACCGGCCAGCGACCCCGCCAGGCAGGCCGCGCCCACCAGGCAGGCGATGCGGTGCCCGAACCGGCGGGCGAGCCACTCGGACAGCGGGGTGGCCATGAGCATCGTCACGATGATGGGCAGGTTGGCCAGGCCGGCCCGGACCGGGCTCCACCCGTACGCGTACTGGAAGTGCAGGATCAGCCCGAACATCACACTGGCCATCGCGATCGACGTCCCGATCTGCGCGAGGGTGGCCCCGCGCACCGTGCCGTTCGAGAAGACCCGGAGATCCAGCATGGGCGCCGAGCTGCGCCGCTCGTGCCGGACGAAGGCGTACGCGGCCGCGACCGCGCCCGCGATCGACCCCAGGGTGATCCCGGAGAGCCAGCCGTTCTCGACACCGCTGGTCAGCGAGTAGCAGGCGAGCCCGATGGCGGCGACGCTCAGCAGCGCGCCCGGCACGTCGAGCCGGTCCTTGGTCAGGTCCTCGGGGCGGTCGGCCGGGACGCCGAGCCGGACGCCGATGCACGCGATCAGCGCGATCGGGGCGTTGACGAGCAGCAGCCACTCCCAGCGCACGTGCGCCAGCGCCGTACCGCCGAGCAGCGGGCCGAGCACGAAGCCGGACATGCCCACGATGATCATCACGGTCATCGCGCGCATCCGCAGGGCCTTGTCATCGAACAGGCGGAAGACCAGGGAGTTCGTGATCGGAGCCATCGCGGCGGCGGCAACGCCGAGCGCGGCGCGCAGGGCGATCAGCTCGCCCGCGGTGGAGACGAGGGCGACGCACAGGCTGAGCGCCCCGAACACGGTGAGCCCGATGAGCAGCACCCGGCGGCGGCCGAGCCGGTCCGCCATCGATCCGGCGGTCAGCAGAAGGCCGCCGAACGTCAGCGAGTACGCACCGGTGACCCACTGCAACGCGGTCGTGCCGCTGCCGAGGTCGCGGCCGATCGTGGGCAGTGCGATCGACAGCAGGGTGTTGTCGACCATCTCGACGAAGAAGGCCAGGCACAGGGCGGCCAGGGGTATCCACGCCGCACGCAGCGAGGGATAGGAACGGGACCCGTTTCCGGGTGGGGCGGTAGTCATGGCGCGGTCCTTTCGATCGAACATCGTTCGGCTATCGAACGCCGTACGATGAGCTACGATAGAACAGCGTTCGATACGATGCAAAAAGCGAGAGGAGCAAGCCATGGCACAGCAGCGGCGCCGGGCCGACGGGGGACGCCGCCGGGCTTCGCACTCGATGGAGTCCGTGCTGACCGAGGCGGTGGCCCTGCTGGACGAGGCCGGTGCGCCCGCGCTGACGTTCCGCGCGCTCGCGCAGCGGCTGGGCGGCGGCGTCGCCAGCATCTACTGGTACGTCGCGAGCAAGGACGAGCTGCTCGACCGCGCCACCGACCATGTGATGGGCACGGTGCTCGCCGAGATCGAGAAGCTGCCGGAGAGCGACGACCCCATCGACGACCTGCGCGCCATGGCCCTGACGCTGTTCGACGCGGTCGTGGAGAGGCCCTGGCTCGGCGCGTACTTCATGCGCAACACCGATGTGCAGAGCAATTCCCTGCGTGTGTACGAGACCCTGGGCCGGCAGACGCTCCGCCTGAAGCTCGACGCGCGTCAGCGTTTCCACGCCGTCTCCGCGGTCGTCGGGGTCGTGGTCGGCTCCGCCGTCGACATGGGGCAGGAACCGCCGGAGGAGATCCTCGAAGGCGCCGTGAACCGCGACGAATACCTCGGGCGGTTCGCCACGGCCTGGCGGGGGCTCGATCCGGAGGACTACCCCTTCGTCCACGAGATCGTGGACGAGTTCGACGGTCACGACGACGTGGACCAGTTCCGCTCCGCGCTGGACCTGACCCTGGCCGGGCTGCGCCTCCAGGCCGCAGCGCAAGCCTCCGCGGCTCAGCGACCCGGGCCGAAAGCCTCCGCGGCTCAGTGACCCTGTCGGCGCCGCGCGTCGAACCGGCGCAGGACCCGCACCACGCGCCACACCCCGGCCGCCGCGCCGAGCAGCGCACCTCCGGTCAGGGTGTGTTCACGTGCCGGGCCGGTGACGCCGAACGCCAGGGCGACGGCGAAGACGGCCGCGAAGACGGCCGCCCCCAGCACGGCGGCCGTCACCAGAGCGAAGATGATCTCCACCGTCATCGCGTCCTTCTCCCACCGCGACTCGCGCCCCATGTCCATGGCGCAAGTCTCACATCGCGGTCAACCCCTGCGGCAGGGAGCGGCAGGGGAGGGCCGTAGGGGAGTGGGCCTCAGCCCACCGCCTTCCGGACGAGCGCGGTGATCTGCTCCTCGGCGGCCGCGGTCAGCCCGGTCAGCGCGTAGGCGGCCGGCCACATCGCGCCGTCGTCCAGCGCGGCCTGGTCGCTGAAGCCGAGCGTCGCGTATCTCGACTTGAACTTCTCCGCGCTCTGGAAGTGGCAGACGACCTTGCCGTCCCTGGCGTACGCCGGCATGCCGTACCAGAGCCTCGGCGCCAGCTCCGGAGCGGCCTCCTTGATGATCTTGTGGATGCGCTCGGCGAGGGCGCGGTCGGCGTCCTGCATCTCGGCGATCCTCGCGAGGACGTCCTGCTCCGCCGCCGCCTCCTTCTCGGCCCGGGACGCGCCGCGCCGGGAGGCCGCCTTCTTCTCCTCGCGCGCGTGCTCCTTCATCGCGGCCCGCTCCTCGGCGGTGAATCCGCTGTAGTTCTCGGAGGTCTTCGACGTCGGCATGGCAGGGGTCCTCTCGTACGGGAAAAGCGGGGCGGCGTGCGGGTCAGGCGTGGTCGGCGGAGGTGGTGGGCTCCCAGGCGAAGCCGTCCGGGTCGGTGAAGGCGCCGGCGGTGCCGCCGAGGACGATCCGGTGGGAGCCGGCCGCGTCGTCCGGGACGCCGAGGTCCTTGGCGAGGGCGCGGCGCTTGTACAGGGCCAGCTTGACGGCGGAGGATTCGCCGGGCTGGAACTCGGCGTACTTCCCGCCGAAGCTCTTGCCGACGGCCAGACCCCGGTCCACGTAGAACTGCTTGGTGGCCTTCACGTCCTGCACGCCGAGCAGCAGCACGAACTCGTCGATCTCGCGGGTGGCGGGCCCGGTGTCCTTCTTGGACGAGGTCGCGATCTTCCAGATCGTCCCGTCCGGGGCCTGTACGACGCCGCCGTACCCCCACAGCGACTTGGCGGCCGGCTTCAGCACGGTGGCTCCGGCGTCGACCGCGGCGGCGACGAAGCCGTCGACGGTGGCCGGCCCGGACACGGTGAGCGCCAGGGTGAAGCCGCGGAATCCGGTGTCCTGGGCCTCGCGGGCCCGCAGCCGGATGTGCGTGTCCACGCCGAAGGCGGCGTAGAAGCGGCGGGCCTCCTCGACGTCGGCCACCTCAAGGGTGACGGAGGAGAGCGAGGCGGCGGGCTTGGTGTCAGTGGTGGTGTTCATGAACTTCACGTTAGGGGCCGGGCCGGTGCCGGGGCTTCTTGATTCCTGACCGCTCTCGCGACCCGCTGCGCCAGGCACGCCGGCAGCCCCTCGATGCCGGGCCCCACCGCCGCGCCTGCGGTGTCCGCCCCGCCCTCCGTCAGGCGGCGGAAGCGCTCCGGCGCCATGCCGACCAGCTCGGTGAAGCGGGCGGTGAATATCCCCGGCGTCGCGCAGCCGACCGCCGCGCCCACGGCGTCGACGCCGAGATCGCCCCGCAGCAGAAGCGTCGCGCGGTCCACGCGACGCGCCGTCAGGTAGGCGTACGGGGACTGCCCGTAGACGGTCCGGAACCGCCGGCTGAGCCAGCCGGGGGCCATGTCCGCCCCGCGTGCGAGCGCCACCACGTCCAGCGGCGCGGCGTAGGTCCGGTCGATCAGGTCGCGGACGCGGCGCAGCCGCGCCACGTCCGTCGGGCGCTTCCCCGGGGTACTTCGTACGGGTGAGATGTCCATGTCCAGCAGGCTAGGGACGCCCCGGCGCCACCCGCTTCTCGATTCCTGATGAGCCCGGCCGGACGCGTCGTCAGACGCCCTGCCGCTTCCGGGTGGCGTAGGTGCGGGACTTGTTGCGGTTGCCGCACACCTTCATCGAGCACCAGCGGCGGCTGCGGTTCTTCGAGACGTCCCAGAACGCCCAGGCGCAGGTGTGCTCCGCGCAGCGCTTGAGCCGGGCCGCGTCGCCGGTGGTGACCAGCTCGTTCCAGGCGATGGCCAGGGCGGCCAGGGGCCGGCGCTCCGGCGGCAGGCCCGGGGCGGTGATGAGCGCGCCCCGGGCGGTGACCAGCACCGGGTGCGCGGCGAGGACCCGCTCGGTGGCGGCGAGCAGCGCGGGGTCGGGGGTGTCGCCCACGTGCGCGCCCAGCTCCTCCCGGAGGCCCGCGCGCAGGGCGAGATAGTCGGCGTGCGCGTCCGCCGCGAGCTCCACCGGGGCGTCGAGCAGGCCGCGCCCGGCGAGCCAGGCGGACAGCCCGGCGGCGGTGGCGATCTCGTCGCTCGCTTCCTCCACGTCGACCGTGTTGGCGAAGGCTTCGACCAGGACGGCCGGGACCGGCTGCTCCAGCATGCGCCTCACTCCTTCCGTACGCCCCACCATTCTACCGGCTATCGGTTTTACCGGTTGCGTGGTGCGGACGGCGTGGGGCACAGTGCTCTCACCGGCTAACGCGTTAGGTGGTGAGATGGCGTGCTGTCGAAACGGCGTGCTGGCGAGACGGTGTGCTGCCGAGACGACCAGGGGGATGGACGGCCATGACCACGACAGCGCCCGAATACACGGGCACCGCGACCGCGCGGCACGAGACGCGCCTCGGGCGCCGTAACACCGCCGTCCTCGTGGCATTCACCGCCGCGACCAACCTCGCCGACGGCGTGATGAAGATGGCGCTGCCCCTCCTCGCCGCCCAGCTCACCGGCTCACCCGCGCAGGTCACCGCCGTCTCCCTCACCCTGACGCTGCCGTGGCTGCTCATCGCCCTGCACATCGGCGTCCTCGTCGACCGCCTCGACCGCCGCCGGCTGCTCTGGACGGCGAACGGCATGCGCGTGGCCGCGATGGCCTGGCTCACCGTCGCCGCCCTCACCGGAGGCGTCGCCCTCCACGTGCTCTTCGCCGCCGGAGCGGTCCTCGGCGTCGCCGACGTGGCGGCATCGACCTCGGCATCCGCCCTGGTCCCGGCCGCGGTGCCGCCCGCCGGGCGCGAACGGGCCAACGCCTGGATGGTGGGCGCGGAGACCGTGGGGCAGGAATTCGCCGGCCCCTTCGTCGGAGGGCTGCTCCTGGCCGCCGGAACCGGCCTCGCCCTCGGCGTGACCGGCGCCTCCTACGCCCTCGCCGCCCTGGCCCTGCTCCTGCTCGTCGGCCGCTTCCGCCCCGCCGCACCCGCCCCGGACACGGCACCCGCATCGGTCAACAGCCGCATCGCCGAGGGCGTGCGCTTCCTCTGGAACGACCGCCTGCTGCGCACCCTGTCCCTGCTCGTCGCCGTGCTCTCCGCCGTCTGGGGCGCCTGGCTGGCCCTCATACCGCTCTACGCCCAGCAGGTCATGGGGCTCGGATCCCGTGAGTACGGCATCCTGCTCAGCGCCCTCGGCGTCGGCGGCCTGGCCGGGGCGCTGACGGTGACCTGGGTCAACCGGGTGCTCGGTGCCCGACGCGCGATGTTCGCCGACCTGATCGGCACCATCGCGATGGTGGCGCTGCCCGCGCTCACGACGAACCTGTGGGCGGTGGCGGCCGGCGCCTTCCTGGGTGGCATGGGTGGCACCCTCTGGTCGGTCAACGCCCGCACCCTTACGCAGCGCAGGGTGCCGGACGAGATGCTCGGCCGCTACGGCGCAGCGTCCCGCCTCTTCAACTTCGGCGCCATGCCCCTGGGCGCGGCGCTGGTGGGCCTCCTGGCCGAACTGGGCGGCATGCGCCTCGCGTTCGGCCTGTTCGCCGCCGCGACCGCCGTCACGCCGGTGCTGTTCATCCGGAACGTGCCCTCATCCTCCGGGCGCGCGTCCTCACGGTCCGGGCCGAGCACGCCGTCAGGGACCGTTTAGGGCTTCCCCGACCGGGCCGAGCGAGCGCGTGCCATCGCGGTCTGGACCGTCGTCGGCGCCGTCGCCGTCGCGGCCGTGGGCTTCCTCGTCGCGCAGGCGCGGGGCGCCCACCCGATGCTGCCGATGACGCTGTTCCGTACCCGGGTGGTGACGGTGTCCCTGGTGGTCGGCTTCATGGCCAATGACGGCCCTGGTGGCGCTGGTGGACCTGGCCTCCGCCCGGATGGCCGCCCGGTGCGGACCGCGTGTCCCGATGACGGCGGGGCAGCTCGTCGGTGCGGGCGGGCTGCTGTCCCTGTTTGTCGTCGGCCCGCACACCGGGGCGTGGGTGGTGGCGATGCTGATGGTGCCGGTCGGACTCGGCGGTGCGCTGGCGGTGCCGGCCCTGACCGCGATGCTCCTGGACGCGGTGCCCGCCGACCGCGCGGGCACCGCCGGGGCAGTGCTCAACACAGCGCGCCAAGTGGGCGGGGCGATCGCGGTGGCCGTCTTCGGGGCGCTGCTGGCGGGCGCCGACTCGTTCCTCGCCGGGATGCGCTGGAGCGTGCTGCTCGCGGCGGCCGGGCTGCTGGTGACCGCCGCCGCAACCCTGACACTGCCGAGGGCCGGAGGCGCCGGGGCGCCCGCGGTGAAGGTGTCACCGGCCAGGACCGGGGTGTTCCGCCGACCCGTGGCGGTCGTTTCATCGCGGAGCGGTCGCGTCCGGGGGCAGGAGGGTGCGGTGGTGGCGGTAGAGGGTGCCGGTACCGCCGAAGTCCTTGAGCACCGGGGCCCATACCGCCTCGATGTGGGCGACGGCCGGCTCCTCCGCGACCCACTCGGAGAAGCTGAGCACCTGGCGACCGTCCGAGGCGATGTGGAGGTGCGCGGCAAGGGCGCCGGGGTAGGCCCGGTCGTCGCCCTCCGTCCGCTCTTCCCCCGCGAGCAGCCCGTCGAGCCAGTCGCGGGCGGCCCGCTCGTCCTCGGCGGGGAAGAACGCCGCCGGGAACGACTCCGGGACGGGCGCCGGCTCCTCCACGGCGGTGCCACGGACCGTGCGGTAGTGCCGGAACACCCGGGAGACAGCGCCCGCTCCGGCCGGAGAGCCGGTGGCCGGAATCCGGTCCACGGCGTCCCACTGGGCGTAGGTGAGGACGGAGTCGTCGTCACCGCTGGTGTACACGGTCAGGCTGAGCAGCCCGCGCGGCCACGGCACGCGGCGTGCGGCGGCGACGGCCCGCTCGGCGGTCCGCCGGGTGTGGTCCGGTCCCCGCGTGGCGACGGTGGTGACGAGTACGGCCGCGCTGCGCGGATCGTCGAGGACGGCCCGTACGGGATCGGCGGACACGTAGGACATGGTGGCGGCTCCTGGGAGTCGGGGGGCGGGAGGGGCGGGCGCCCTCTCAGTCTCCGTCCGGCGTCCTCCGTTTCCCAGGGCCGCCATCTCAGGTCTTCGTCAGGAGTGTCAACTCCCCGCAAGGAGACGGTCGGTGAGGTCGCGCAGCCGGCGCGCGGCGGCGGGGGCGAAGTCGGGGGTGTCGACCCGGATGCGACGGCCTTCGACGTAGGCGCTGAGCGCTTCGGCGGGGGGTTGGTCGATGGCGTCGGTGATCGGTGGCAGCGCTGCCCCGACGGGCTTCGCGTGCGCTTGCATCGACCGGATGTGGGCGAGCGTCGCGCGGTCGTACTCACCGGAGAAGCCGGTCGCCGTGACCCCGGGGTGGATGAGCACGTAACGGATCCCGGCCGGGCCGTGCTGCTCGGCGTAGGAGACGCCCAGCAGGTCGTTGAGCTTTCCGCCGTGACCGAGCGCGGCCCCGCCGTGGTAGTCGCGGCTGAGCTGGAGATCGTCCCATCGGACGATGTCGAGCCCGGCGCCCGGACCGGCCACGTTGACGACGACCGGATGCCGTGCGCGGGAGAGCGGCTCGGCGAGGGCCTCGCCCAGCACATGGCGGCTCAGATAGAAGAGCGCGAAGTTCTCCTCGTACCCCTCTGCGGTCTCCGTGCGCCGGAAGCGGTAGTGGCGGGCGCAGAACACGAGCGCGTCGATCGTCGGGAACGCGGCGCGGATCTCCTCGGCGGCGCGGGAGGTCTCCTTCAGCAGGCTGAGGTCGGCCGTGACGAAGACGGCCCGCCCGGCGGCGCCGATCGCGTCCGCGTCATCGAGGAACCGGCGGCCCTTCTCGGGGTTCCGGCCGATGACGACCACCGTGTCGCCCCGTCCCAGGTACACCTCGGCCAGCGCCCTGCCGATGCCGTCGGTGCCACCGGCGATGACCAGCGTGCTCATTCGCCCTCTCCCAGCGTGCGAACGGACGCGGTGGGGACTCCCACGGGCGGGGCCTCCTCGGGCGGGCTTCCGGCGGATTGGCCTCCGGCGGACGGGGCCTCCGCCGGCGCGGGGCGGCCCGGCAGCAGGCTCGCCGCACCCAGGACGAGGACGAGCACCACGGACACCGTCCAGTACGCGGCGTGGAATCCCCGGACCGGGTCCCCGTCACCCGCCGTCTGCATCACGAGCGCCACGACGGCGATGCCGATCGACGCCCCGAGCTGGTTGAGCATGTAGAGCACCGAGCTGCCCTGCGGCACCAGGGGCGCGGGCAGGGTGCGGTAGAGGGAGGCGATCGTGGGCGCGCCGACCGCGCCGAGACCCACGCCGATGGCGAACGCGGCGACGGCCGGCCACACTTCGGACGTGTCCGCCCCGATACGGGTGAAGGCCAGCGCGCTCAGCAGCGCGAGAGCGCCGCCCGCCTGGACGAGGCGCCGCGAGCCGACCCGGTCCGAGAGTCGGCCGGTGACCGGCATGGACAGGGCCGACCCGATGCCGAGCGGGGCGAGCAGCAGGGCCGCCTCGAAGGTGCTCCGTCCCTGGACCTGCTGGTGGTAGAGCGGCAGGGCGAAGAGGCTGGCGAACGTGGCGAGGCCGACGAGCGAGCCGACCGTCACACTGGCGGCGAAGCTGCCGCGTTGGAACAGGCGCAGGTCGATGAGGGGCGCGGCCGCACCCTCGCCGCGTCCTCGCAGGGCGTGGAACCCGTATCCGCCCAGCAGTACGAGGGAGAGCACCAGGGGCACCAGCACCGACGGCACGGCGAACGCGGCCTGTTCGGCGGCCTGCGAGAGCGCGAGGACACCGGCGGCGACGCCCGGTCCGATCAGGGCGAGGCCGAGGATGTCGAGCTTGCCGGCGGCCGATTTTTCGGCGGGAGAGTCCTTGGGCACGAACTTGAGGGCGAGCGCCAGGGCGACGAGGCCGATGGGGACGTTGACCAGGAACATCCAGCGCCAGTCGGTGCCCTGGAGGATGATGCCGCCGACGACCGGCCCGAACACCGGGCCGCTGGAGCCGACGATCCCCATCACCCCCATGACGCGTCCGGCGCGTGCGGGCCCCGAGGCGCGGGCGAGCAGCGTGAGCATCAGCGGGTCGAGCAGACCGGCCCCCAAGCCCTGCACGACGCGGAAGACGATGAGGCTGGGTGCGTTCCAGGCGAGGCCGGAGGCGACCGAGCCGACGAGGAAGACGACGAGGCCGAGCAGCCACAGCCGGCGTCCGCCGAACCGGTCGACCGCCCAGGTGGTGACGGGGATCGAGACGGTGAGCGCGAGCAGATAGCTTGTGGACACCCAGCTGATGGTGGACAGCGAGGTGTCGAAGTCCCGGGCGAGGGTGTCGGCCGCGACGGCGATCATCGAGCCGTCGAGGATCCCCATGATCCCGCCCAACAGGATCACGCCGATCAGCCGCCGCAGGGCGGGATCCAGACGTTCGTCCTGTGCATGCGCCATGACTGTCTCCGGTGAGATCGAGCGAGAATTGCACTGGCGAGTGCAGAGTAGGGCACCCGTGCGTTCGGTTTCAACGCTACGGGGCAGCGGTTTGCACTCGCTGGTGCATTTCTGCGAGCCGGTGGGTACGATGGCGGAGTGAGCGGAACGAGCACCCCCAAGGCCCCGTCGCGAGGCCGCATCGACAAGCGGCAGGCGATCCTGGGCGCCGCATTCACCGTCTTCGCCCAGCGGGGCTACGCCCGTGCCTGCATGGAGGAGATCGCCGAGGTCGCGGGCGTCGCCAAGCACACGGTGTACAACCACCTCGGCGACAAACAGAACGTCTTCCGCAGCGCGATGGAGGCCGCGGCCGACGACGTGATGGCTCAGAACCTGGCCGTCGTGGACCTGTTCACCACCGAGGGCGGCGCGGGTGCCGAGGTGCCGGACGGCGACGAGGCCGCCCGGCTCGAAGACCTGGCGTACCGCCTGCTGTTGCGATGTTGCAACGAGCAGTCCTGGGCGCTGCGGCGCCTGCTCTACGCGGAGATCGGCCAGTTCCCCGACCTGCTGGAGATCGTCTGGGGGCGTGGTGCGAGCCGGCTCAAGGAGGCGCTGGCCGACCGGCTGGCCCGGCTCGCCCTGTCCGGCCGGCTGAGGTCCTGCGATCCGGCGGAGGCGGCCGAGCACTTCCTCGCCCTGCTGACCGGTCCGATGGAGGCCCGGTCCCGGCTCGGCACCCGGGCCGTGCCGGAGGCGGAGGTCCGGCAGGTGGCCCGCTCGGCGACCGGCGCCTTCCTGGGCGCTTACGGGGTGTCAAATCCCTTGCCGAGTTCATGAGTTGACACGTACAGGCAGGTTCGAGCGGTCGTACGCGAAGCGGTCGTGAACGTCCGTGAACGCTTCTTTAAGACCCTCGACACGTGCCATCGGATCCCGGGCCGCGCGGAGAACATCGTCTGCGTACGCGCACCCGATCCGATCAAGGGAGACATCGTGCAGATTCTCGTGGTGGAGGACTCACACAACAGCGACGGCGAACTGACCCGGGCACTGGAACGCCACGGGTACGGCGTCGCCTCCGTCAGCAGCGGCACGGCGGCACTGGACGCACACCGTGGTGCGGACTTCGTCCTGCTCGACCTCGACCTGCCCGACATCGACGGCCTGGAAGTCTGCCGGCGCATCCGCGAGGACGCGGAGACACCGGTCATCACGTTCACGGACAGCGGCAGCGAACTCGACCGCGTCCTGGCCCTGCGGACCGGCGCCGACGACTGCCTCGACAAACCCTACGAATTCCGCGAACTGGTGGCGCGCATCGAGGCCGTGACCAGGCGCAGGCATGCCCCTCCGGGATTAAGGGAGTCCCTGACGGTCCTCTCGATCGGAACGCTGCGCATCAACGCCGCGTCCCGCGAGGTCCTGTTGCGCGGAAGTCCCGTCGATCTCACCCGCAAGGAATTCGACCTGCTCTACTATCTCGCCCGGCACTCCGAGAGCGTGGTCAGCCGGCAACGGCTGATGACCGAGATCTGGGAGGACCCGATGCCGCATGTGCTCGGGTCCCGGGCAACCCGCACCGTCGACACCCATGTCAGCTCCCTGCGCAGCAAGTTGGGCCGGAGCAGCTGGATAAGGACCGTACGCGGTGTGGGATTCAGGGTCGGACACGAGTGAAACCCCGTGGTGGGTCGGCGGATTCCGAAATCCGTCGGCCCGCCACCGCCCCCTGCCCCGCCGGTTTTCCTTTTCCTGACAGTGAATTGTCGAGATGTGATGAACCGGCTGACCGGGACGGAAAACGGTGGAATCTAGAGTCGGCAGGGTTCGCACACCGGTTCACCTCACAGACGGAGACGCTCCGATGACGACGACCGATTCCGGGAATTCCCTCTCCTCCTGCCCTTACCATGCCTCCGGCTTCACCTCCGAGCGCCTCGAACTCGATCCGGCCTATGCCAGGCTGCGGAGCGAGGAGCCCGTCACACGGGTCACGATGCCGCACGGCGGGGACGCCTGGCTGGTGACCCGGTACGCGGACGTACGCGCCGCGCTCTCCGACACCCGGCTGAGCAGGGCCGCCGCCGTCGGCAAGGACGTCCCCCGGTCCAGCCCGCTGATCCAGCAGGCCGACTCCCTCCTCAGCATGGACCCGCCGGAGCACACGCGCCTGCGCCGGCTCGCCGCGAAGGCGTTCACCGCACGTCAGGTGGCCGCCGTCCGGCCCCGGGTGCAGGCGATCATCGACTCCCTCGTGGACTCCCTGGAGGAGACGGGTCCGCCCGCCGACCTGGCCACCGGGCTGGCCTGGCCCATGGGCATCACGGTCATCTGCGAGACCTTCGGCATTCCGGAGGAGGACCGCGGCCGGTTCCGCGAGTGGACCGACGCCATGATGGCGCTGACGGTCGCCGATCCCGCGACCATCCAGGCGGCGCGGGACAGCCTCGACGGGTACCTGCGGGAGCTGATCGCGCGCCGGATCGCCGAGCCCGGCGACGACCTGCTCAGCCGTCTGGTCACCTCGCGCGAGGGCGGCGACCGGCTCACCGAGAGCGAGCTCGGCGTGTTCGCCGTGGATCTGCTCACCGCCGGGCACGAGACGACCGCCAACCAGACCGGCAACTTCCTCTACACCCTGCTGTCCCGGCCCCCGCTGTGGGAGTCCCTGGTCAAGGACCCGGCCCTGGTTCCCCCGGCGGTCGAGGAACTGCTGCGGTACACCCCCCTGGCCACCAGCGTGGCGCCGTTCTCGCGGATCGCCGTTGAGGACTTCGAGCTCGCCGGGCAGCTGGTGCGCGCCGGTGACGCGGTGGTCGCGCAGACCGACTCCGCCAACCGGGACGGGACCGTGTTCGAGAACCCGGAGGAGCTGGACTTCCACCGGGAGACCAACCCGCACGTGGCGTTCGGGCACGGGGCGCACCACTGCCCCGCGGCCCCGCTCGCCCGGCTCGAACTGCAGACGGTCATCGCGACCCTGGCACGGCGGCTGCCGGGGCTGCGGCTCGCGGTGCCGGCCGACGAGGTGGAGTGGAACACCAACCGGGTGATGCGAGGTGTCACGCGCCTGCCCGTCGAGTGGTAGACCGGAACGGCCGTGAGCGGCGCCCCGCCGGGGGCGCCGCTCACGCATGGGACGAGGCCGGTTCAGCGGAAGGCGTCGGCGTTCTCCTTCGCCCACTGCACGAAGGGGAGCGCGGGGCGGCCCAGTACGGCGGGCACGTCGTCGTACGTCCTCTGCGGCCGGCCGTCCCGTGCGGCCTGGTACGCGACGAGTGTCGCGGCGACCGGTTCGGGCACGAAGGCGATGAGCTCCTTGAGGTACTCCTCGGGCGTGATCAGCCGCACCACGACCTCCCGGCCCGCCGCCGCCGCGACGAGCTCCGCCTGTTGCCGCGCCGAGAGGGACTGGGGGCCGGTGATACGCAGAGTGGCACCCCGGTGCGCCTCGTCCAGGAGCGCGCGCACCGCGACGGCGGCGATGTCCGACTCGTGGACCGGCTCGCTGTGGGCCTCGGGATAGGCGAGCCGCAGCGGACGCCCCTCCCGTATCTCCTGGGCCCACTGCAGGGCGTTGGTGGCGAACCCGCCGGCCCGGACGAACGTCCAGCCGATCCCCGAGGCCCGCAGCACGTCCTCGACGAGCCGGTGCTGCTGCGCGATCGGACTTGTATCCGCCCCGTGGCTCTCGATGGCCAGGGAGGAGAGCAGCACGATGTGCCCGACTCCGGCCGCCGCCGCGGCCTCGGTCAGACGGGCGGCGCCGGCCGGCTGGGCGTACAGGAAGATCTTCTGCACGCCGTGGAGGACGTCATGCAGGTCCTGCGGTGAGGCCAGGTCGAGTCGCACGCGCTCCACCTCGTCGGGCAGTGCCGTCAGGGTCGCCGGGTCGGCGCTCGCGGCCCGCACCTTCTCGCCGGCGGCGAGCAGTTCGCGTACGACGGCGGCGCCGACCCGGCCGCGTGCTCCGGTCACCAGGATGGTCATGTGTCGCTCCTCTCGGGGGTGATGCCGTGGTGGAGATGGAAGCGGCGAAAGCCTATGGGGCGTACGCCGGCGGTGGCACCGGTGGCCCGGAGGGTGGCCGCGCGGGCCGCGCCCTCCAGGAAGGCCAGGTGCGCCTCGTCACTGGTCCACTCCGCGTAGTTGAGGACCCGGCTGCCGTCCGTGCTCGCGTGGAAGTGGGCGCTGAGCATGCCTTCGCGCTGCTCCGCCGGTGCGTCGGTGACGGCCCGCGCCACGGACTCGATGATCCGCTCCTGTGCGTCGGCTCCGTCGACGTCGAAGGTGGCAACGACGACGGCTCCGGGGGGTGTTCCGGTGGCGTCCAGGACGACGCTGGTGTGCAGCCGGTAGGAGACGGCCGCGGCCGCCGCCGGGCCCCGGAGCGTCCGGACGAGGTCGTGGTGGGCGGTGGTCCGCGCGGACTGGACGTAGGTGAGGACCGTGTCGCCGGCCGTATCCAGATAGGCGTGGAACGAGAGCAGGCCGTCGGGCCACACGGCTGCGGCCCACCGGTCGGACACCTCGTCCAGCAGGGCGCGGGCGGCGTCACGTCCGGGGGCATGCCAGTGGGTGATGTGGACCGAGGCGGCGTCCGGGCGCGCGAGGTCGGGACCGCGCCGGGCGGCGGCGGCCCGGGGCTCAGCGTTCATGGGGCCGCTCGCGGCCGGTGACGGCGAGCGGGGGCGGTGGTGCGAAGCAGGTCATGCGGGTTCCTTCCGTGAGGGCGGGCCGGGACGTCCGTCGCGGAGTCCGGGGAGAGCGGCGGCCAGGCCCGCGGCCGCCGCGACGGCCAGCACGGCGAGGGCCGGGCGCCGGTCGTCGAAGGCGGTCAGGAGCCAGGCGGTGAGCGGGAGGAGCAGGACCGCGCCGAGTTGCACGGCCATCTGATAGAGCGGGATCGCCGTGGCGCGGCGCGACGGCGGTACGGACCCGGCGGCCCGCATGTTGAGCGCGGCGAAGGAGAGCACGAACCCGGCGCCGACGAGGAGCAGCACGGGCAGCGTGCGGGTGAGGTACGCGTCCGAAGGGGGCCGCCACACGGCGAGCAGATATCCCAGCAGGGGCGCCGCGGCCCCCAGCGCGATGAGCCGGCCCGTTCCGTGGCGACGGACCAGGGAGCCGGCGAACGGCACGGACACGGCGAGCGGCACGCAGGCCGGCAGCAGCGCCAGCGCACCCGTCCAGGGCGACAGGCCGAGCTGACCCTGCATCTGGAAGGTGAGCAGGAACAGCAGTCCGTGATAGGTGCCGTTCAGTGTGGCCGCCCCCAGACCGGTGCGCAGCAGTACGCGGTCGTGCCCCGACGGCCCCGGCGCGGGGGCCGCAGCCGGCGGCCGGGCGGTCACCTCGTGGGGGACGAGCCGCAGCCCCCACAGCAGGAGGACGAGGGCGACGGGAGCCGGCAGGAGGAAGATCCAGCGCCAGCCCGCCTCCAGGAGCGCTCCGGACACGAGGAGCCCGGCCGTGAACCCCGCGGCCCCGAAGGCGGAATACACCGAGACGGCACGGCGCCGCTCCGGCCCCTCGGGGTAGGCCGTGCCGATGATGGCGAGCCCCATCGGAGCCGTGAGGGCGGCGCACGCGCCCTTGACCACCCGGGTCGCGATGAGCAGGGCGGGCCCGTCCGCCAGCCCGCCCGCGACCGACGCGAGCGCGAAGCCGAGCATCGCGGCGAAGTAGACACGCCGTCTGCCGAACCGGGCGGCGAGCCGCGGCCCGGTGGGCAGCAGGGCCGCGAACCCGAGGGCGAAGCCGCTCATGAGCCACTGCGTGGTCAGCGGTGACAGGCCCAGGTCGTTCCCGATGACCGGCAGGGCGACCAGGACGAGCGACACCTCCGTCGCGTCCAGCACCATGTTGCCGGAGAGGACGAGGAGCAGAGCCCACGCGTGCCCGGCGGGAGCGCGTTCGGTCGTGGTCACGGCAGGAGGCGCGGCAGCTGTTCGGTGACCAGCTCCAGGTTCTCGGCGACCAGGTCGTCCGGCATGCCGGCGATGCTCGCCCAGAAGATGAGGTGCTTCACGGGCAGGCCCGCGGTCAGCTCCTTGATGCGGACGGCGGCGTCCTCGGGGGTGAGGATGTCGAGCAGTCCGCGCCGGTCCTCGGCGTCCGGATCGCGCAGATCATCGAGGGTCAGCGGCGGCGGGCCGTCGAAAGCGGTTCCCTGGAGGGCCCCTTGACGGTAGGAGTTCACCTGGTGGACCAGGTGGGGGCCGATGCGGTGCCAGGCGGCCTCCGGGTCCCGGGAGAGCAGGATCGGGAGCAGATCGCTCACGCGGGCGGTCTCCGGGTCGTGGCCGCCTTCGACCAGTCCCTCGCGGTACTGCCCGAAGCGTTCACGGGAGATGTGCAGCAGCCCGACGCCCAGCCGCCCGGCCAGCCGGGCGCCCCGCGGCCCGTAGAAGCCGCCCCACACCGGTGGCGGGTCCTGGATCGGCAGGGGAGTGATCTCCCGCTCGCGCCAGAGCCGAAGGATCTCCCTCATGCGTTCCTCGGTCCGTGCGAAGCGATGACCGAAGTCGGCGTCGAAGAGTGCGTACTCGGGGACGCGGTAGCCGGCCCCGAGGCCGAGTTCGAGCCGGCCGCCGCTCAACAGGTCCACGATCGCTGCCTGTTCGGCGATGTCGACGGGGTGGTGCAGCGCCGGCAGGACGACGGAGGTGCCGATGCGTGCGCGGCGGGTGCGTGCGGCGACGGCCGCCGCGAAGGTGAGCGGCTGGGGCAGGTAGCCGTCCTCGAAGCGGTGGTGCTCGGTGAACCACAGACCGCCGACGCCCCGGCGGTCCGCTTCCTCGCAGAACTCCAGGGTCCGCGCGTAGTGGTCTGCCCAGGGCCGGTGCCACTGGTCGGGGTTGCGCAGGTCGAAGAGGAGTCCGACGTCCATGACAGATGCCTTTCGGAAGGGGGGACGGTCGGCACGGCCTAGCCGAGGAGGGTGCCGCCGGTGGCGTCGACGAAGGAGCCGGTGATCCAGCGGGCCTCGTCGGTGGCGAGGAAGGTGACGACATCGGCGACGTCCCCGGCCTCTCCCACCCGCTGGAAGGCGGACAGCTTGGCCATCTCCGCCACGGCCTCCGGGATGTCGAAGACGGGACTCCCGTTGTCGGTGATCCCGGGCGCCACGCTGTTGATGGTGATGCCGCGCGGGGCGAGCTGCCGCGCCAGATGGAGGGTGAGCTGCTCGATGGCTCCCTTGGTCATGGCGTACGCCGTCTGCTCGGGGTTGGCGACCCGGGTCAGGCCCGAGGAGATGTTGACGATCCTGCCCCCCTCGGGAATCGACGGCAGAGCGCGCTGCACCAGGAAGTACGGTGCCTTGGCGTTGACGGCGAAGAAGCGGTCGAACTGCTCCGGGGTGACGTCCTCGGGGGCGACGCCGTTCTGGGTGGTCTCACCCGCGTTGTTGACGAGGATGTCGAGGGTGGTCTCGCCGGTCCGCTCCTTCAGCCCGCGTTCCAGGCCGAGGAAGAGTTCGTGGACGTCGCCGGGGACGCCGAGTTCGGCGCGGACGGTGAAACCGCGGCCGCCCTCCCCCTCGATGTCCGCCAGGGTCGCGTCGGCCGCCTTCCGGTCGTGTGCGTAGTGGACGGCGACGAGGGCGCCCTCGCGGGCCAGCCGGATCGCGAGGGCGCGTCCGATGCCCCGGCTCGACCCGGTGACGAGTGCGGTCTTTCCTTCGAGCCTGTTGCTCATGTGGTCAGCTCCCTGTGGATGCGGGCGGTCGGGGGGTGTCGAGCCCGGTGACGACCCGGGCGAGATGGCGGCGTACGGTGCCCAGGCGCAGGAGCCCGGCGACGACCTCACGCACGCCGTCCACCTCGGGGCCGCCGAGCAGCAGCCGTGCCTGGGCCCGGATTCCGGTGAGCGCGCGGGCGGTCACCGGGTGCCGTTCGCGGTGGTACGCGTCGAGCTCGTCGTCGCCGGCGCGGCCGGTGACGCGGGCGGCGAGGCGGGGACCGAGGGCGGCGGCGTCCTGGAGGCCCAGGTTGAGCGCCTGGCCGCCCACCGGCATCTGGACATGGGCGGCGTCACCGGCGAGCAGGACCCGGCCGCGCCGGTAGGCGGTGACCTGCCGGCTGGTGTTGTCGAACGCGTTCAGCCACAACGGTGTGCCGTGGCCGATCTCCTCGCCGGTCACCTCGGCCCAGGCGGTGGTGACCTCCGCGAAGGACGGCGGACCGGTGCGCCGGGCCGGTGGCGCGCCGAAGAGGTGGACCATCACCCGGGTGGAGCCGTCGGGCCAGCGGTGTGCCGTGGCCAGCCCGTGCGGGTGCCGTTCGAAGCGGCGGTCGGGTACGTCGATGCCGGCCACGTCGGCACGCAGCATCTCCAGCGTCCCGTCCTCGCCGGTGAGTTCGAAGCCGCCGAGCCGCCGTACCGTGCTGCGCTCGCCGTCGCAGCCGACGACGAACGCGGCCGTGGTGCTGTGCGCGGTGCCGTCGGTGCCCGTGTGGGCGACCTCCACGCGGTGCGGGCGGACCGTGAGCCCCGTGACCCGGTGTCCGCGCCGGATGTGGGCCCCGAGGCCGGTGGCCCAAAGCTGCAGGACGGCCTCCAGCCGGGTCTGGGGGCACTTCCACTGACCGGCGTGCGGGTGGCCGGGCTCCGCTTCGGCGAGATCGAGGCGGAGCCCGCCGAAGTGGCCGGGCCCGCCGTCCGGCAGGGCGCCCAGGCGCCGCAGCACGCCGCGGTCCTCCAGGATCTCCAGGGTGCGGCTGTGCAGGGTGGACGCCCTGGACTCCGTGGTGGGTTCGACGAGCTGCTCCAGGACGGTCACCCGGGCACCGCCCAGGCGCAGTTCTCCGGCGAGGAGGAGCCCGACGGGCCCGGCGCCGACGACGACCACGTCGGCCGCCGGGACCTCCGCCGCCGGCCCGGTCAACGCCGGTCTTCCGCGTACTGCTTGGCGTGGCCCAGCGTGGCGCGGCTGTTGCCGCCGAGGGCGTCGCGGATGAAGGCACGGGCCTCCGGGACACCCGCGTCCTCGCCGAGGATCTCCGTGATCTTCTCCGCGTTCAGGACGACGGTGTGCTGGGAGGTGGCCGTGGTGACTCCGTCGGCGTCCTCGTCGAGCTGCCAGTAGCCGGTGTGCAGGGTGAGCAGTCCGGGCAGCGTCGTCTGTTTGTACGCGATCCGGCGGTACGGGAAGCAGACGCGGACGGATTCGGTGGTGTGGGACGACCCGTCCTTGGTACGGGTGTCGAGCCGCAGGATCTGGAGGCCGGGGGTGTCCTCCGTGAGCCGGACCCCGGCGACGTGCGGGAGCCGCTCGGACCAGAGCGCGGCCTCGTTGAGGAAGTCGTACACGTCCTTGGCGGAGCCCTCGACGCGCACGGAGTCCTCGAAGGAGAGGGACAGTTCGGCGTCCGTGGCGCCCAGTTCGAGGTTGGTCTTCAGCCCGGGCAGCTCGGCCCGGCTGTTGCGGTCGACGGCCTGGTCGATCCAGACCAGCTTCTCCGGGTCGTCGTCCACGGCCCGGTACTCGTGGAGGAGTCGGACGCGGGTCTCGCCCTCGGGGAGCGGCTCGATGATCCACGTCCCGGTCATCTCGGCGACGGGGTGGGCGGGGATCTCCTGCCAGAAGCGGATCCGCAGGCCCTCGGGGTCGAGGACCCGGATGGAGGTCCAGCTCTTGGCCTCGCCGTTGGCGGTGGCCCAGATCCGGATGCGCTCCTGGTCGCCGTCGACCTCCAGCTGTTCGACGTGGACGGAGGGCGGGAAGAGGCGGGGCCAGTTCTCGACCTCGGCGAGCAGCCGGTAGACCTCGGAGGCGGCGGCCCGGACAGTGATTTCGTGCTCGACCTCGCGGGTCGTCATGGTGAAGTCTCCTGTGGGTGGAATGGAGTGAGGGGACGTCAGAAGTTGCCGAGGCCGCCGCAGACGTTGAGGGCCTGCGCGGTGATGGAGGCGGCGGTGTCGGACACCAGATAGCCGACGAGACCGGCGACCTCCTCGGGGGTGGAGTAGCGTCCGAGCGGGATCTTGGCGTTGAACCTCTCCAGGACCGCGTCCTCGGTGGTCTCGTAGGCGGCGGCATAGCCCTCGCGTACGCGCTGGGCCATCGGCGTCTCCACGTACCCGGGGCAGACGGCGTTGACGGTGATCCCGGTCGGGGCCAGTTCGTTGCCGAGCGCCTTGGTGAAGCCGACCACCCCGTGCTTGGAGGCCGAGTAGGGGGCGCCGAGGACGACGCCCTGCTTGCCGGCGGTGGAGGCGATGTTGATGATCCGGCCCCGGTCCTTCTGCCGCAGGCCACCCGTGTTCAGGACTTCCCGGGTGACACGGAAGACGCTGGTGAGGTTGGTGTCGATGACGTCGTCCCAGAGGTCGTCGGCGATGTCCGCGGTCACCCCTCCGCCGCTGCGGCCGGCGTTGTTGACGAGGACGTCGACCGTGCCGTAGCGGTCCACGGCGGCGCCGACGAACGTGCGCACGTCGTCGGCGGACCGGACGTCCAGGGTGGTGCCGTCGACGTCCAGCCCTTCCGCCCGCAGTTCCTTGACGGTGGCGGCGACGTTGTCGCCGTTACGGGCTCCGACGAAGACCCGGTGGCCCTGGCCGGCGAGCAGCCGGGCGACGGCGAGGCCGATGCCGCTGGTGGCGCCGGTGACGAGGGCCACGGGGCCCGTGTGCTGGCTCATGAGGTCTCCTCAGACGGTGCGGGTCGCGGTCAGTTGCGCGTTGACCACGTCGATCAGCGCGCGGGGGGTGTCGGCGTCGGTCAGGGTGTCGTCGTCGAGCGTGATGCCGTACTCCCGCTCGATCCGGCCGCCCGTCTCCAGCAGGGCGAGCGACTCGTAACCGAGGGCGTCGAAGGTGGTGTCGAGGATGTCGGCGTCGAGGTCGACCCCCTCCTCGGCGCCGGCGGCCTCCCGGAGGATGCGGCGCAGGTCGTCCAGGACGAAGACGGTGTGGGTGCCGGGCACGGACATGGCGAGGCCTTTCGTGGCGTGGGGGCGTTACGGACGGTCGCGCGGCGCGCGCCCGCGGGCGGGCCGGTCGTCGGGGGCGTGGGAGTCGCGGTGTACGGGCGTGTCAGCCCGGTTCGCCGGCGCGGCGCACGACGAGCGCGGAGTTGAAGCCGCCCTGTCCACGGGCCAGCACCAGTGCGGTGCGCAGCGCGGCGGGGCGGGGGGCGGGCCCGACGAGGTCGATCTCGTACCCCTCGGCGGGGGTGGAACCGACCGTCGGCGGGATGACGCCGTCCCGCAGGGAGAGCAGGGCGGTGGCGACGTCGAGCGGCGCCGCCCCGGAGTACAGCCGGCCGGTCATCGTCTTGGGGGCGGTGACCGGCACCCCGCGCGGCCCGAAGACCTTGGTGAGGGCCTCGGCCTCCGCCCGGTCGAGTTCCGGCACGGCGGCGGCGTCGGCGAACACGACGTCGATGTCGGCCGGTTCGCTTCCGGCGTCGGCCAGGGCCAGCTCGATCGCGCGCTGGAGGCCGGGGGCCCGTCCGCTGCCGGGCCGCGGGTCCATCGTGGCGGCGTGGCCGGTGATCTCCCCGTACACCCGGGGGGCGCCCCGGCGGCGGGCGTGCTCGGCGTCCTCCACGACGAGGAGGGCACCCCCCTCCCCGGGCACGTGTCCGGAGGCTTCGCTGTCGAAGGGGAGGTAGGCGCGCTCGGGGTCGTCGGAGGTGGTGAGCCGGCCGCCGGCGATCTGCGCCACCCATCCCCAGGAGCACAGGGAGGCGTCCACGGCGCCCGCGATGAGGACGGGGGTTCCCTTGCGGACCTGGCGCCGGGCCTGGGCGAGGGCGTCGAGGCCGCCGGCCTGGTCGCTGACGACGACGCTGCTCGGCCCCCGGGCACCGGTGCGGATGGAGATCTGCCCGCTGTTGACCGCGTAGAACCAGGCGAACGACTGGTAGGCGGAGACGTAGGTGCCGCCCTTGCTCCACAGCGCCTTGAGCTCGTTCTGGCCGAACTCGAAGCCGCCCGAGTGGCCGGCGGTGATCACGCCGACGTCGTAGTCGGGCAGGTCGCCGGGGGTGACGTCCGCGTCCGCCAGGGCCCAGTCGGCCCCGACGAGCGAGATCCGCGTCATCCGGTCGGTCTGCGGCAGGAGCCGTCCCGGCAGCAGTTCGGCGGCTTCGAAGCCGCTGATCTCGCCGGCCAGCCGGGAGGGGTAGGGGGTGGGGTCGAACCGGGTCAGCGGGGCGATGGCCCGCCGCCCCGCGAGGGTGGCCCGCCAATAGGTCTCCAGGCCGAGTCCGTTGGGGGCGGCGACGCCGATTCCGGTGATGACCGTCCGGGCGCTCATCGGGTGCTCCGATCGGGTCGGGCGAGGACGACCGCGCTCTGGAAGCCGCCGAAGCCGCTGCCGACGGACAGCACCGCGTCGGTCCGCCGGTCGCGGGCGGTCAGGGGCACGTAGTCGAGGTCGCATTCGGGGTCGGGGTTGTGGAGGTTGGCCGTGGGCGGGACGACGTGGTGCTCCATCGCGAGCACGGAGGCGGCGACCTCGATCGATCCGATGGCACCGAGCGAGTGGCCGACCATCGACTTGATGGAGGAGACGGGGGTCCGGTAGGCGTGCTCGCCGAGGCTCCGCTTGAACGCCGCGGTCTCGTGGCGGTCGTTCTGCTTCGTACCGGAACCGTGGGCGTTGATGTAGTCGATGTCCTCGGCGTCCAGCCGTGCCTCGTCCAGGGCCACCCGGATCGCCTCGGCCATCTCCTTGCCGTCGGGCCGCAGCCCGGTCATGTGGAAGGCGTTGGACCGGGTGGCGTAGCCGGCCACCTCGGCGTAGATGTGCGCCCCTCGCCGCCGTGCGCCGGAAAGCTCCTCCAGGACGAAGACGGCGGCGCCCTCACCGAGGACGAAACCGTTGCGGCTGGAGTCGAAGGGACGGGAGGCGTGTTCGGGGTCGTCGTTGCGGGGGGTGGTGGCCTTGATGGCGTCGAAGCAGGCCACCGTGATGGGGGAGATGGGGGCGTCGGTGGCGCCGGCCACCATCACGTCGGCGAGACCGTCCCTGATGACCCCGGCGGCGTGGCCGACGGCGTCAAGCCCGGAGGTGCACCCGGTGGAGACGACCGTGCCCGGGCCCTCGGCGCCGACGGCCCAGGCGACCTCCGTGGCGAAGGAGCTCGGGACCAGGAAGTTGTAGAGGTGCGGCACGGCGTAGCGGTGGTCGACCAGGTCGAGCCTGCCGCCGTCGCTGACCGTGCGGTACTCCTGGTCGAGTCCGGTGGTGGCGCCGACGGCGCTGCCGATGGTGACCCC
Organism: Streptomyces sp. NPDC097595; assembly: GCF_044761525.1. Classification (NCBI taxonomy): domain Bacteria; kingdom Bacillati; phylum Actinomycetota; class Actinomycetes; order Kitasatosporales; family Streptomycetaceae; genus Streptomyces; species Streptomyces sp. NPDC097595. Next base: position 77,772 of record NZ_JBIWCN010000005.1, on the reverse strand, counting down.
GGTGCGCACGGGGTCCAGGGCCGTGAAGTCGAGCCCGCTGTCGTGGACGGCCTCGCGGGCGGTGACGACGGCGAACTGCGCGGCCCGGTCCATCCGCCTGACCTCCTGCGGGCCGAGGCCGGCGAGCTCGGGGTCGAAGTCGACCTCCGCGGCGACCTGGGAGCGGAACGGCGAGGGGTCGAAGAGGGAGATCCGCCGCGTCGCGGTCCGGCCGTCGGAGATCAGCCGCCAGAAGTCCTTGGTGCCGAGGGCGCCGGGAGCGGTGACACCCACCCCGGTGATGACGACGCGGCGTTCCTGTCCGGGCGGGGTGGCGGTCACGTGGCGCTCCAATGGTAGAAGCGCCGGGCCAGCGCATCGGCCGGCGAGCGCCAGGTGGCGGGGTCGTAGGCCGCGATGTGGGGCTTGAGGTCGTCGCTGATGCCGATGAACCGGCTGTCGGACTTGGCGGCCTCGATGCGCTCGCCGCCGTCCTCGCCGTCGAAGTCCTGCAGGTGGAAGTAGAGCCCGCGGTACGCGAACAGCTGGCGGCGGCGGGTGCCCATTCGGTGGGGCATGTCGGTGGTGTCGAACTCGCCGAAGAGACGGGCGACTTCGTCGGAGCTTCCGAGCTCCATCCGGGCGACGATGAGGTTGCTGTGCATGGTGGCCTCTCTGAGAGCGGTCGGGGTCAGGCCGGGCCGAACCAGCGGTCCAGCGCGGTGGGCAGGTCGTGGTGGCTGCCGGGGGCGGCCCAGGCGACGTAGCCGTCCGGGCGGAGCAGGACCGCGGTGGTGCCGGCGAGCCCGGCGGGCACGGGGCCGTGCGGGGCGCCGGTGACCACGTCGATCCGGTCCCGCCAGCGGGCGGCCCGGTGGCGCGGCCAGGGGTTGTCCGTGAGGTCGAGCAGCACCCCGCGGCCGGAGCGGAGCAGGGCGGTGGAGCTGGTCCGGCCGGCCCGGGTGGTCAGTTCCAGGCGGGGCAGGCGGGCGCCGAGCAACGGGTGGGAGCCGGTGCCGACGTCGTACCGGATGTCGGTCCCGCTGACCTTGGCGGCGAGATGGCGGGCCACCTCGTCGTACGGGAGGAGCTCGGACAGGACGTCCCGCAGCGGTTGCACGTCGTCGCCGCCGAGGATGAGGAGGCTCTGCGCGCGGGTGTTGGCCAGGAGCTGCCGCCCCACCCGGTGGCGTTCCGAGTGGTACGTGTCGATCAGGGCGGCGGGAGCCGTCCCGCGCAGGACGGCGGCGAGCTTCCAGCCGAGGTTGAACGAGTCCTGGATGGAGGTGTTCATGCCCTGCCCGCCGGCCGGCAGGTGGATGTGGGCCGCGTCCCCGGTCAGCAGGACGCGGCCCCGCCGGTACTCGGACGCCTGACGGGTGGCGTCGGTGAACGCGGACACCCAGACGGCCTCGGCCCCCGAGATGTCGCCGCCGGTGAGCCGCTTCCACACGTCGGCGACCTCGTGGAAGGAGGGCGGCCCGGTGCGCCGCCCCGGCAGGGCGCCGCGTTCGCCGACGATGACGCGGTGCAGGCCGTCGCCGAGCGGGGCGGCCATGACCATCCCGCCGGCGAGGCTCTGCCCGGTCGCCCGGGGATCCACGTCCACGCCCCTGATGTCGGCGAGGAGCAGTTCCGTGGTGGCCTCGGTGCCGGGGAAGTCGAAACCGGCCGCTTTGCGGACCGCGCTGCGTCCGCCGTCCGCCGCGACGAGATAGCGCGCGGTGAGCGTGGATTCCCGGTCGCCCGCCCTGACGCGTACGGAGACCGCATCGCCGGTGTCATCGAGCGACAGGAACTCATGGCCCCGCCTGATGTCGGCGCCCAGTTCCCGGGCCCAGCTCTCCAGGACCGTCTCGGTGACGGACTGCGGGATGCCGCGCGCGGCGGGATGCGCGCCGCCGAGGATGGCCAGGTCCAGCGGGATGCCGCCGAAGTGGCCCCGGGTGCTGGTGTCCAGTTCGCCGAACCGGGACAACAGACCACGCTGGTCGAGACTTTCCGTCGTACGGATGGTGAAACCCAGTCCCCGCGATTCCCCGGTACGCCGGGAAAGGCGTTCGACCACGATGACATCGATTCCGGCCAGACGTAATTCACCGGCGAGTACGAGTCCTGCCGGCCCCGCTCCGACAATGATGACCGAAGCATCCATGGAGTCTCCCGACTGAAGGTCCGTTCGATTCCTGCTGACGTGAAACATCCTCGGCCGCCGCACTTTTTGTTTTCAAGGCGGAAACGTCAAGGTCCTGCGCAAGGAGATGTCAAGCGATCGTCAAGTCGCCGGGGCGGATGTCTGACATTCACGCGGCGGGGAAAAGCCCGGCGCCGGGCCGACTGCGCGGCCGGTGCCAAGGAAATGTCAGAGGAAGTACAAATCCCTGTTCAGGAAGGCGCAGGACACCCCCTGGGACCGCTTCCTGTGACCCCGCTCACAGTCAGGTGCGTGGCCGGGTGTCTAGCCTGAGGACCGCAACTTCGGTGCTGCGCCCGCACCATGGAACGGGGGAATTGATGCGCGTCCTGGTCGTTGATTCCGACAGGTCGAACGGAAACACGTTGAGTGCCCAGCTGAAGCGTCACGGGTACGACGTGGAGATCTGCACGACGGGCACCGAAGCTCTGGAAAAGCACGCGAAGTTCGACCTCTTTCTGATCGATCTCCTCCTGCCCGACATCGATGGCCTGGAGGTCTGCCGGGCCGTCCGGGCGACCAGCGATATTCCTGTCATCGCTTTCACGGACGCCGGGATGAAACTCGACCGGATCCTGTGCCTGCAGGCGGGCTGCGACGACTGCATGGCGAAGCCGTACGGATTCCGTGAGCTCCTCGCCCGCATCGATGCCGTACTCCGGCGGTCCCGCCCGGTGACGGCACGGAGCACGCGGGCGGCGGCGATCGCGCACGGTTCGCTGTGCATCGATCCGGAGACGCGGGAGGTGCGGCTCAACGGCCGGCTGATCGGGCTCACCCTCAAGGAGTTCGACCTGCTCCACAGGCTCGCGTCGGAGCCGCACACCGTGCACTCCAGGGCCTCGCTGATGGCCGCCGTGTGGGGGTTCCCGGGACGTCACGTCCCCGGCGGCCGGGCCAGCCGCACGATCGACACCCACGTGAGCGCGGTCCGCTCCAAGCTCGGCTCACCCGACTGGATCATCACCGTCCGCGGTGTCGGCTTCAGGATGGGCCGTGTCTGAGCGGGTACCGCTGACGACCCGTCGGCACATCGATCTGCAACGCCTCGCCGGCTTCCTCTGTCCGGGGCACTGACCCCACCTCCCGCACCTCGCGCGGGCACGCGTGTGCCACACGGGCCCCCGATGCCCGTGCCCCCACCCCAGTCTCCTCATTTCCGCTCTCGCTCACCCGGAGTCGTACCTTCATGTCCAGACGTCCCACGCCCGCGCGCCGTTTCGCGGGCTCCCCGACGGCCGCCCTCGCCGCCGCGCTCGTCCTCCCGCTCACCGCGACGGCCTGCTCCGGAGCATCCGGGTCCTCCGGCAAGGCGGCGTCCACGCCGCGGTCCGGCGGCCACCTCAGGTTCGCGATGGCGGCCGACCCCGGCTGCGTCGACCCGCACCAGGCCACCACCACCGACGCCCTGTACGGGGCCCGCGCCTTCGTGGACTCGCTCACCGACCAGAACCCGACGACCGGCCAGATCGTGCCGTGGATCGCACGCTCGTGGCAGGTCTCGCCCGACGCCACGCAGTTCACCTTCAGCCTGCGCACGGACGCCACCTTCGCCGACGGCACCCCGGTCGACGCCAAGGCGGTCAAGGCCAACCTGGACGCCGTCGCCGCCCTGGGCGCCAAGTCGATGCTGGGCGCCGGCTACCTCCAGGGCTACCGCGGCACCGAGGTCGTCGACCGTTACACGGCCAAGGTCACCTTCAAGGGGCCCAACGAGCAGTTCCTCCAGGCGACTTCGACGGCGACACTGGGGCTCCTCGCCCCCGCGAGCCTGAAAATCCCGGCGGACAAGCGCTGCACCGCCGAACTGATCGGCTCCGGGCCGTTCACCCTCGACGGCTACACCCCGAACACCTCGGTCGAACTGACCAGGCGCAAGGGCTACACATGGGGCTCCCCGCTCTGGAAGCACTCCGGAGCCGCCTATCTGGACAAGCTCACCCTCAGAGTCGTCCCCGAGGCCGGTGTACGCAGCGGGAGCCTGAACTCCGGGCAGGTCGACGCGATCGCCGGCGTCGCGCCGCAGGACCAGGAGACCCTCGCGGGGCAAGGGCTGAGCGTCCTCGACCGGCCCAACCCTGGTGTCCCCGTAGCCCTCAGCGTCAACACCGCACGGCCGCTGACGAAGGACCCGGCCGTGCGGCACGCCCTCCAGACGGCCGTGGACCGGGACGAGGTCGTGCAGACCGTCCTCAGCCCCAGCTACCTCCCCGCGACCAGCGCGCTGTCCAGCAGCACGGGCGCGTACGCCGACAACAGCGCGCTGCTCGCCCACGATCCGGAGAAGACCCGGAAGACGCTGGACGCGGCCGGCTGGGTGCCCGGCCCGGACGGCATCCGGGTGAAGAACGGCAAGAAGCTGAACCTGAAGGTGATCCTGGGCGCGAACTTCGGGCCCAACCAGACCGTTCTGGAACTGATCCAGCAGCAGCTGCGCAAGACCGGGATCGGCCTCACCCTCACACTGCTCTCCCTGCCGGATTACCAGCAGGCGCGCGGCGCGGGCGACTACGACCTCGCCTGGGGCAACGGCACCCGCAACGACCCCGACATCCTGCGCACCGCGTTCTCCGGCAAACTGCTCAACCTCGGCCGCATCGACGACCCCCGGCTGGAGAACTCACTGGACGCCCAGGCCGCCGCGATCGACCCGGAGAAGCGGGCCGCCCTCGTCGCGACCGCGCAGCGCCGGGTGCTGGAACAGGGCTACCAGATCCCCGTGTTCGAGATGGCGAGCGTCTACGGAATCGGCGAGAAGGTGCACGGCCTGACCCTGGACTCGACGTCCTACCCGCAGTTCCACGACGCGTGGCTGTCCTGACCATGACCACGTACATCGTGCGCCGGCTCGCCCAGGCCGTGTTCGTCCTCTGGGCCGCCTACACCCTCTCCTTCGGCGTGCTGTACCTGCTCCCCGGCGACCCCGTGACCGTCATGGCCGCCGGGGGCGGGGACAGCACCTCCGTAACCCCGGAACAACTCGCGTCGCTGCGCACCCGGTACGGTCTCGACCGGCCGGTGGCGGAGCAGTACGCGACACGGCTCGGCCACGCCCTGCACGGGGACTTCGGCACCTCCGTCCACACCGGCGAACCGGTCGGACGGATGATCGCGGACGCGACTCCCGCGACGCTGGAACTCACGGCGGCCACACTGGCCCTGGCCCTGCCGCTGGGGGCCGGGGTCGCCCTGGCCGGCACGTACACCCGCCGACGCTGGGCGGCGCAGCTCCTGCTGTCGCTCCCGTCTGCGGGGGTGGCCGCCCCCACCTTCTGGACCGGCCTGGTGCTCATCCAGTTGTTCTCCTTCCGCTGGGGGCTGTTACCGGCCTTCGGGGACGGGAGCGCCGCCACGTTGCTGCTGCCGGCGGTGACGCTGGCGCTGCCGGCGGCCGCGTTGATCGCCCAGGTCTTCGCGAAGAGCCTGCGCACCGCACTCGCCGAGCCGTACATCGGCACGGCCGTCGCCAAGGGGGCGAGCCGGCTCCGGGTCCACTTCTCCCACGCGGCCCGCAACGCGGCGCTCGCACCACTGACCGTCGTGGGGGTGCTGGTCGGCCATGTGCTGGCGGGCTCCGTGGTGGTCGAGACCGTCTTCTCCCGCAACGGGATCGGCCGCCTGACGGCGACCGCCGTGTCCGCGCAGGACATTCCCGTCGTCCAGGGGCTGGTGGTGGCCGGGGCGTGCGCCTTCGTCCTGGCGAACCTGGCCGTGGACCTCCTGCACCCGGTGCTCGACCCGCGCCTCACGGCGACCGGCCCCACGGCGGTGGCCGCGTGAGCGCACTCGGTACGTCCCCCGACGGCGGAGCCCCCGTCACCGCGTCCTTCGACGGCGAGCCGCGCGAGGCGCCCGCGCGGCTGCGCCGGACCGCCGGCTTCTGGCTCGCCCGGCCCGGGCTCGTCCTGTCCGTCGTGTTCATCGCCCTGGTCCTGCTCGCCGCGCTGCACCCCGCCCTGTTCACCGGCCGTGATCCGCTGGCCGGGGTGCCCACCGACCGGCTCCGGCCGCCCGGCGGGGACCACCTCCTGGGCACCGACCAACTCGGCCGTGACCTGTTCACCCGGCTGGTGCACGGCAGCGCCCTCACCCTGCGGGCGACGGCGCTCGCCGTCGTCGTCGGCCTGGTGGCGGGGTCGCTGACCGGGCTGGTGGCCGGTGCGGCGGGCGGGTGGGCCGACAGCGTGCTGATGCGGCTCACCGACGTACTCCTCGCCGTGCCGGGGCTGCTGCTCTCGCTCGCCCTGGTCACCGCCCTCGGCTTCGGGACCGTGCAGGTCGCCGTGGCCGTCGGGGTGACCAGTGTGGCCATGTTCGCCCGGATCATGCGGGCCGAGGTCCTGCGGGTCGCCCGCTCCACGTACGTGGAGGCCGCCCGGGCGAGTGGCACCCGGTGGTACGCGGTTCTGCTGCGGCACGTCCTGCCGAACGCGGCCGGACCCGTCCTCGTCTACGCGGCGGTGGACTTCGGCGGCGTCGTGCTCCAGGTGTCGTCGCTGTCGTTCCTCGGTTACGGGGCGCGCCCCCCGGCCCCCGAGTGGGGGTCGCTGGTCGCCGGCGGCCGTGACTACCTGGCCACCGCCTGGTGGCTGACCACCCTGCCCGGACTCGCCCTGGCGGCGACGGTCCTGGCCGCCAACCGCATCGCCCGCGCCCTCGACGGCGAGGCGAAGGAGAACACCCCATGACGAAACCCCTGACCGCGCCGGCCGGACGGGCCGGGGAATCCGGCCCCCTGCTCGGCATAGAAGGGCTGAGCATCTCCTACCGCACGCGGGCGGGCCGGGTGGACGCGGTGCGCGAGGTCTCCCTCACCGTCGCACCGGGCGAGGTCGTGGCCCTGGTCGGCGCCTCGGGCTCGGGCAAGTCCACGACGGCCCACGCCGTCGTCGGCCTGCTGCCGCCCGGGGCGACGGTCACGGCGGGCCGCGTCCTCTTCGGCGCTACCGACCTCGCCGCGGCCGGCGAACCGGAGCTGCGCCGCCACCGCGGCCGGGACATCGGCTTCGTCCCGCAGGACCCCATGGTGTCGCTGAACCCGGTGCGCCGCATCGGCCCGCAGATCGGCGAAGTGCTCCTGATCCACAAACTGGCCTCCGGCCGGCGCGAGGCTGCGGAACGCGCCGTCGAACTGCTCGCCGAGGCGGGCCTGCCCCAGCCGCACCTGCGGGCCCGGCAGTACCCCCACGAACTGTCCGGCGGCATGCGCCAGCGGGCGCTCATCGCGATCGCGCTCGCCGCCCGGCCCAAGCTGCTGATCGCCGACGAGCCCACCAGCGCGCTCGACGTCACCGTGCAGCGCGCCCTCCTCGACCACGTGGACGAACTCGTCGCTCGCACGGGCACGGCGGTGCTGCTCATCACCCACGACCTGGGTGTCGCCGCCGACCGCGCCCAGCGCGTGGGGGTGATGTCCCAGGGCGAGATCATCGAGGCGGGGACGGTCGACGAGGTGCTGGGCGATCCCCGGCACCCGGTCACCCGGCAACTGCTGCGTTCCGCGCCGAGTCTCGGCTCGGTACGGGAGCGGACCCCGCCGGTCCGGCCCACCGGGACCTCGCGGGACCTGGTGGTGGCCCGGGGGCTGGTGAAGGAGTTCGACCGGGGCCGTCGCGGCCGGGCGCCCGTCCGGGCCGTCGACTCCGTGGACCTGACCATCGGGCGGGGGGAGACCCTCGCCCTGGTCGGGGAGTCGGGCTCGGGCAAGTCGACCACCGCCCGGCTGCTGGTCCGCCTCGCCGACCCCACGTCCGGCACGGTCCACTTCGACGGCGAGGACATCACCTCGCTGCGCGGGGAGGCGCTGCGCCGGCTGCGGCGCCGCATGCAGATCGTCTACCAGAGCCCCTACGCCTCCCTCGACCCGCGCCTGACGGTGGGGGACATCATCACCGAGCCCCTGCGCGCGTACCGGGTGGGCGACCGGGCCGGGCGCTCCCGGGAGGCGGCGGCCCTCCTGGACCGCGTGCATCTCCCGGCCGGCACCCTCCGGCGGCGCCCGCAGGAGCTGTCGGGCGGGCAGCGGCAGCGGGTGGCCATCGCCCGCGCGCTGGCGCTGCGCCCCGATCTGGTGGTGTGCGACGAACCGGTCTCGGCGCTCGACGTCGCGGTGCAGGCGCGCATCCTGGAGCTGCTCACCGAGCTCCAGGACGAGTCGGGGCTGAGCTGCCTGTTCATCTCGCACGACCTCGCCGTGGTCCGGGGCATCGCCCACCACGTCGGCGTGATGCGGGGCGGCCGGCTGGTCGAGTCGGGTCCGGTGGCGCAGGTGTTCGCCGAGCCCTCCCACCCGTACACGAGGGAACTGCTCGCTTCGGTGGCCGGTTCACGCCGTGCCGGGGCGGTGGACGCCGGCTAGCGGTACGGGGTGCGCGACTGCGGTCGCCGCCGCGTACCCGGGAGGAGCGGCCAGGTCGCGGACGTGCCAGCCGGCCGGCTGCGTCCCGTCCAGGAGGCAGTCGGTGGCCAGACCGCGCGCGAGGCCCGTACCGAGCCCCTTCAGGTACGCCTCCTTCCGCGTCCACAGCCGGGCGAAGGCGGCTGCCCGCGCAGCCCGGGGGACGCGTAACAGGCCCGCGCGCTCCGCCGGGTGAAGCCGGGGCAGCAGCGCGTCGACCGTGCCGGTCCGCGGCACGCGCTGCACGTCGACGCCCACGGGCACGTCGGCGACGGCGATCACGATCAGGTCGTGGCTGTGCGAGAGCGAGAAGTGCGGCCCCTCCGGGAAGCCGAGCAGCACCGGCCGCCCTCCCGGACCGCCGCCCGTTCCACCGGGCCGGTCGCGCCCGAACCGCAGCCGTGCCGCATCCGTACCGGTGCACGCGGCGAGGACCTCGCGCAGCGCGACATGGGCGGTGACGAAGCGAAGCCGGGCGCGCGGAGCGGCGAAACCGGCGGCACGGGCCAGCTCTCCCGCGTCAAGGCAGCCGGGGACGGGGAACCGCGAACCCGGGGCGGGCAGCGACAGCGTCCGCAGCCGGACCCGAGCCGGAGGGCTCACACGGGCCGGGGCGGCGGCGGTCACCGTGCGGCGGCCCGGTCGCCGGCGTCGAGGCACTCGTCGAGGAAGGCCAGGGCGCGCAGGTGGTAGGCCCGGGCGGCGGAACCCAGGCTGACGTTGTGCCCGGCTGCCGGAAGCCGGTCGACCAGCACCCGTGGGGCCGCCGAGAACTGCGCGGCGAGGTCCACCAGATCGGCGTCGTCGTGACGCCACCACGCCTCGTGCTCGGCGAAGGTGAACCGCACCGGCACCCGCACCCGGGGCAGCAGGCGGGGGGCCAGCGCGCCCCACTCCACCATGGATGCGGCCTCCCGCCGGGGCACCGGGGCGACGACCGCCCCGCTCTCGCGGAAGGTCCCGGCCGGATACAGCCGCAGCGGACCCCAGTTGAGCCGCCGCAGCCCGGCGGCCGTGGAGCGGCCGAGCGGCCCGGCGGAGGCGGCCGGCCGGTGTCCGCATCCGGAGACGTCCAGCCCGATGAAGGCGCCGGGCGGGGCGTCGGCCGCGAGAGCGAGGGCGAGCTTGCCGCCGAAGGAGTGGGCGAGCAGGAACAGCGGCGCGGACACATGGCGGTCCCGCGCGTCGGCGAGCGCCGCACGGACCGTCGCCGCCTGCTCCAACAACGACTGCCCGGCGGGCAGATACGGGGCCGACGCGCCGTATCCGGGCCGGTCGAGTGCGAGCACGGCGCAGCCGAGGCGGGCGCCGAGCGTCAGCAGGGAGACGTCCGGATGGGCCTGCCCGTCGAAGTATCCGGCGCTCATCCCGCCGCCGTGCAGAGCGACGACGGTCGCCCGCGCCGGACGTCCGTCCACGGGCTCGCTCAGCAGCGCGGACAGGGGGATGCCGGCCGCGTCGAGGGTGATCCTGCGGACCCCCGGCGACAGACGGCCGGGGGCGCTGGTCTCCGGTGAAGGGCGTGCCGTGGTCGTCAGCATCATGCGCTCCCGTTCTGGTCGGGGGTCCACCGCGGGCTCCTCTCCAGCATCGGGCGCGCCCGACGGACGGGACAAGGCATGCCGGTTCAGGACTCCCGCAGAACTCCGCCTCCGCCCGGTCAGGGGAATGTCAGGGTTTCGACGCCCCGGACCCGTCAGCGCGTGATCGTCTTCTCCGTCGCGGCCGACGGCTGCCAGCTGTACCCCGGGACGACGAGGCGGCCGCCCGTGACGGGATCCGGGATGATGACGGACGACAGCCCGAAGACCTCCTGGACCATCTCCGAGGTGACCACCTCGTCCGGCGCACCCTGCGCCACGATGCGCCCGTCCTTCATCGCGACGAGGTGATCGGCGTAGCGGATGGCCTGGTTCAGATCGTGCAGCACGGCGACGACGGTCCGCCCCCGCTCCAGATTGAGACGGCGCACCAGGTCCAGGACCTCCACCTGATGGGCGACGTCCAGATACGTCGTGGGCTCGTCCAGCAGCAGGAGTTCGGTGTCCTGCGCCAGGGCCATCGCGATCCACACGCGCTGGCGCTGACCGCCGGAGAGTTCGTCCACCGGACGGTCGGCGAGGGCCGCCGTGTTCGTACGTTCCAGGGCCTCGCTCACGGCGTGCTCGTCGGCCTCCGACCACTGCTGCCACCACTTCTGGTGCGGCTGGCGGCCCCGCGCCACGAGGTCGGCGACGGTGATGCCGTCGGGCGGCGTGGGGGACTGCGGGAGCACGCCGACGGTCCGCGCGATCTCCTTGGCGGGGAGGCCGGCCAGTTCGGCGCCGTCCAGCAGCACGGCACCGCGCCGCGGTTTGAGAAGGCGGCCGAGTGCCCGCAGGAGCGTGGACTTTCCGCAGGCGTTGGGCCCGACGACGATGGTCACCTTGGCGTCGGGTATCTCCAGGTCCAGGCCCTCGACGACGGTGCGGTCCTCGTAGGCGAGGGTCAGGTCGTGCGCCGCGAGGCGGCTGGCGGACGGGCGGCTCATGACGAGATGCCCGGTGTGCCGTGCCCACCAGCGCGCGGGCGATGTGCGGGACGGCCAGACCGGTGAAGGCGATCGGGCCCACCGACGCCACGGCCGTCCCGGTGAGCACGAGCGCGCCGAGCGCACCCAGGGCCCGCAGCCGCCCGACGTTGTTGCCGAGGTTCCGTGCGGCGTCGTCGCCCAGCGCGAGGGCGTCCAGACCCCGGGCGATCATCGCGACCAGGATCGTCCCGGCCAGGACGAACGGCCATACCTGGCCGATCACTTCGCCGTCGCGCCCACCGATCGAGCCGACCTGCCAGAAGCGGAACTCGTCCTCCCCGAGGGCCTTGGTCTTCTTCTTGTACGCGGCGAGGTTCGCCTCGGCCTGCGCGGTCCTGTCCAGCGCGGCGGCGTTGAGGGGGTAGTTCTCCTTCCAGGTGAACCCGGGCCGGATGGAGAAGACGGTGGGCGCGATCTTCGACAGCTCGTCGTAGGAGTTGGCGGCGCGCAGCTGGCTGCCCAGGATCAGGTCGGGCTTGAGCGCGGCGATCGCCTCCAGGTTGAGGCTGTTGATCGTGCCGATGTTCTTCGGTGTGCCCGCGTCCTTCTTGAGATACGAGGGCAGCTCCGGCGACCCCTCGGTCGGCGCGAGACCGACCGGCTTCACACCGAGCGACACGACGTTGTCGAGCTCACCGACGTCGAGCATGACCACGCGCTTCGGCTGCTGCTTGATCTCGGTGCTGCCCATGGCGTGCTTGACCGTACGCGGCCACTGACCGGGCTTCGCGTCCGTGCCGAGGGCCGCGGTCTTCGCCGCCGCGTCGCCGAAGTCCTTGCCGCCCTTGGCGACCGACTTCGAGTCCTTGGACCCCTGGGAGGACGAGCCGCCGTCCTTCCCGGAGGAGTCGGCGCCGCACTCACCTTATGCCAACGTTATCCATGGGTTGTACACGGGGGTAAGGGCGCGTACGGGCGTCGCGTGGCCGCGGTGTACGAGCGCGATCTCGGGGAACGGCTTTGAGCGGAACTGCGACCGGAGCCGAATCGGGAGAACAGGCGTGACCGACGATCAGGAAGACGCTCAGCAGGTGAGGGACGACCTCGAATCCGCCATCGGTCACTACATGGCGGTCGTGGCGAGCCGACTCCTCGACGAGGGTCTGCCCGTGGCCGCGATCTCGGCGTACGGGGCCTATGACGACGAAAGCCAGGACGACTTCGGCGCGGACGTGGAAGGAAGCGTCGAGTTCACCGGCGGGTTCTGCCGGGAGTCCTTCGGCGGGGGCCGGGACGCGGGGCTGCTGTGGTGCGGTGTGTCGGGCTGGTGCTTCTTCCGCATACCCGAGGGCTCGGGCCAGAGTCTGCACGAGTCCGCCCGCTGGATGGGCGGCGGCCTGACGCCCGAACCCGGCCGGGTCGCCGCGTTCCTCTCCGAGGTCCGACTGGATCCGGACTTCGCGGGCAGCGAGGACCGGCCCTTCTACCGCACGTCGCACACGGAGCCGGAGGAGCTGCTGGAGCGGCTCGCGGTCTTCGACACGTACGAGGGTGCGGAGCGAATCCGGGATCATGAGCGCCGGTTCGCGAGCCGACGCGCCGACGCGTACGGGAAGCGTGTGCTGAGCGCTCTGGCGGCGGGGGAGCAGGAGGTCGTCGAGATGGTCTTTCGCAGCGGCGAGTTGGACGCGTTGCGCACGCTTCTGGAGTACGCGGAGGGGTCGGCGCCGCAGGGTGAGGCCCGGGAGCTCGCGCGGAGACTGGCCTCGGACCTGTCGCTGCGGGCCCGGTACGGCCGGAAGGACGTGGACGAGCACTGCGCGGCGTTCGTCTACGCGAACGAGCGGCGCTGAGCGTACCCGGCCCTAGGACCGACGCGCCCGCCCCGTGGAACGGCACACGGACGCGAACCGTCCGGTGAAGACGGACCACGCCGCGACGGCGGCCTTCTCGTCGGCCATGGCCCGGGCGTGCAGCCGGTCCCGGTCGACGCCCTGGGCGGCCAGCCGGGTCCGGTCCCACGCAGTGATGTTCCCGGCCTCCGCCTCGGGGTGGAACTGCACGCCCCAGGCCCGTTCGCCCACCCTGAATGCCTGGTACGGGCAGCTGTCGCTGGAAGCGAGCCAGGCCGCCCCCGCCGGCAGTCGCGTGATGGCGTCGACGTGCCGCTCGATCGCGGGGACCGTGTCGCCCAGGCCCGTGAGAAGGGGGTCGTCCACCGCCTCGGGCCGCAGCCGGATGGTCGTGCTGCCGAACTCCGGCTCCCCGTACGCACCACGCACCGTCCCGCCCGCCACCTGGGCGAGCATCTGCCCGCCCAGGCAGATCCCCAGCATCGGTGTGCCGTCCGCCAGCGCCTGCCCGACCAGGCGGCGGGTGGCGGCGAGCCAGGGCGCGCGGGCGTCGTCGTCGGGGAGGAAGCCGCCGCCGAGCACGACGAGCGGGCGGCCACCGAGTGCGGAGGGCAGCGCCTCACCGGCGTACGGACGCAGCACCCGCAGGCCGAGCCCCGCCGCGCTCAACCAGGCAGCGACCCGCCCGGGTCCCCCGCGCGCGGTGTTCTGCACGACCAGCACGGACACAGGACATCAACCTCCTCGTACCCGTCAGGGCACCGGGATGCGGATGACGGGATGGAACGGGCGCTTGACGTATCCGCTGCGGACATTGCGGCACTCCGGTGCCTCGCACATGAAGAACTCGTCCACCTTGGTGCGCCCGGTCCGCCCCTTCAGCCAGGTCTTCTCGACGTCCGTGAGAGGCCGGTGCATCTCGTCGGAATCGCACGTATAGCAGAACAAGGTCTGCGCCTTCATGTGATCTCCCAGCAGTTCCGGATGGGCCGATCATCGACAGTAGAGAAGATCGGGTCCGCTCCGGAAGCCCCCATTCGGCTCAATTCCCCTGCGTGTCACCGCTGTTGACAGGGCGTCACGCCCTCCCCATGATGGGAGCGCTCCCACGTCTGTCCCACCCCGCCCGTGCCGCCGAGATCCCAGGGAGGATCACCCATGGCGCCAACGCACAGACCCCCGCAAGGCTTCCGCCCCCTCGCCCGTGCCGCCGCCGTTCTGGCCGCCTCGCTCGCCGTGCTGGCCTCGCTGACCGTTGCGGCCCCCGCCGCACCGCAGGCCGCCGCCGACCCGGACGTCGACGTACAGGTCAACGCCCAGGCGTCGCTGGGCACGCTGACCGGAGCCGCCCGAGGGGTCAACACCGCCATCTGGGACGCGCACATGAACGACCCCGAGGTGGCGGACCTGATGACGGCGGCCGACGTCGGGGTGATGCGCTACCCGGGAGGCTCGTACGCGGACATCTACCACTGGGAGACGCACACGGCACCCGGCGGCTACGTCGCCCCGGGCACCGGCTTCGACGCCTTCATGGGCACCGTCCGCGCCGCCGGGGCGCAGCCCATCCTCATCGCCAACTACGGCTCCGGCACCCCGGAGGAGGCGGCCGGCTGGGTCAGGTACGCGAACGTCACCAAGAAGTACGGCGCGAAGTACTGGGAGATCGGCAACGAGATCTACGGCAACGGCCACTACGGCAGCGGCTGGGAGAACGACGGGCACACGGACAAGAGCCCGCAGGAGTACGCACGCGAGGTCCGCGCCTACGCGGCCGCGATGAAGGCCGTCGACCCCACGGTGAAGATCGGCGCGGTCCTCACCAGCCCGGGGGAGTGGCCGGACGGCGTCGTCGGCGAGGGCGATTCCGGCGACTGGAACCACACCGTGCTCCCGGCGGTGGCGGACGTCATCGACTTCGTCAGCGTCCACTGGTATGCGGGCGGCTCGGACACCACCGCCGACGCCGCCCTGTCGAAGCTGGCCAAGCTCCCCGGTGAACTCCGCGAGGTACGCAACCAGATCGACCGGGTCGCGGGCGCGCACTCACCCGACATCGGGATCGCGCTCACCGAGATCAACACCAACACCGGCGGCGCCCGGCTCACCGCCCGCCCCAACGGCCTGTTCGCCGCCGACGCGTTCATGACGGCGCTGGAGAACGGCGTGTTCAACGTCGACTGGTGGAACACCCACAACGGCGGCGGCGAGATCACCACCGTCGACGGGGAGACCGACTACGGCGACATGGGCATGCTGTCCAGCGGCGCCTGCACCGGCGACGTCTGCGAACCGGCACCGAACACACCCTTCGCCCCGTACTACGGGATGAAGATGACCGCCGAACTGGGCACCGCGGGCGACACGATGGTCGCCGCCGAGTCCTCCGCGCAGGACGTCTCGGCCCACGCCGTGCTCCGCGACGACGGCCGGCTGAGCGTCATGCTCGTCAACAAGGACCCGGACACCGCGCGCACCGTCGCCCTGGACTACGCCGGCTTCACCCCGTCCGCCACCGCGCCGGAGGTCAGCCGCTACGCGCGTGGCGACAGCGACATCACCGAGGTCACCGACGGCGACGCCTCCGCGTCCCGGGTCACGGTGCCCCCGTACGCCCTGCTCACCGTGACCCTCGAACCGAAGGCCGGCACCGGTCCGGCCGCCTCGGCCGCGAGCACCCCGGGCACCCCGCGCAGGGACGCGGTCACGGACACCACCGCGCGCCTCAGCTGGGGCGGGGCGACGGGCGCGACCCGTTACCTGGTCCAGGAGCGCGACGGCGCCCACACCCGCCTGATCGGCGAGACCACCGGCACCTCCGTCACCCTGCGGAACCTGCCACCGGGCAGCACCCACACCGTCAACGTGCTGGCCGCCGACTCGGCGGGGCGGCTCTCCGGCCCGTCCGCGCCCCTGACCTTCACCACCGGCACCCCGGCGGACGCGGTCTGCTCGGTGACGTACCACCGCGACTCCAGCTGGGGCAACGGCTTCGTGACCACCGTGACCGTGCGGAATCTGGCGGGCACCCCGATCACGGGCTGGACGGTGGACTGGGACTGGCCGACCACCGGCCAGTCGGTGGACTCCGGCTGGAACGCCACCTTCCACCAGACCGGTTCCCATGTGCGGGTCACCGCCCCCGACGGCGCGGGCCCGCTGGCGCCGGACGGCGGGTCGACCACCTCCTTCGGGTTCGTCGGCGCCAACGACGGCCCCAATCCCGACCCGGCCGTATTCCGCCTGAACGGCGCGGTCTGCTCGGCCGGCTGACGCCCACGCGAGGGGAGCCCCCGCGCCCGGGGCTCCCCGTACGTCACCCGGTACGCACATGCGTGGCTCCTCGCATCGGCCCGCGGAACGTGGTCGGCTGAACGGAATGACCGCCGGGGCGAGGAGCGACATGACCGACGAGCACCGCCGGCCCACGGACGCCATCGTCGTCGGAGCCGGACTGGCCGGACTGGCCTGCGCGCTGGATCTCTGCCGCTCCGGACTGAAGGTGGCCCTCCTTGAGGCGTCCGACTCGGTGGGCGGCCGGATGCGCACGGACCGCCGGGACGGATTCCTGCTCGACCGCGGCTTCCAGGTGTTCAACACCTCGTATCCGCAGGTGAAGCGGCGCCTGGACCTGAGAAGCCTACGCCTGCGGCCGTTCACCGCGGGCATCATCGCCCACACCCGGACGGGCCCCGTCCGCCTCGCCGACCCGACGCGCGAACAGGGCGCGGTGGGCGCCCTGCTGCCGGGCCGGATCCTCTCCGCCCGTGATCTGGGCGTACTGGCGGCACTCACGGCACGCGACGCGATGCTGCCCGCCTCCTCGGTCAGGCGCCGCCGCGACGAAACCACCTCGGCGGCGCTGTTCCGGGCCGGCCTGTCGGACGACGCGATCACCGGCGTACTCCGGCCGTTCCTGGCAGGGGTGTTCCTGGAGGACGGTCTGGAGACCTCCGCCCGCTTCTTCCACCTCGTCTGGCGGAGCATGGTGCGCGGCACGCTGTGCCTGCCCGCCCAGGGCATCGGCGCCGTCCCCCACCAGCTCGCCCAGGGCCTCCCCGACGGCGTACTGCGGCTCGGCGCCCCCGTCGCGCAGATCACCGACACGGGGGTCGCCCTGGAGGACGGGAGCGAAGTCCCCGCGAGCATCGTCGTGGTGGCGACGGAACCGGCGGCCGCCGCCCGCCTGCTCCCGGACCTGACCGTGCCGGACACCCGCACCGTCACGACGTACTACCACGCCACCGACCGCACCCCGCTCGCCGAACCGACCCTGCTCGTGGACAGCACCGGACCGGTCGTGAACACCTGCGTGCTCAGCGAGGTCGCCCCCACGTACGCGCCCCCCGGCACCGCGCTGATCTCCACCTCCGTGCTGGGCGAGGACCTCCCGGGCCGTGCGCAGGCGGTGCTGCGGCGCCTGGCCGACCTGTACGCCACCGACACCGGCGGCTGGACGCAGATCGCCGCCCGCACGGTCGAGGGCGCGCTGCCGGCCATGCGCCCGCCCTGGCCGCTCAGCCGTACCACCCGCATCCGCCCGGGCCGGTACGTGTGCGGGGACCACCGGGCCACCGGCTCCGTCCAGGGCGCCCTCGCCTCGGGCACCCGGGCCGCCCGGGAGGTGGCGGCGGACCTGGCGCGCCGGACATGAGCCGCTGCGACGTGGCCGTGATCGGGGGCGGCGCGGCAGGGCTCAGCCTCGCGCACCGGCTGACCGAGACCCGCGCCGCCACCGTGACCGTGATCGAGCCGCCGGACGGGCCGCCGCGCCCGGCGGAGCGGACCTGGTGCTACTGGCACGCGGAGCCGGACGGCCTCGACGAAGCCGTCAGCGCGTCCTGGTCCGTGCTGCGGGTGCACGGCGCCGACGGCCGCCCGGTCACCGTCCAACCGGCCCCCTTCACCTACCGCATGGTGCGCTCCGCCGACTTCGAGCGCCTGGTCCACGGCCGCCTGGCCCGCGCGGACGGCGGACACGTGCTGCGGGCCACGGCGGACGCGGTGCGCGCGGTACCCGGCGGCGCGGAGGTCCGCTGCACGCTGCCGGACGGCTCGACGGTGAACGTGCGCGCCCGCCGCGTGTTCGACTCCCGGCCGCTGCCCGCACTGCCGCCCGCGCGCACCCAGTTGCTCCAGCACTTCCGGGGCTGGTTCGTCCGCACCGCCGCCGACCGGTTCGATCCCGGGGTCGCCGACCTGATGGACTTCCGCGTCCCCCGGCCCGCCCACGGACTCGCCTTCGGCTACGTGCTGCCGCTGGCCCCGGACCGGGCGCTCGTGGAGTACACGGAGTTCTCCCGCCGCCCGCTGACCACCGAGGCGTACGAGTCGGCGCTCGGCCACTACTGCCGCGACGTCCTCCGGCTCGGCGCGTTCACCGTGGAGCGTACGGAGCAGGGCGTCATCCCCATGACCGACGCCCGCTTCCCGCACCGGGCCGGACCCTCCGTGTTCCGGATCGGCACAGCGGGCGGCGCCACCCGCCCCGCCACCGGCTACACCTTCGCCGCCGTGCAACGCCAGGCCCGGGCCATCGCCGCCGCACTGCGCGACGGCCGGGGCGCCGTCCCCGCCCCCCACGGCCGGCGGGCCCTCGCCATGGACGCCATCGTGCTCCGCGCCCTGGACACCGGGCGGATCGACGGCCCCGACTTCTTCACCGGCCTGTTCCGCCGGGTCCCGGCCGAACGGCTGCTGAGGTTCCTCGACGGCACGGCCTCGCTCCGGGAGGAGTGGGGCATCGGGCTGCGCACCCCCGTCCGGCCGATGCTCACCACCGCCGCCGAACTCCCCTTCCTCCCACGCCGGATCCGGTCCACCGCCGGAGACGGAGAGAGCCACCGATGACCCTTCTGCGCGACCACGACCTGGCCCACGCCTTCGACCACGCCTCCCGCACCTACGACGGCCTGACCTCCCTCAACCCCGGCTACCGCACCGACCTGCTGCGCTCGGCCCGCCGCCTCCGCCTCCCCGGCGGCGGTGCGGGGCTGCACCTCCTCGACCTCGGGTGCGGCACCGGCGCGTCCACCCGCGCCCTGCTCACCGCCGCGCCCCTGGCCAGGATCACCGCCGTGGACGCGTCGGCGGGCATACTGCGCCGCGCCCTGACGAAGCCCTGGCCGGCCCGTGTGCGCTTCCTCCATCTGACCGCCGAGGAGCTGGCCACGGCCGGCGAAGGGCCCTTCGACGCGGTGTTCGCCGCCTACCTGTTCCGCAACGTCACCGACCCGGACGCGGTTCTCGGTTCCGTACGGGCCCTGCTGGCGCCGGGCGGCCGCTTCGCCGCACACGAGTACAGCCTCAGCGGCTCCCGGGCGCACCGGGCGCTGTGGACCGGGGTCTGCCACGGGGTGATCATCCCGGCGGGCACGCTCACCGGCGACCGGGCCCTCTACCGCCACCTCTGGCGCAGCGTCCTCTTCTTCGACACCGCGCCCGTCTTCGCCGGCCGGCTGGCCCGGGCCGGTCTGACCTCGGTGCGGGTCGCCCCCGTCGCCGGATGGCAGACGGGCATCGTGCACACCTTCCTCGCCCGCAACGGCCACCCGGCCACGACACCGGAGCACGCCCCGTGAACCCCCGACCCCCCGCCGCCCGACGAGGCCGCGACCGCAAGGCCGAAGTCCTGCTGCCCACCCCCGGCGCACCACGCTTCCGACGGGGTGACGAACCGTCCGTCGCCGTCGTAGGAGGCGGAATCGCCGGCCTGGCAGCGACGACCCTGCTGGCCGAGCGCGGCGCCCAAGTGACCCTGTACGAGAAGGACGACGCACTCGGCGGCCGTCTCTCCGGCCACCGCACCGCGCTGGCCGACGGCTCACCGGTGACGATGACGCGCGGGTTCCACGCGTTCTTCCGCCAGTACTACAACCTGCGCGGTCTGCTCCGGCGTACCGACCCCGCCCTCACCCGCCTCGTACCGCTGCCCGACTACCCCCTGCGGCACAGCGGCGGCCTGACCGACAGCTTCGCCCGGGTCCCGAGGACACCGCCCCTCAGCGCGCTCGGCTTCGTCGCGCTCAGCCCCACCTTCGGATGGCGGGACCTGGCCGCCATGGACCCCCGGGCCGCGCTCCCGCTGCTCGACGTCCGCGTGCCCGAGGTGTACGAGCGCTTCGACGGCGTCGGCGCGACCGCCTTCCTGGAGGGCGTGCGCTTCCCGGAGGCCGCCCACCATCTGGCGTTCGAGGTGTTCTCGCGCAGCTTCTTCGCCGACCCGCGCCGGCTCTCCGCCGCCGAACTCCTGCTGATGTTCCACATCTACTTCCTCGGCTCGTCCGAGGGCCTGCTCTTCGACGTACCGGCCGACCCCTTCCCACAGGCCCTCTGGGAACCGCTCGCCGCGTACGTCGAGGGTCTGGGCGCGGACATCCGCACCGGGACGCCCGTGCACCGGATCGCCCCTCGCGACGGCGGCGGGGCCCACGTCCACACCGAGACCGGTGCCCACCGGCACGACGCCGTGGTGCTCGCCCTCGACACCGACGGCCTGCGGCACACCGTCGCCGCGTCGCCCGGCCTCGGCACCGACCCCTGGCGCGACGGGATCGCCGCCCTGCGCACGGCACCGCCCTTCCTCGTCTCCCGGCTCTGGCTCGACCGCCCCGTGCGCGCGGACCGGCCCGGCTTCCTCGGCACCAGCGGCTACGACGGGCTCGACAACATCAGCGTCCTGGAACGGTACGAGGGCGAGGCCGCCCGCTGGGCCGCGCGCACCGGGGGCTCCGTCGTGGAACTGCACGCGTACGCCGTCGATCCCGGCGCCGAACACAAGGAGGTGCAGGAACGGCTCATCGACCGGCTGCACCGGGTGTACCCGGAGACCCGCGACGCGCGCGTGGTCGACTCCCGGCACGAATGGCGCGCCGACTGCCCGCTCTTCGAGGCCGGTACGTACCCTCTGCGCCCCACCGTGCGCACCCCGCACCCCTGGCTGGCCCTCGCCGGGGACGCGATCCGCTGCGACCTGCCCGTCGCCCTCATGGAACGGGCCGCCACTACCGGCTTCCTGGCGGCGAACGCCCTGCTCGCCGACCGGGGCGTCCGGGGCCAGGTGCTGTGGACGGTGCCCCGGAGGGGCCGCTCCCGCGCACTCCGGGCGCTCGCCGCCGCAGGGCGTGCCTGAAGCGCCTCGGCAAACGCCTCAGCCCGGGAAGCGCCCGGTGCTGCGCAGCGCCCAGCGCCTCTCCGCGTACGCCAGATCGTCCACCCACAGGCGCCCGGCCGTGCGGCGCATCAGGGGCCGCAGCACCGGGGCGACGGCCCGGGCGACCGCGAACCCCGGCCGGTCCGAGGCGGCGACCGTCGCCTCGACGACGGCGGTGCGCGGGCGCTCGTGGTCCGGGCGGGTCAGGGGCGTCGCGTGCGTCTCCACCACGGAGGACGCGCCCTCGCCGTCCGTGATGCGCATGACGACGGTACGCGGCCCCGGAGCCGTGAACTCGGCCCGCACCGGCACCACCAGGCGCCCGGCCACCCGGAAGGACACATCGACCACGAACGCGTCGTCCTCGTCGCCCTGCGGTTCACGCACCACCGACAGATCGATGAACGAGTACGGGTGGAACCACGAACCGTGCCACGGGTCGAGCCGGTTGGCCACCACGTCCTGCGGTTCGCACCGTCCGACCGCCGTGAACACCGCGTCCACCGCGCCCTCGCGTGCGGGTCGCAAAGGCACCACGGGCCGGTCGGTGGGCTCCTCGCCGCCCACCTCGTCAAGCCGCACCCACACGAGTACGCCGTCGTCGTGCACCGGGAACGGCTGCCAGCCCGCGAACGGGGCGCCGTCCAGGGCGAGTCCGTGCCAATGGCACACCAGCGTGCCGCACACCACCCGGCTGTCCCGCAGCGGTGCGCCCAGGTGCGGGCAGACACCGGACCCGGCGCGTAGGTCACCGCCTCCGGTGCGCCACAGTACGACCTCCGTGCCGCCGACCGTCCGGCCGTACGGGCGCTCACCGACGCGTACTTCGCGCGAGGCGCCCACCACGTACCAGTTGCCGGACGGGCGTGTCGTCGCCCGCTTCAGCGCCCCGGCGATGAGCGCCGGCCGCGCCGCGCGCCACGTAGGCTCCTGCGAAGCCCAGTCGGGGCCGGACCCCCGCAGCCGCAGCGGCGGCGACCACCGCCTCCCGTTCCGCCGGGTCACCGCACCGGTTCCTTCCGCTCGACCTCGAGTTCCTCCGCCGGCACCCGGCCGCGGGCACGCCACCGGGCCCCGGCCACGCGCAGCACCCCGGCGGCGGCCGTGGCGGCGCGCCGTCGCCGGGAGACGACCGCACGGCGGTGCAGGACGCGGTAGTCCTGCTCGGCGACCGCGTCGAGGATGCCGCCGTAGAGGGTGAACGCCGCGCGGATACAGGGGCGTACCCGTGGATCGAGCATGCCGATGCCCGGCTCAGCCGTCCGGTACACCCCGCGCGTCAGCTCCGTCGCGGCCACCAGCGCGGCCCGGATGCGCGTGTCCCCGCGCCCGGTGCGACGGCTCCACTCCAGCAGCGCCCGGTCCACCCCGTGGGAGGACAGCAGATCGCCGGGCAGGTAGACACGGCCCCGGTCGAGGTCCTCGCCCACGTCCCGTACGAAGTTGGTGAGCTGGAACGCCACCCCCAGCGCGGCCGCGTGCGGCTCGGCCTCCTGGCGGGGCACGACCGTACCGAGCACCGGCAGCATCTGCAGACCGATCACCGCCGCCGAACCGTGCACGTATGTCTGGAGATCGGCGTAGGTGGGGTAGTGGGTGACGGTCAGGTCGGCCCGTATCGAGGCCATGAAGTCGGCGAACAGATCGTGGCCGATGCCGTACCGCGCGGCGGTGTCGGCCACGGCCCGGACCACCGGTTCGTCGCCCGTGCCGGTCCGCAGGCCGTGCGCCAGATCGCGTTCGAGGCGCAGCAGCAGCCGGTCGCGCTCCACGGGCGTCCGGTGCCGGTCCAGGTCGTCGACGATGTCGTCGGCCCAGCGGGCGAAGCCGTACAGGGCGTGCACGGCGGACCGCCGCTCGGTCGGCAGCAGGCGGGTGGCGAGGAAGTACGTACGGCCGTGGCGGGCGTTGAGCTGCCGGCACCGGGCGTACGCGGTGCGCAGCCCGGGGTCGGTGATGCCGGCCGCGTCCAGTTCACGACGGGTCATCGGCACCTGCCCCGACCAGAGGGGACGCGCCGGCGCGCACCCGGCGGGGGCGGGGCCCGGCGACGCCGGTGATCCGGGCGGCGGCCAGCTTGCCGCTGATGAGCACCGTCGGCACGCCGACGCCCGGAGTCGTACCGCACCCCGCGAGGACCGCGTTCTCCGTCCCCCGCACGAGGTTGCGCGGGCGGAAGGGGCCGGTCTGGGCGAAGGTGTGCGACAGGGAGAACGGACTGCCGGCGGCGTGGCCCCGGGCCGTCCAGTCGAGCGGGGTCACCAGAAGTTCCTCCTCGATGCTGTCCGCGAAGCCGTCCAGGCCCCGGCGTTCGAGTTCGCGGACCAGCGTGTCGCGGTAGCGTGGGCCGAGATCCGCCCACGCGGTGGCCGGGGGGCCGGTCGTGGTGTTGGGGCACGGGGCGAGGACGTAGTGCAGATGACGGCCCGGGGGCGCCAGCGACGGATCGTGCGCCGTGGGGCGCGTGATCAGCAGCGAGGGGTCGCTCATCAGCGCGCCCGTCCGGGTCAGTTCCTCGAACGTCCGCTCCCAGGCGGCGCCGAACGAGAGGGTGTGGTGCGCGAGGTGCGGCCAGGTGCGGTCGGTACCGGCGTGCAGCACCACGGCGGACGGCGAGTGGCGTGGCCGGACCGGGCGCCGGGGGCGGTGCCCCAGCAGCTCGTACGCGACGGGCGGCTCGCAGGTCAGCACCACCGCGTCGCAGACGATGCGCTCGCCGGAGGCCAGCCGCACGGCGCGCACCCGCCCCGCCGAACGCTCCAGCGCGCTCACCTCGGCCGCCCACCGCAGATCGGCGCCCGCGTCCGCCGCCGCGTCGGCCATGGCCCGGGGGAGCGCGTGCATCCCGCCCTTCGGGAACCAGACACCGGCCACGGTGTCCATGTAGGCGATCACGGCGTAGGCCGCGAGTGCTTTGGCCGGGGCCACGCCGGCGTACAGCGACTGGAACGAGAAGACCCGGCGCAGTCGTTCGTCGGAGAGGAAGCGGCCGATCCGGGCGTCGAGGCGTCCGAACCCGCCCAGCGCCGCGAGCCGCGCCAGGTCCGGGTGCAGCAGCCCGAACGGCGAGTCGAAGTTCGTGTCGATGAAGCGGCTCATCTGTGCCCGGTACAGGCGCTCCAGCCACCGCCGCAGATCGCGGTAGCCCGCCGCCTCCACCGGCCCGGCGAAGCGCCGCACCTCCGCCTCCATCGCCTCGCCGTCGGTGTGCACGTCGAGCGAGGACCCGTCCGCGAAGCAGGCCCGGTATGCCGGGTGCAGGGCCGTCAGCTCGACGCGTCGGTACAGGCTGTCGCCGACGGCGGCGAACGCCTCGTCCGCCAGATGCGGCATCGTCAGGACCGTGGGGCCGGTGTCGATCTCGAAGCCGCCCAGCCGCATCCGCCCCGCCCGGCCACCGGGACCCGCGTCCCGTTCGACGACGGTGACCCGGCGGCCCGCGCCCAGCAGATGGAGGGCACAGGCCAGTCCGGACAAGCCCGCACCCACTACGACGACATGGTCCGTGGGGCCCGGCACGCCCTTCATCCGGCCTCCCCGTCCGGCGGTCCGGGCATGCGCGGCCCCCTCTTCGCTCTCGGTCGCACGCACGCCGGCCTCCTGCCGGGACGCGCATCGGGCGATCTCACCCCGCCCGCCGCCGAGTACAGGGCTCGGGACGGCGTGTCGCCCCGCGGTTCCTCCGGTCGGAGTACGTCCCGGGTGCCGGGCGGCGGGGCGCGTGCTATTCGCGTACCGGAAGGCCGTACGACTCCGCCAGGCGGCCGAGTGCGTCACGGAGCGCGGCCTGCTGGGGCGGGGTGAGTCGGGCGTCCAGCCGCGCGTCGATCGCGAGCGCCATGTCCGTGCACCGCCCGAGGAGCTCGCGGCCCTCGTCGGTGAGGCTGAGGATCTGGCGGCGCCGGTCGGCCGGATCGCGCAGCCGCCTGATCGCGCCCTTGGACTCCAGGTGATCGGCGAGTGATACGACGAGGCTGGGGGCCACCCGCATCAGCCTGGCGATCTCCAGCTGCGAGGCGGCAAGACCCGCATCGAGGACGCCCAGCACCCCGACGTGCTTGGGCTTCAGGCCGACCTCGGCCAGAGCCTCCGCGTACTGATCGGAGATCAGCGCGCCCAGGGAACCCAGGCGAAAGCTCAGGGTCCCGGTCCACTTGACGTCGTTCACGGACACCATGCTACCTTCCTCGAACCATTCATAGTGTGAATGATTTGAGGTGAGAACAGTGATCGACCCTCGTACCGTGCAGGTGGTCTTCGCCGATCTGCAGGACAGCATCGTGGCCCTCAGTCGCACCAACAGTCCGGCGGACATCGGGCGCTCGGCGGGAGTCCTCGGCCACGTCGCCCAGGTGCTCGACATCCCGTTCACCGTGTCCGCCGCGCCCCGGCCCGGCGGCCCGGGCATCATCGCGGAACTCCCCGAAGCGCCCCCGTACGTGCGCGGCGGGCCGTCCTGCTGGGACGACCGGCCCTGGCGCGAAGCGGTGGCGGCCCGGGGCCGCCGCACCCTGGTGCTCTGCGGGGTGACCACCGAGATCGTGGTCCTGCACACCGCGCTCGACGCCCTGGCAGACGGGTACGACGTGATCGTCCCGGTCGACGCGTGCGGCGGCATGTCGGAGCGCACGGAGACGGCGGCGCTGCGTCGGATCGAGGCGGCGGGAGCCACCACGACCTCGGTGGCGAGCCTGGTCACCGACATGGTCCGCGACTTCACCGACCCCACCGGCCGCCAGGTCATCACCGCACTGCACGCACTGATGAGCTAGTCCATACCTCCGAAGTCCGGCCCGCGTTCCCTCCAGGAAGGTCCCCCATGCAGCTCGCGCCCCATCTGCACCGACTCGGCAACGACGTCGTGTCCTGCTACCTCGTCGACACCGACGAGGGCATCACCCTCATCGACGCCGGGCTGCCCGGCCACTGGCGGGACCTGGGGCGCGAACTCCGCGCCCTGGGCAAGTCCGCCGATGACATCCGGGGCGTCGTGCTGACCCACGGCGACTCGGACCACATCGGCTTCGCCGAACGCCTGCGCACCGCCCACGGCGTGCCGGTGTTCGTCCACGCCGACGACGCGCTCCGCGCCCGTACCGGGGAGAAGCCCAAGGTGGCCGCCGGCCCCATGCGCCCGGGCCCCGCCCTCGGTTTCCTCGGGTACTCCCTCCGCAAGAACGGGCTGCGCCCCCGTTACGTCGGCGAGGTGACGGAGATCGCCGACGGCGACGTCCTCGACCTGCCCGGCAGCCCGGTGATCGTCGGCATGCCCGGGCACTCCCCGGGGAGCGTGGCCGTGCACGTCCCGCTCGCCGACGCGGTCTTCGTGGGCGATGCCCTGACCACACGGCATGTCCTGACCGGGCGCACGGGGCCCCAGCCGGCGCCCTTCACGGACGACCCGGCCGAAGCGCTCACCTCGCTGGACCGGATCGCCGGCCTGTCCGCCTCCTGGGTGCTCCCCGGCCACGGCGAGCCCTGGCGCATTTCACCGGCCCAGGTGGGCGCGGCGGTCCGGTCGGGGGCGGTCAGCTGACGGGGACGCCCGGGTTGACCAGCCCGGCTCCGCCGGTCACCCGGTTGTCCGAGGTCACCGTGGCGGGGCAGTCCGACGCGGAGTAGTTGGTGATGTCGATGGCGAAGCGGGTGGGGCCGGTGGCGCCGGTCAGGTCGGCGGTGTTGTCGCGGAAGACCGTGCCGCAGCCCCAGCCCGGGTCCTGGGTGTGGGTCTGGAATCCGTCGTTGGTCGTGCCGGTGCCCCGGTTGTTCTCGACCGTGTAGCCGTTGCCCTTGATGTCGACCCAGGAGTCGTCGTAGTTGGCCCCGGTGAGGCCGTCGCCGTCGAAGGTGTTCCCGGAGATCAGGCCGCCGGTGGTGCCTTCCTTGACGTCGATGTTCTCGCCGCCGATACCGGGGCCGATGACGTTGTCGACGATGCGCACGTGGTCGCTGGCGTCCGTGAGGGTGTTCGCGGTGCCGACGTAGACCCCTTCGCCCATGCCGTTGCCCGACAGGCCAGTGTCGTGGATGAAGGAGTTCTGTACGACTCCGTAGCTGCTCGACGTCCGGAAGTGGATGCCCTCCATGGTCGTGTGGTGGATCTCCACCGAGTCGGCGACGACATGGTCGGAGGCGTCGATCATGATGCCCTTCTGGCCGCCGGTGACGGTGATGCCCCGGATCACCCAGTAGGGCGCGCTCGTGAGCTGGATGCCGTTCCCGCCGCCCGAGGGGGTGGTGAGGACCGCGGCCCGCGAGCCGGTCAGGGTGATCGGCGCGCTCGCGGCGCCACCCCGCGTGATCTTGAAGTTGCCCGAGTAGGAGCCGTCCGCCAACTCGATCGTCTGCCCCGGTACGGCGGCGGCCAGCGCGGCCTTGAGCTCCTTGCCGTTCGTCACCCGCACCGCCGCGTCGGCGGTCCCGGTCGCGGCCGAGGCGGCGCCGGGGGCGGAGAGCAGGCCGGCGCCGACGAGCACGGCGGCGACAGCGGCGCGCCGCACCGGGCGCCCGGACCGGCCGGAGGAGGAAGGGGTACGAAGCATGGCGGGACCTCACCGTCTTGGCAGGGGCACAACAACGCATGGGGTGCCCAAGATTGGACTGGACCAACGGTGTCGTCAAGGGGGAGCCGGTCCCGGCCCGCCAAGTCAGGCCCCGGGAGTGGCGGCGTACCCGATCGCGATCATGGCCGCGTCGTCGTCCAGATGCCCGCCGACGTACCGCAGCAGATCGTCGCGGAAGCGGTCGATAAAGGAGTCCGGGTCGTCCTCGGTCCAGCCGGTGACGCGTTCCGCGAGCGGGTAGAAGGCGCGGGAGGCGTCACGGGCCTCGGTGACACCGTCGGTGTACAGCAGCAGGAGGTCGCCGGGGACGAACCGGAAGCTGTCGGTGTGATAGCGCGGCCGCGACAGGCCGCCCAGCCCCAGCGGGGGAGCGGGCGACGCGGCGTCCACCGTCAGCGGCCGCCCGTCGCGCAGGACGACCGGTGGGGGATGCCCGCAGGAGACCATCTGCACGCGGTCGTGCCGGTCGGGGATGTCCAGAACGGTGGCGGTGATGAACGACTCCCCGGGACCGTCCGAATCGGGCAGCCCCCAGGACACGCTTTCGTCGAGATAGGCGACCAGCTCGTCCAGGCTCGCCCGGTGCCGGGCCGCGGCGTGGAACGCGCCGAGCAGCAGCGCCGCGTCACTGACCGCGCTCACCCCCTTGCCCCGTACGTCACCGATGATCACCCGCGTCCCCGATTCGGTGCGCGCCGCCGCGTACAGGTCCCCGCCGATCTGCGCCTCAGCCTCCGCCGCGAGATAGAGCGAGGCCGCGCGCAACGGCCCGAGACGCCGGGGCAGCGGGGGCAGGACCACCCGCTGGACCGCCTCGGAGACGTACCGCACCTGCTCCAGCTCCCGGGCGCGGCGCTCCCGCAGCACACAGAAGACCACGAGGCACACCCCGACCAGGGCCAGGGCGACGATCTGCGCCTCGTGGTTGGCCGACAGCAGCTCGTCCGGATCGCGCAGCACCCCGACCAGCGTCTGCGCGATCACCGCCAGCGCGGCCACGAACCCGACCGCCCGGGGGCCGCCGATCGAGGGAGTGATCGCCGGGGCCGCCACGAGCAGCGGGCCCAGATGGATGTCGGGCGGTGCGAATATGTCCACCAGGAAGACCGCGACGATCCAGCCGATGGGGACAGCGAGCAGTGCCCGGCCCGCTCGCAGCGGCCGGCGGCGTCTTTCGGCGTGCTGCGCCATGTCTCCTCTCTACACCGCACCCGCCCGCCCCGCACCGGCAGAAGACGCGCCGGCCCGGTCGGCGGGCGGCGCGCGTCGCCTCAGAGAAGGGTGACGGTGAGCAGTCCGGTCTGCTGGGTGATGGCGGAGCCGAGGCAGTCCAGGAGGCTGAGACTCGGGTGGACGGCGATGCGTTCCGACACCGAGCCCACGCCGTAACCGGAGGTGACCGTGCCCGTGGAGGTGACGATCTCCTGGTTCGCCGCGTGGACCACGGTGGTGACGGGGTACGTGATGGTGCTCGTCTGCCCGCCGGACCAGTGGTAGGTCACGACGTTCTGCACGAGGGTGTCACCGAGCCCCTGGGCGAGGCAGCTGACCTGCTGGTCGAAGACGGTGTGGGCGGTGCCGGAGGTGAAGGGGCCGCCGCAGCTGCCGCCGCCGGCCGTCCCGAGCTTCTCCGTGACGCTCTGTGACTGTCCCCTGTCGGGCTGATCGTCATGCGCGCGACAAGCCAGACTCCCCCGAAGCAGCGGCCGTCCGCCTGCGCGGCGTCCTCAAGGGACTCCGGGAGCGGCCGGCAGCGGGCCGCGTACGTCGTAGGCGAGGGCCGTGCCGGGCGGCGAATGCCCCATCCGCCGTGGGGAGTTGACCCGCCCCGCCGCCTGGCGGGCCGACGCGTGATGCGAACGTAGGACCATGACCACTGACGCACCAGAGACCCGGGTCGCCCGGGCATGGGCCCAGATCCTGGAATGGCTGGCCGAGTACACCCCGCAGTCGTACGCGGCCCTCCGGCCCGGCGCATCCGACGACGACATAGCCGCGCTGGAGGCGGCCTTGGGCGCGGAGGTCCCGGAGGAGCTGAAGGCGGTGTGGCAGCTGTCCGCCGGTGAGGACGGCGTGAACGGCTCGGGGCTCATGCTCGGCGACTGGGCCCTGATGCCGCTCGACGCCGTGGCCGAGGTCCACCGGCGGCAGATGGAGATCGAGAAGGAACTCGGCGACGAAGGACCGGCGTTCTGGGAGCCCGCGTGGATCCCGTTCTGCTCCTACGGCCCCGACGACACCGTCTACGGCCTCTACCTCGACGGCCGGACCGGCGCGGTGCACCGCTGGACCAGGTACGGGGATCGCGACCGGGAGTACGAGTCGCTGCCCGCCTACCTCGACCTCATGGCCATCAGCCTGGAAGCCCCCCTGACGGCGGCGGGCCCGGAGAAGCCCGGCATGCTGAACGGCGCCCTGGTGTGGGGACCGCCGGCCGGCGAGGGCGCCGACCAGTGGGTACGCCACCTCGGCCAGGCCCCGCCGCGCCATCCCGCCAAGACCCTCGGCGCGATCCGGGAGGCCCTGCCCGGCGACGAGCGCGACGCGTTCGACGAGCGGCGCGACGCGCTCGACCTGGCCGAACCGGAGGCCGTCGCCGCCTTCCTGGACCACTGGTGGGGGCGCGCCGTGGAGGCCCAGGAGAAGCTGGAGGACGACATCGCCTCCGCGCTGCGCGGCAACATCATGGCCCAGCCCGGCCGCGATCTGGCGCCGGAGCACGAGGCCGCGTTGCCGCCCGCGCTACGCCACCGGCCACCGTCCTTCGACGACATCCGGACCGCCCTGCGCCACGAAAGCGTCCGCGCACGGTTCGAGCAGGACCGCCTGAACGCGATCCCGCCGCACTTCCCGGCACTGCTGCTGCGCTGGTGGGACATCGCCCGCCTGATGGCCGACCCCCGCGGCGACCGCGCCGTGCGCGCGGTGGTGGCCGGCCGCCACGGGGCCCGTCGGCGCGGGTGAGCACGGATGACCGGCGGGAACCGAGAGGGCTGAAATCGACCTGCCCGGCCGACGGAGAACCCCGGACGGTGGTGCGGGCTTCACCCCGGTCCGGGTGCGCGGTGTACTGACCCGCGCCCCCTCCGCCGGGCAGCATGGAGGGGAAGGCGCGGGCGACCGCGTGACGAGCACGGAGCGAAGTAGGAGTTCTCATGGGACGTTCGACCGACTACGACGAGGACCGCTCCTCCCGGAAGGCCCGCGGAGCGTGGTACGTGCCGCCGCTGCTGGTGTTCCTCGTGGGCGCCATGCTCACGTCCGTGGTCTCGCACGCCGTGGACGACGGGGCCTACACCGCCGTGATGAGCGCGGGCTTCGCCCTCGACGCGATCGCGGTGATCTGGGCGGTCATTCGCCGGCGCCGGTCCGCGAGCTGACAAAGCACTCGCTTCGGCCGGGACCACCGCCGTGGAACGGCCGCTCGACACCTACCGTGACGCCTCGTCGGAGATGTCGTTGCCCAGGTAGGCGAGGACCGCCAACACACGGCGGTGGACGCTGGTGCCCTCCGCCGGCAGGTTCAGCTTGTCGAAGATCCCCCGGATGTGTTTGCTGACGGCCCGCTCCGTGACGAACAGCCGCTCGGCGATGGTCGCGTTGGCCAGCCCCTGGGCCATCAGCCCGAGCACCTCGTGCTCACGCGCCGTCAGCCCGTCCAGCGCCCGCGTCGACGCCCGCTGCTGGATGATCTCGTTGACCACCTCGGGGTCCAGCGCCGTGCCGCCCTCGCTGATGCGCTCCAGGGCCTCCAGGAACTGCTCGACCCGGCCCACCCGGTCCTTGAGCAGATAGCCGATCCCGCGCGCACCGAGGGCCAGCAGCTCTGCCGCGTAAGCCTGTTCGACGTATTGCGACAGTACGAGAATCGGCAGGTCCGGGAACTCCTGCCGGGCCGCCACCGCCGCGCGCAGGCCCTCGTCGCGGAAGCTCGGCGGCAGCCGCACGTCGAGGACCGCCGCGTCCGGCCGGGTGCGGTGCAGCATCGGCATGATCTCCGGGCCGGACGCGCAAGTCCCCACCACCTCGTGGCCGTTGTGCGTCAGCAGCAGCGTCATCCCCTCCCGGAGCAGCGCGTTGTCCTCCGCGATCAAGATCCGCATGGCAGCTCCACCTTCATCCTCGTCGGCCCCCCGGGAGGGCTGGTGATCTCGGTCGTGCCGTCGAGCGCGGCGACCCGGCGGCGTATGCCGAGCAGCCCGCTTCCCCCGTGTTCCTCGGCGCCGCCGCGCCCGTTGTCCGTGACGACGACCTGAAGTGACCCGTCGGCCCTGGCGAAGCGTACTGAGGCATGGGTCGCCCCACTGTGCTTGCGGATGTTCGTCAGACACTCCGCGATCACGAAATAGACAGCGGCCTCCACGGCCGCCGGCAGCCGGTGTCCGGTCTCCACGGCCGCCAGATTCATCTCCACCGGGATGTCTGCGGAGACCGCGAGCGTGCGGACCGCCCCGGCCATGCCGCGGTCGGTGAGCACCGGGGGATGCACCGTACGGACGATGCCCCGCAGCGCCGCGAGCGTGGCGTCGATCTCCTCCTGCGCTTCGTCCAGCCACCTCGTCGCCGCGTCCGGGTCGCTCCTGACCTGCTGGCGTGCGAGCCCGACCCGCATGGACAGCGCCACGAGCTGGGCCTGCACCCCGTCGTGCAGGTCCCGTTCGATACGGCGGAGCTCGGCGCTGTGCGACTCCATGGCCCCGGCCCGGGACTCGGAGAGCTCCGCGACACGTTGGCCGAGTTTCGCCGATGGCGACGGCTTCAGCAGCGCGGCCGTCCACCGGGCCTGGGCGTCCGCCAGGTTCTCGAACACCGTCAGCGCGCGGGGGCGGCGGCCGAACGCCGCCGCCGTACCGTCGACGAGCAGCGCCACCGGCCACAGCACCAGCACCACCGCGCTGAAGCCGAGGATGCTCACGGTGGCGTACGGCAGCCAGAGCGCGTCCCGCCATGTGCCGGGATCGGTGAGCGCCAGACGCACCCGGTCGCTCGGCGAGCCGTCCAGCGGCAGATACAGCTCCGGAATCGGCTTGCCCAACCAGCCGCCGGCGCGCCCCCGTTCGTATCCGGCGAACCGGCGCAGCACACGCACGATCTCCGGCCAGGCCGGAGCGCCGACGAGGACCAGCGTGAAGAACACCCCGGCCGGGACCGCGAAGCAGCCCAGGAACGCGGCCATGGCCAACGGCAGTCCGAAGAACAGGTGGCAGGACGCCTGCCAGGACCGCTGGAGCTGGGAGGAGAGATACGCCATGAACGCACCGTAGTCGGCGGTGGGCGCCCCGGTCGGTGGTCTCATCTGCCCGAAGCCGGGTGGTGCCGGCTGAACCCGTACAGGGGTGCGTGCTCCATCGTGTCGCCCCTGGTCGCGGCCCTACCGTCGCCACAGAGGCGCGGCAGGAGCACGACCGGAAGGCGAATCAATGGCACTTCGCATGGGGAGAAGGATCCCCGCGCAAGCGGACACGGCGGGCGCCGGCGCGCTCACCCTCGAATCCGTCACCCGGCGCTACCGGCGCGGCGGGCGGGACTTCCACGCGCTGGACAACGTGAGCATGGACGTGCCGCCGGGCCGTTTCCTGGCCGTCATGGGCCGCTCCGGCTCCGGCAAGACCACCTTCCTGCAGTGCGCCGCCGGACTCGACCAGCCCACCTCCGGCACGGTACGGGTCGGCGGCACCGACCTCTCCCGGCTCTCCGAGGCCGCGCTCACCCGGCTGCGCAGGGACCGGATCGGCTTCGTCTTCCAGTCCCTCAACCTTGTACCGTCGCTCACCGTCGGCGAGAACACCGCCCTGCCGCTGCTGCTGCG
Organism: Streptomyces sp. NPDC097595; assembly: GCF_044761525.1. Lineage (NCBI taxonomy): Bacteria > Bacillati > Actinomycetota > Actinomycetes > Kitasatosporales > Streptomycetaceae > Streptomyces > Streptomyces sp. NPDC097595. The sequence continues at coordinate 44,313 of NZ_JBIWCN010000005.1, read as the reverse complement.
CGGCATGAACCCCCAGGACCCCGCCGTGCGCGAGCGCGCCCTGAGGGTGCTGGCGGCCGTCGGCCTCGGCGACCGCGCGGACGACTCCCCGCTCCGTCTCTCGGGCGGCCAGCAGCAGCGCGTGGCCATCGCCCGGGCCCTGGTCACCGACCCCGCCGTGATCTTCGCCGACGAACCGACCGGGGCGCTCGACCCGGTCACCGCCCGCGAGGTGCTGCGGCTGCTGCGCGAGGCCGTGGACGGTTCGGGCCACACCGTGGTGATGGTGACCCACGACCCGCAGGCCGCCGCCTGGACCGACGAGGCGGTCTTCATCGAGGCGGGGCACATCGTCGCCCGCGAGGACCGCCCCGAGCCGGAGACCGTGGCCCGGCGGCTCGCCGGGCTCGGGGAGCGATGACCGTGGCCGTCGACACCCTGCCGCCCGCCGGCCGCACCGGACCCCGGGAACGGCGCGGGGAGCCGGTGGGGCGCGGCCGGCGCACCGCCCGCTTCCTCGCCCGCCGCTCCATGCGGCTGCACCGCAAGGCGTGGGCCGCCGTCTTCACCGCCCTCGTGCTCACCGCGCTGCTTCTCGGCAGTTTCGCCCTGGCCACCCTGTCGGCGTTCATGGGCCACGCCCACGTCGAGCGCTACGCGGCGACCACCGCCGTCGTCGCCGCCGACCAGACCACCCGCTACCGGGCCAAGCCCTGGGGCGACCCGATGACCACGGTCACCCAGCCGCTCACCGAACGCGTCCGCGTCCCGGCCGCCGTCGTGGACCGGCTCGCCGAGGTGCCCGGCGTCCGTGCCGCCGTCCCGGACAGCAGCTTCCCGGTCGCGCTCGCCCGCCCCGACGGACGCGGCGTGCCCGGACCGGACAGCGACTCCGGGACCGCGCCCGTCCACGGCCACGGCTGGCCGACGGCGGCGCTCGCCCCGTTCACCCTGCGCGTCGGCAAGGCGCCCGCGGGGGCCCGCCAGGTGGCGGTCGACGGCGATCTGGCCGCACGCGCGGGCGTACGCCCCGGCGACCGGCTTCGGCTCCAGATGCTCGGCGCACCCGCCGATTACGTCGTCTCCGGCATCGTCGCCCCGAAGGGCGAGGCCGACGACACCGGGCTCGACCACCAGGGCGCGGTCTTCTTCACCGAAGGCGAGGCTGGCCGGCTGTCCGGCCACCCCGGCACCGTCGACGCCATCGGGGTGCTCGCCGACGACGGCGTGAGCGTGCACGAGCTCTACCCCGCCCTGCGCAAGGCCCTGGCCGGCGAGAAACCGGCCCGGGACGCCGTCGCAGGCAGCCGGGACCCGCAGGACAGCTCCCTGCTGCGGGTCCTGACCGGCAACGGGCGTGGCCAGGCGGAGTTCCTGGACGCGGCGCCGAGCCGGGCCGGCCTACTCAACCTGCTGGCCATGCTGTGCGCGACCGTCATCATGATCGCCGTGCTCGTGGTGGCCGGCACGGTCACCCAGGCGGTCCACCAGCGGGCCCGCGAGCTGGCGCTGCTGCGCGCGGTCGGGGCGACCCCCTGGCAGTTGCGTGTGACAGTCGGCCGGGAGGTGACAGGCGTCGCCACCACGGCGGCCGTGGTGGGCGCGGTGGGAGCCGTCCCGGTCTTCCTGATGCTCCTGTGGATGCTGCGCGACCGCGGCGCCGTCCCCGTCGGGCTCGACCTCCCGGTCCTGCCCTGGATGTTCGCGACCCCGGTCCTGACGGCCGTCCTGACCCTGGTCGTGGCCCGGGTCGCGGCCGCCCTGGCCTGCGGCCGCATCGCCAAGATCCGTCCCGCCCAGGCGCTCGGCGAGGCCCGGAGCGAACCGGGGCAGCCCGGCCGGGGCCGCACCGTGACCGGCCTGATCGTGCTCTTCGCGGGCCTCAGCTCCGCGGGCACCGCGGCGTTGCAGTCGGGCGAGCCGGCGGCCATGGCGGCGGGCAGCGCGGCCCTGGCCCTGGTGATCGCCTGTGCGCTCCTCGGCCCCTGGATCGCCCGGGGCGCCATGCGCCTGCTCGCACCGCCCGCCCGGAAGCTCGGCGGCGCCGGGGGCTACCTCGCCGCCGCCTCCACCACCGCGAACTCGCACCGGCTCGGGGCGGCGATCACCCCGGTCGTCCTGGTCGTCGCCTTCGTGGGCGTCCAGCTCGCGGCGGGCGCCACCATGGACCACGAGGGCAGCGCCCAGGCGCGGCAGGCGATGCGCGCGAACCTCGTCGTGACCACCGAGGACACCGGACTGCCCGCCGGGGCCGTCCGCCGGGTAGCCGCCGTACCGGGCGTCGAGGCCGCGACGGGCGTGCTGCACAGCACCGTCGTCCTCGCCGGGAAGGAGGCCGGCGAGCCCGTCCTCGAACGGCTCCCGGTGGTGGGCGTCACGCCCGGCGCCCTGCCCGCCACGCTCGACCCCGACGTCACCTCCGGCTCGCTGCGGGACCTGCGCGAGGGCACCGTCGCGCTCGGCGCGGCCCGGGCCGACGCGCTGGACGCCGGAGTCGGCTCCATGGTGCGGCTGCGTTACGGGGACGGGGTCACCGCCTCCCTGCGGGTGGTCGCGGTATACGAACGGGCCCTCGCGCTCGGCGACTTCCTGTTCGCCCGCGAGGCGCTGGCACCCCATGTGACCTCGCCGCTGGACACCCGCATCCTCGCCCGGGTCGCCCCGGACGCCGACCAGGAGGCCGTGCGGCGGGCGGTGGACAAGGCGCTCTCCGGTGCCGTGCTCGGCGCACGGGTGACCGCGCACCCGAGCCCGGAGCACCTGCGGTCCGAGGACCGGGGTGTGAGCCAGGTGCTCACCGCCGTGGCCGTCGGCGTCGTCGGCGGGTTCACCGTCATCGCCGTCCTCAGCACCCTGGTCCTGATCGTCATCGGACGCCGGCCGGAACTGGTCCTGCTCCGGCTGGTGGGCGCGGGGCGCGGCCAGGTCCGGCGCATGCTGCGGGTCGAGGCGGCGATCGTGACCGTCACCGGACTGGTGGTCGGCGCGGCGGCCGCCCTGATCCCCCTCACCACGTTCAGCCTGTCCGTCACGGGATCGCTGCCCTATCTGCCGCCGGTCCAGGTGGCGGCCATCGTCCTGGTCGTCGGCGTGACCGTGGCGGCGGGCATCCTCCTGCCGGCCCGCCCGGCGCTGCGCCGCCGGCGGCCGGCGGCCCTGCACCGCTTCTGACTGTCCGTCAACTCCACGGTCCGAGGAGCCGCACCATGTCTCGTACCGCCTCAGTCCTGAAGGCGGCGTGCCGCTCCGCCTCAGGTGGCGCGGTTGCGCGGTGCGTCGCCGCCCCGCATCACCCGCGTGCCGCCCCGCCTCAGGTGGCGCGGTTGCGCGGTGCGTCGCCGCCCCGCATCACCCGGGAGAGCCCGAGGGCGGCCGTGCGTACGGCCGGGGCCAGTTGGGCGGGGCGGTACCGGGCGCGTGGCACGGCGACGGACAGGGCCGCGACCGCCGTCGGGCCGTCGAAGACCGGTGAGGCGATGCAGCTGACGCCGAGGGCCGCCTCCTGCTCCTCGTAGGCGAGCCCGGAGACCTGGATCTGCTCGATGACCGTGTGCAGCCGGGCCGGGTCGGTGATCGAGTGGGGGCTCAGCCGGGGCAGCGGCCGGGCCAGTACCTCCTCGACCAGGGCGCCGTCCGAGAACGCCAGCAGGGCCTTGCCGACCCCCGTGCACGTCAGCGGCAGCCGGCCGCCGATGCGGGACGGCAGGGCCAGGGCGTCATGGCCGTGGATGCGTTCCACGTACACCACGTCGAAGCCCTCGCGCACGCCCAGGTGCACGGTCTCGTGCGTCGCCTCGAACAGGTCCTGGAGGAAGGGCAGCGCCGCCTCCCGCAGATCCTGCCGGCGCGGCACCAGGGAGCCCAGCTCGAACAGCTTGCCGCCGAGGCGGTACGTCTCACCCGCACGGTCCAGCAGGCCCAGGCGCACCAGATCGGCGCACAGCCGGAACGCGGTGGTCTTGGCCAGGCCCGTACGCGCGGCGATTTCTGTCAGACGGAACGCTCCGCCGTCCGGGCGGTAGCAATCCAGGACGGCTGCCGCCTTGTCGAGCATGTTTCCCGACGCGCTGTTCCGTGTCATGGAACATATTTTGCCGCGCCTCCGGCCGCACGCCTATACCTGTCGTGCGGTCGACGGCCGCCCCACCCCCTTCCTGCCGGAGGTAACGCGCATGTACGTCCCACACCGCAGTGCCGCAACCGAGGGGCGGCGGTCGTGAGCGCCCCCGACGCCGTGCACGAGGCGGCGGCCGTCCTGCGGGAGGCCGCGCGCACCGGCGTGCCGTGCCCCCCGGTACGCACGCTGCTCCCCGAGGAGGACGTCGCGGCCGCGTACGCCGTACAGCGGCTGTACGTCGAGCGCTCGCTCGCCGAGGGCCGGCGCCTGGTGGGCCGCAAGATCGGCCTGACCTCGCCCGCCGTGCAGCGCCAGCTCGGGGTCGGACAGCCCGACTTCGGCGCCCTGTTCGCCGACATGGCCGTGCCCGAGGGCCTGCCGATCGCCCCGGGCAGGCTGATGCAGCCCAAGGTGGAGGCCGAGGTCGCGCTCGTGCTCGGCACGGACCTGCCGCACCGCGACCCGACCGTCGCCGACCTCCTGCGCGCCACCGCCTTCGCCCTGCCCGCGCTGGAGATCGTGGACAGCCGCGTCGCCGGCTGGGACATCGGCATCGTGGACACCGTCGCCGACAACGCCTCCTGCGGCCTGTACGTGCTCGGCGGCACCCCGGTCCCGCTGGACCGGGTCGACCTGCGCGACGTGGCGATGACCCTCACCAGGAACGGCGAGACCGTCTCGCGGGGCACCGGCCGCGACTGCCTGGGCAGCCCGCTCACCGCGGCGCTCTGGCTCGCCTCCACCCTCGCCGGGCTCGGCGATCCGCTGAAGGCCGGGGACCTCGTCCTGACCGGCGCGCTCGGGCCCATGGCCGTCGCGGCCGAGGGCGACGAGTTCACCGCCCGTATCGAAGGACTGGGCACGGTCTCCGCCGCGTTCGCGTCCGCCACCACGCAAGGAGCGCGCGCATGACCACGAAGGTCGCCGTCATCGGGTCCGGGAACATCGGAACCGACCTGATGATCAAGGTGCTGCGGCTCTCCGACACCCTGGAGATCGCCGCCATGGCGGGCATCGACCCCGCATCCGACGGCCTCGCCCGGGCCCGCCGCCTCAAGGTGGCCACCACCCACGAGGGCGTCGACGGACTGGTGGAGCTGGACGAGTTCGCGGATGTCGAGATCGTCTTCGACGCCACATCGGCCGGCGCGCACCGCCGCCACGACGAGGTGCTGCGCGCCCTGGGACGCACGGTCGTGGACCTCACCCCGGCCGCCCTCGGCCCGTACGTCGTGCCGCCCGTCAACGGCGACGCGCACCTCGGCGCCGCCAACGTCAACATGGTCACCTGCGGCGGCCAGGCCACCATCCCCGTCGTCGCGGCCCTGAACGCCGTGACCCCGGTGCACTACGGGGAGATCGTCGCCTCGATCTCCTCGCGCTCGGCCGGACCCGGGACGCGGGCCAACATAGACGAGTTCACCGAGACCACCTCCTCGGCCATCGAACAGGTCGGCGGAGCCGCGCGCGGGAAGGCGATCATCGTCCTCAACCCGGCCGAACCCCCGCTGATCATGCGGGACACGGTGCACTGCCTGGTCGGTGACTGCGACGACGCCTCGGTCACCGCCTCGGTGGAGGAGATGGTGGCCCGGGTCCAGACCTACGTACCCGGCTACCGCCTCAAGCAGAAGGTGCAGTTCGACCGGGTCACCGGCGACGACCCGCTGCGCACGCTCCTCCCGGCCGGCACCCGGTCCGGGGCCGCCGCCAGGGTCTCCGTGTTCCTGGAGGTCGAGGGCGCCGCCCACTACCTGCCCGCCTACGCCGGAAACCTCGACATCATGACGTCGGCCGCCCTGCGCACCGCCGAACGCATGGCCGCCCACCGCGCCACGGAGGTGGCCCCGCGATGACCGCTCTCTACCTGCAGGACGTGACCCTGCGGGACGGCATGCACGCCGTCCGCCACCGCTACACCGTGGACCAGGCCCGCACCATCGCCACGGCCCTCGACGCCGCCGGGGTCGCCGCCGTCGAGATCGCGCACGGCGACGGCCTGTCCGGCTCCAGCATCACGTACGGCGTGGGCGCCCACACCGACTGGGAGTGGATCGAGGCGGTCTGCGACAGCGTCGAACACGCCGTCCCCACCACCCTGCTGCTCCCCGGCATCGGCACCCTGCACGACCTCAGGCAGGCACACGCCCTCGGTATCCGCTCCGTGCGCGTCGCCACCCACTGCACCGAGGCCGACATCTCCGCCCAGCACATCGCGGCCGCCCGGGACCTGGGCATGGACGTCGCCGGGTTCCTGATGATGTCCCACATGGCCGAACCGGCCGAACTCGCCCGCCAGGCCAAGCTGATGGAGTCCTACGGCGCCCACTGCGTCTACGTCACCGACTCCGGCGGGCGGCTCACCATGGACGGCGTACGCGACCGCGTCCGCGCCTACCGCGACGTCCTCGACCCGGCCACCGGACTCGGCATCCACGCCCACCACAACCTCGGCCTGGGCGTCGCCAACTCCGTCGTCGCCGTCGAGAACGGCGTCACCCGCGTCGACGCCTCCCTCGCGGGCCAGGGCGCGGGCGCCGGGAACTGCCCGCTGGAGGCGTTCGTCGCCGTCGCCGACCTCATGGGCTGGGACCACGGCTGCGCCCTGTTCCCCCTGATGGATGCCGCCGACGACGTGGTCCGCCCGCTCCAGGACCGCGAGGTCCGCGTCGACCGGGAGACCCTGACCCTCGGCTACGCGGGCGTCTACTCCAGCTTCCTGCGCCACGCCGAGACCGCCGCCCGCCGGTACGGCCTCGACACCCGCGACATCCTCGTGGAGGTGGGGCGGCGCAAGATGGTCGGCGGCCAGGAGGACATGATCACGGACATCGCGCTCGACCTGACGGGGGCGGACGCCTCCGCGTGAGACGAATGGGCGGGCCCGATCGTGCACCACGGTGACGACCGGGCCCGCCGCCGCTTCGAGAAGGGAGCCGGGGACGGCTCCGTTAGGGTCGTTACGTGGACATTCCCCGCCTGCTCGACGGCCGGCTGAAGATGCGGCACCTGCTCCTGGTGGACGCCCTCTCGCGGCAGGGATCGGTCGTCGCGGCCGCCGGTGAGCTGCACACCACGCAGCCCGCCGCCACCCGCAGCCTCCACGAGCTGGAGGACATCCTCGGCGTCCCGCTCTTCGAACGGGGCCCCCGGGGCGTCAGCGCGACCGTCTTCGGCGAGGCGTTCACCCAGCACGCGCGCGCCGTCCTCGCCCAGCTCGCCCAGGCCGGCCGGCACGTCGTGGAACTCGCCGAGGCGGACCGGGGCACCGCCGTCGTGGGCACCCACCTGGCCGGCTCCAACCTCCTGCTGCCCAGGGCCGTCGCCGCGCTGAAGCGGGCCCACCCCTTCCTCACGGTCGTCGTCCGCGAGGCGTCCCCCGAGGACCTGCTCCTCGACCTGGAGGCCGGGCGCGTCGACCTCATCGTGGGCCGGCTGACCGCCTCCTCCGGCGAGGGCCTGATCCGGCGCCCCCTCTACGACGAGTCCATCGGCCTGGTCGTCCGGTCCGGCCATCCGCTGACCGCCACCCCCGGCGCCGAACTCGCGGACACCCTCCACTTCCCCTGGATCCTGCCCGGCCAGCAGACCGTGCTCCGCCGCGAGGTGGAGGAGCTTCTCGCGCTCCAGGGCCTCGGCCTGCCGCGCAACCGGGTCGAGGCCACCTCGTTCCTGACCGTGCGTCAACTGCTCCTGGAGACCGAGGTGGTGGCCGTCCTGCCCGGCTCCCTGGTCCGGGACGACGGCAGACTGGCCGAGCTCCCCGTACCGCTGGACCGCATCGGCCACCGCGTGGGGCTGACCCTGTCGGCCGACCGCACCCTCAGCCCGTCCGCACGGGCGCTGATGGAGAGCCTGGAGGAGGCGGCCGCCGGGATGACGGCAAGGCCCCCGGACCCGCGAGAGGCGGACCGGGGGCCGGACGAGCCGAGGATCAGAGCCCGAGGTAGCGCTCCGCGTTCCCGCGCGTGATCTTCTGCCGGGCCGTCTCGCTCAGCGAACGGCTCTTGCGTACCACCGCACCCGCAGGGCGCTCGCCCAGCGGATACGGGTAGTCGCTGCCCACCATGACCCGGTCCTCGCCCACGGTGTCCACGAGCAGCCGCAGCGCGCGGTCGTCGAAGACGACCGAGTCCACGTAGAACCGGCCCAGGTAGTGCGAGGGCGGGTACTGCGACGTGCCGATGACGTCGTTGCGCCCGTGCCAGGCGTTCTCCATCCGGCCCAGCCAGAACGCGAACGACCCGCCGCCGTGCGCGAAGCAGATCTTCAGACGCTCGTCGATACGGTCGAACGCACCGCCCAGGATCAGCGCCAGGATCGACAGATGGGTCTCCGCCGGCATCGCCGTCAGCCACCGCGCCATCCACCGGTCGAGCCGGGGCGAGGAATCCATGTCCCAGGGGTGGACGAACACCGGCACATCGAGCGACGCGCAGTGCTGGAGGAAGGTGACGACCCCCTCGCTGTCCAGGTCCCGGTCACCGACATGGTTGCCGATCTCCACCCCCCGGTGCCCGGCGGCGACCGCCCGCTCCACCTCGCGGCACGCGGCGTCCGGATCCTGGAGCGGCACCTGGCAGAACGGGATCAGCCGGTCCGGCGCCGAAGCGGTGATCTCCAGGGCCAGATCGTTGAAGATCCGGGCGATCTTCGCGGCCTCGTCGCCGCTGCGGCCGTAGTGGAAGAACGCCGGGGTGGGGGAGACCACCTGGGCGCCCACCCCGTCCGCGTCCATGTCCCGCAGCCGGACCCCGGCGTCCCAGCAGTCCGCCTGGATCCGGCGGAACTCCGAGGAACCCGTCATGATCATGGCTTCGGTCTCGGACTCGATCCGCAGCCACGGGGCGTCCGGCCCGCCGAGCTCCGACAGATCGGGCCAGCCGCGCGGGACGTAGTGGGTGTGGACGTCGATCAGGTCGGCCACCGGTCAGCCCTTCCCGGGGTGGAGCGCACCGCAGGCGGAACAGACCCGGGCCCGCTGGTCCTCGTAGAACTTCTCGAAGACCGGCGGGAGGTCGGCGACGATGTCGCGGACCTGGAGCTCCACCTCGTACACGGTCGCCGAGCAGGAGGGGCAGAACCACAGGAACTTCTCCAGCGTGCCCTCCTCACGCACCCGCTCGATCACCAGGCCGATGGAGTCGGGGTCGGGGCGCTGCGGGGAGTGCGGCACATGGCCCGGCAGCAGCCACGCCTGGCCCTCCTTGATGTGCACGGTCCGCGGGCCCTCGTCGGTCATGAGGTTGACGTGCATGTCCCCCTTGACCTGGTAGAACCACTCCTCGTACGGGTCGAGGTGGAAGTCCGTGCGCTGGTTCGGGCCGCCGACGATCTGCACGATGAAGTCGTTGCCGAGCGACATGGTGCGGTTGTTCACCGGGGGCTTCAGCAGGTGCGCGTGGGCGTCGATCCAGCCCTGGAAGTCGATGACCTCGGGGATGTCGGTCACGGTGTCTCCTTCGTGGTGGTCGCGGCCGGCAGATGCGCCACGGCCTGGATCTCGATGAGCAGATGGGGGTGGGGGAGCTGGTGCACGGCGACGGTGGTCCTGGCCGGGCCCGTCTCGTCGAAGTACTGGCCGTAGACCTCGTTGTAGCCGCCGAAGTCGTTCATGGAGACGAGGTACGCGGTGACCTGGACGACGTCCGCCAGGGTGCCGCCCGCGTCGGTGAGGATCTCCCCGATGTTCTCGATGACCGCCCGGGTCTGCGCGCGGATGTCGAGGTCGGTGGTGCCCAGCTCGTCCGTCGCCACCCCGGCGAAGGAGTTGTCGGGCCGGCGGGAGCTGGTGCCGGAGACGAAGACGAGGTCTCCGGCGCGGCGGAAGTGCGGGAACCGGCCGCGCGGGCGCGCCTTGCCGGGGATGACCCGTCCCTGTCCCATCAGATCCCCCTCACGCCGACGCGGCCGACGCCGTCGACCTCGCACACGGTCTCCCCGGGCCCCAGCGGGATCGCCGCGGTCGCCGCCCCGGCCAGCACCACCTGGCCGGCCCGCAGCGGGATGCCCCGCCGCCGCGCCAGGTCGAGCAGGGCCCGCAGCGCGTTGTCCGGACCCCCGAGGATGGCCTCGGTCGAGCCCGCCACCTCCCGGCTCGCGCCCGACAGCCGTACGGCACGGTCGGACACGTCCTGTACGGGGGCCCAGGCGCCGATCACATAGCCCGCGGCCGAGGTGTTGTCCGCGACGACGTCCTCGTAGGTGAAGCGGAAGTCCCGGTAGCGGGAATCGATGATCTCCAGGGCGGGGGCGACGGCGTCCACGCAGGAGACGAGGTCGGTGTCCGGATCGTCCGGGTCCACGTCCCGGCCCAGCCGGTAGGCGACCTCCGGTTCCACCTTCGGGTGGATGAACCGGGACAGCTCGACCACGCCGCCGTCGGCGACACCCATGGCGTCGGTCAGCCGGCCGACGATGATCTCGGAGACACCCATCTGCTCCATCTTGGCCTTGCTGGTGAAGCCCAGCTTCACGCCGGTGATCCGCTCACCGCGCCCCTCGCGCAGGGCGAGGAGCGCGGCCTGCACGGCGTAGGCGTCGTCCACGGTCAGGGTGTGCGTGTCGGCGAGGCTGAGGGTGTCCGCGACGGTGCGCTGCGCGGTGTCGAGCCGCGCGGCCAGCGTCCTGACCGTTTCCTCGGGAATCAACGGAGGCCTCCTTCACCTGGGTGCTGGGCGTGGTCGCCCATGGTCATGTCCTTCCGGCCGCCCGGGTCGGGGGCGGCCTGCTCGGTCGGAGTCGGGGAAGCCGAGGCGCGTCCGGGCGTCACAGCTGGACGCACACGTTGGTCGGCTCGGTGTAGAAGTGCAGGGACGAGGCGCCTCCCTCGCGGCCGAGCCCGGAGAGGCCGACGCCTCCGAAGGGCGAGCGCAGGTCGCGCAGGAACCAGGTGTTGACCCAGGACATGCCGACGTTCATCGCCTGGGCCACGCGGTGCCCGCGACGCAGATCCCGGGTCCACACGGACGCGGCGAGGCCGTACTCCGTGTCGTTGGCCAGCCCGATCGCCTCCTCCTCCGTGTCGAACGGGATCAGCGCCGCGACCGGCCCGAAGACCTCCTCGCGCACCGGACGGTCGGCGTTCGTCAGCCCCGTCCACAGCGTCGGCTCGATCCACGAACCGCCGTCCAGTTCCTCGCCGAGGCCCGGCGTGCCGCCCCCGGTGAGGGCTTTCGCGCCGAGCTGTCCGGCCAGGTCCAGGTAGCCGCGCACCTTCTCCCGGTGCGCCTGCGAGATCAGCGGCCCCGTCGTGGTCGCCGGGTCCAGCGGGCTGCCGAGCCGCAGCGAACGGGCCCGCTCCACCAGGCCGTCCGCGATGTCCGCGAAGACCGAGCGATGGACGTAGACCCGCTCCGTGCACAGGCACACCTGGCCGGTGTTGGCGAACACCGACCGGGTCAGGCCGTCCAGGGTCTCCTCGATGTCCGCGTCGGCGAAGACCAGCGCCGCGTTCTTGCCGCCCAGCTCGAAGGAGACGGGGCGCACGCGCGGTGCCACGGTCTTCATCACCTGCGCGCCGGTCGCCGTGGACCCGGTGAAGGTGACGCCGTCGATCCCGGGGTGCGTGGTGACGTACTCCCCGGCCGAGCCGCCGCCGAAGCCGTGCACCACGTTGTAGGCGCCGGCCGGCAGACCCGCCTCGGCGAGCACCTCCGCCAGCAGGGTCGCGGTGCCGGGCGTCTCCTCGCTGGGCTTGACCACGACGGTGTTGCCGCAGGCCAGGGCCGGGGCGACCTTCCAGGTGAGCAGGAGCAGCGGCAGGTTCCAGGGGACGATGACCGCGACCACCCCGAGGGGCTTGCGCACCGCGTAGTTGAGGGCCTGGCGGCCGCCCGGCAGGTCGGTCAGGAAGGACTCCTGTCCGGCGGCCGCGACGACATCGGCGAACGTACGGAAGTTTGATACGGCCCTGGCCACGTCGAGGTCGCGGGCGAGGGTCACAGGCTTGCCCGTGTCGGCCACCTCGGCGGCCACGAACTCCTCGAACCGGGCCTCGATCAGGTCGGCCGCCCGTCGCAGGACCTCGGTGCGCTCCCGGACCGGGGTCGCCGACCAGGGCCCGAGCGCCTTGCGCGCCGCCGAGACGGCCCGGTCGACCAAGGGGGCGTCGGCCTCGTGGACGAGCGAGTGCACGCGGCCGGTGGCCGGGTCCGTCGCTTCGAAACTCTTGCCGCCGTCGGCCGGGTCGATGAAACGCCCGTCCACGAAGTTGCGGATCCACCGCGAAGTCTGTGCCGTCATGACTCACACCCTGGGATCACACGGCCATGACGACAAATGACGTTTCGGGGCTCAGCTATGCCGACTTCGGTATGTCCCCGGCGAACAGGCGTTTTCCCGGGGAGCGGGCGGCCGCGAGTACAGGTTCGGTCGCCCGGTATACCCGTCCCGCTATAGCGGCGGGACGAAACGGCATTTGTTCCCCTCTGCCCGGGGACCCAGGATCCACCGAAAGCGCGGGCTTCCCCGCCTTCCCCAGCAGACGAGGTGTTCCATGAGCGACGCGGACCGTCCCGAGGGCGCGAGCAGGACTGCGCTTGCCACCCTTCTCGGAACCACATTGGAGTGGTACGACTTCTTCCTGTACGGCACGGCCGCCGCACTCATCTTCGACAAGCAGTTCTTCCCGTCCCTGAGCCCCGCGGCGGGCACCCTCGCCGCGTTCTCCACCCTCGCGGTCGGCTTCGTCGCCCGGCCCCTCGGCGGCCTGGTCTTCGGACACTTCGGCGACCGCCTCGGACGCCGCTCCACGCTGGTGGTCTCGCTGGTGATGATGGGGCTGGGCTCCACCCTCATCGGAGCCGTCCCGAGCTACGGCTCCATCGGCCTGTGGGCCCCGGTCCTCCTGGTCCTGCTGCGCGTCGTCCAGGGCATCGGCCTCGGCGGCGAGGGCGCCGGCGCCACTCTGATGTCGATGGAGCACGCCCCCGAGGGCCGGCGCAACCTGTACGCGGGCTTCCCGCAGATGGGGACGCCCGCCGGCCTGGTCCTGGCGAACCTCATCTTCCTGGCCACCAACTCCCTCGCCGGACACGCCACGTTCACCGCCTGGGCGTGGCGCATCCCGTTCCTGCTGAGCTTCGTCCTGGTCGGCGTCGGACTGGTCGTACGGCTGCGCGTCACCGAATCGCCGTCCTTCGACCGGGCCCGGCAGGAGGACGAGGTGGTCCGCTTCCCGCTGGCCGAGGCGATGAAGGCCGGACTGCCCCGGCTGGCCGTCACCCTGCTCGCCGTCGTGGCGAACTCCGCGGTCGCGTACGTCTTCATGGTCTTCACGCTGTCCTACGGCACCAAGCACCTCGGCTTCGACCAGCAGTTCCTCGTCCTCGGGGTGAGCGGCGCCGCCGTGCTGTGGTTCGTGTCGATCCCCGTTTGGACGAAGGTCGCCGACCGCAAGGGGCGCCGCACCCTCTTCATCGGCGGTTCCGTGGCCATCCTGCTGTGGTGCGCGGTGTTCTTCCCCCTGCTCGACACCGGCAACCGGGCGTCCGCCCTGCTCGCGCTCGCCGGCATGGGCGTGATCATCCCGGTGACCCACTGCGTCCAGGGCGCCATCATCGCCGACACCTTCCCGGTCCGGGTGCGCTACTCCGGCACCTCGCTGGTCCTCCAGATCGGCGCGGTCCTCGGCGGCGGACTGGCCCCCATGATCTCCAGCGCGCTCCTCGGCGGCGGCAGCTCCTCGACCGGTGTGACCTGGTATCTCGTGGGGATGTGCGCGCTCAGCCTCGTCGGTGCGGTGGCGCTGTTCCGGATGGTTCCCGAGACTCCTGTGGAGCGGGCCCCACGCGTCCCCGAAACGGCAGGCAAGGCATGAACACCCCCCGGACGGTCCGTACCGGCCCCCTCCGTTACGCCACAGCGCCCCGCTTCGCCCGGCCGCGCCCCGCAACGGCCGAGGACCACGCACCACAGGCCGGCGCGGTCTGCCCCCAGCCGCCCTCCCGCCTGGAGGCGCTGATGGGCCCGCCGCCCGGCCGGCACCCGCAGAGCGAGGACTGCCTCCACCTCACCGTCACCGCACCCGCCGCCCCGACCACGACGGGCCGCCCCGTCCTCGTCTGGTTCCACGGCGGCGGCTTCAGCAGCGGCGCCGGCATCCTCGACTGGTACGACGGCAGCTCCCTCGCCGCCGAACAGGACGTCGTCGTGGTCGGCGCGAGCTACCGGCTCGGCGCCCTCGGCTACCTCCTCCGGGACGGGGTCAGCGAGGGCAACCTCGGCCTGTACGACCAGATCGAGGCGCTGCGCTGGGTCCGGGCGCACATCGCGGACCACGGCGGCGACCCCCGTAACGTCACCGTCTTCGGGCAGTCCGCCGGAGCCCTGTCCGCCCTGCTGCTCCTCAAGGCCCCCGAAGCGCACGGGCTGTTCGGCCGGGTGATCCTCCAGAGCCCGCCCCTGTCCATCGCCACCCGCACCCCGGCCGAGGCGCGGGAGACCGGAAGGATCTTCGCCGCCCACCTCGGCGCCGACCCCCGCACCGCCCCGGCGGCGGACCTCCTCACCGCCCAGGCGCGCACCGCGGCCGACTACCAGCGGCGGACGGGCAACTTCCTGGCCCCGCCGTTCGGCCCGGTCGGCGGCCTCGCGCCGCTGCCCGCCGGGACCGGCCCAGCGCCTTTCACCGGCCCCGCGCCGGACGTGCTCCACGGGTGGAACGCCGACGACATGTCGGCCTTCCCCGAGGGCCCGTCCGACTCGGGAAGCGTCGCCGAGCGCACCCGGCGCATCTACGAGGAGCCCCTGCGGGACCTGCACGCGCGGCTGGAAGCCCACGGCGCCCGTGTCCACGGCTACCGGCTGGACTGGCGGCCCGCCGGTTCGCCCCACGGCGCCACGCACTGCGTCGAGATCCCGCTGCTCCTGGGGTCGGAGCACGCCTGGCGGCACGCCCCGATGCTGGGCGACCTCGGCCGGGCGGAGGTGGACGCGGTGGGCCGGGGGATGCGCGCGGCCTGGGCCTCCTTCGCCCGCACCGGCGACCCGGGACCGCTGCCCGCACCGCTCGTCGCGCCGCCGCGCTGACGGGCTCAGGCGTCGGCCAGCATCCCCCGGATCTCGGCCGCCACGTCCCGCAGATGCTGGAGCAGGGCCCCGGTGCCGGGGCTCTGCGCCCGGTCGTCCGGCAGCGTCACACCGACGAGCCGCGACACGGACGGCAGCGGGGTGGGCAGGACGGCGAGCCGGTCGTCGCGCTGGGGGATGAGCACCGGCAGCGTGGCCACGGTGTCCGACTCCTCCAGCAGCGTGCGCAGGGTCAGGATCGACGTGCACTCGACCCGGTCCTCCGGCAGCGGCAGCTCCGCCTCGTGGAAGACGCGCTCCACCTCCCGGCGCAGCGACGTGTTGGCCACCGGGAGGCTCCACGGGTAGTCCAGCAGGTCCGCCAGCCGGGGTGAGCCGAGGGCCTGCGCCGGGTGCCCGGCCCGGGTGACCAGCTTCACCGGCTCGTTGTACAGCCGGATCTGCCGGGTGCGCCCCGCGCTGTCGGGTGCGTTGAGCCGGCCCACCGTCAGATCGACCTGGCCGGCCATGAGGTCGGCGAGGAGCACGTCCGGCGGGGCCTCCTTCACGATGACGGTCACCCGGGGGCGCTCCCGCTTGAGCCGGGTGATCGCCTTGGGCAGCAGCAGACCGGCCCCCGCCAGGTGCGTGCCCACGGTGACCGTGCCCACCTGGCCGCTGTTCAGTTCCGCCACATGCCGGCCCGCCTTGCGGATGTGCGCCAGGGCCAGCTGCGCGTGCTCGATGAACGCCTCGCCGCAGACGGTGGGCGTCACGCCGCGCGGGCCCCGGGCGAAGACCTCCGCGCCGAGGATCGTCTCCAGCTCCCGCAGACCACGGGTGACGACCGGCTGGGTCACCCGCAGATGTTCGGCGGCCCGCATCACGCTGCCGTGCTCCGCGATGGTCGTCAGGAGCACCAGATGACGCAGCTTCAGGCGGCCGTCCAGCAGCCTCTCGGGATCGTCCATCGCCTCAGGTTATGCCTCCTCGGCTATGACGCAACATGCCCACACGGCTATGTCGTAGTCCGTAAGAGGCATTGGACACACATGTCTCCCCGCGCTGAGACTCACCGGGAACGCACACCACGTGAACGGCCGGGTGGACCGGCGGGGCGGGAGAACGACGTGACGCACCACATACCCGCCTCGCCGGGACCGAGGGTGGCGGACCGCGAGGTACTGCTCCGGGTACGCGGTGTCAGGGCGGCCGCCGGCGGGGCGGCCGAGCGCCCGGTGCTCGACGACGTGAACTTCGACCTGCGCCGGGGCGAACGCCTCGGAGTCCTCGGAGAGACCGCCCGCGCCCTCCCGCTGCTCGCCCGGGTCCTGACCGGCCGCCCCGCCCCCGGGGACCGGTTCCTCGCGGGCTCCGCCCTCTTCGCGGCGGGGCCGGTACAGGCCGGGGAGCGCGGCTGCGTCACCCCGTACGACCCGGCGGCGGCCCCGGGCCCGCACCCCGGGCCCCGGGTCCTCGTCGCCGACCTGACGGCCCTGTCCGACGAAGAAGGCCTGGCCCGCACCGACCGGCTGCGGGCCGAGGCCCCCGCCCTGGACGCGGACGGCACCGCGCTCATCGTCCTGGGCGGCCGCTTCGAGACGCTCGCCGCCCTCTGCGACACCCTCCAGGTCGTCGCCGGCGGGCGGATCGTGGAGCGGGGGCCCGCCGCCGAACTCCGCGCCCGGCCGCGCCACCGCCTCACCGAAGCGCTGCGCGCGGGCTCCACCGCACCCCCGGACGGCACGGGAACGGGCAGGGGCTGCTTCTTCGAACCGCACTGCCCCCGGGGCCGGGGCCAGGACCGGTGCCGCCACGAGATCCCCGGCCCCACCCCGTACGCCTCACCGCACGGCGCGGTCACCGTGAAGTGCCACCTTCCGGCACCGGTCGCCGCCAAGCCGTGAATACACCATGAGAACGCCACGGAACAGCGCAAGGAGAACACGCATGAAGGTTGGAGTGGACGGCCGCAAGCTTCCCGGGGCGTCGGCACGCTCAGCGGTGGAGAACCTCGAAGCCGCCGCCGAACTCGGAATGGATGGGGTCTTCTTCAGGACCGTCCTCGACATCACCCCCACGCTCGACCGGCACATCCTGAAGGAACTGCGCCGGCGCGCCGACGAACTCGGCCTGTACCTGGATATGGGCCTCGCCAAGGTCAATCCGTACGCCAACGCCGAGGCCCCCGAGGTCCGGGAGCTGGGCGGCGGCGACTACACCGCCGGCATGCTCCGCATGATGGAGGCGTGCGCGGAGATCGACTGCCGCGAACTCTGGGTCGGCACCGCCAACTACAAGCCCCGGCTGCCCGGTTACCGCGTCTTCGACCGGTTCCGCACCGACGTCACCTGGAGCGACCAGCTCGCCGCCACGGAGAAGTTCCTCGCCACGCTCCGCCCGGCCGCACTCGACCTCGGCTGCCACCTCAACGTCGAGACCCACGAGGAGATCACCTCCTTCGAGGTCGTCCGGCTGGTGGAGGCCGTCGGCCCCGACGCCGTCGGCATCACCTACGACTCCGCCAACGTCGTTGCCCGCGCCGAGGACCCCGTCGAGGCCGCCCGCCGGGTGGCGCCCTACGTACGGATGAGCCACGTCCGGGACGTCGCGCTGTTCCGTACCGACTACGGCATCGGCCGCATGCTCGCGCCCTGCGGCGAGGGCGTCATGGACTGGCCCGCGATCCTCGCGGCCCTCGGCGAACACCGCCCCGACCTCCGGCTCTCCATCGAGAACTCCCGCGACCGCACGGTCATGCCCCTGCATGTGTACGACCCCGAGTGGCTGGCCGCGCACCCCGACCTCACCACCGCCGAACTCGCCGAGACCTTCCGCCTCACCCACGCCTACGAGGACATGGCCGCGGCGGGGGAGCGGCCGACGTTCGACCACCTCACCGGCAACCCGTGCGACGGCCCCGAACAGCTCCGGTTCATCTCGCGTACGGCCGCCCACCTCCGCGAGATCATCGCCGCCGACGGGACCGCCCGATGAGGACCCGTATCTCCGCGCGGTTCGTCGTCGGCTACGACGGGACCGGGCACGTCGTCCACGAGGACGGCGCGGTCGTGTACGAGGACGACACCGTCATCCACGTCGGCCACGGCTTCGACGGGCACGTCGACATCGAGCGCGACGAGGGCCTGGCACTGGTCGGCCCCGGCTTCGTCGACCTCAACGCCCTCGGCGACATCGACCACGCGGTGTTCGACACGTACCAGGACGACGAACTCGCCACCGGCCAGCGCTGGTCGCAGGCGTACCTGGCACGGCGCCACGAGGTGTTCGGCCGCGAGGAGGAGGCGTTCAAACGCCGCTACGCCTTCGGACAGCTCCTCCTGAACGGCATCACCACCGCCCTGCCCATCGCCTCCGAGATATCCAAGGAGTGGGCCGAGACCTACGAGGAGTTGGCCGACGCGGCCGAAGCCGCCGTGGAGCTCGGCCTGCGCGTCTACCTCGGCCCGAGCTACCGCTCCGCCGTGCCCGTGGTCGACGCCCGGGGCCGCACCCGGCTGCACCACGAACCACGGCTCGGCGCGACCGGCCTGGACGAAGCCGCCCGCTTCGTCGCCGACTTCGACGGCACCGGCCACGGCCTGGTGCACGGCATGCTCGCCCCCTCCCGCATCGAGACCGTCGAGCCCGCACTCCTGCGCCGCACCCGCGCACTCAGCGACGAACTGCGCTGCCCGGTCCGCCTGCACGCCGGGCAGACCATGTTCGAGGTCGGCCTGCTCCGCGAAGCCCACGGCCGCCGCCCCATCGAACTCCTCGACGAACTCGGCTTCCTGGGGCCGCGCACCCTGATCCCGCACGCCTGGGCGGTCGCCGGCCACAGCGAACTGCCGGTCCCGGGCGACGATCTGGACCTGCTCCGCGACAGCGGCACCACCGTGATCTTCTGCCCCATGGCCGTCGCCCGGTACGCCGTGGTCCTGGAATCCTTCGACCGCTACCTCGCCCACGGCATCCGCATGGCGATGGGCACCGACACCGCACCGCCCGACATGATCCGCGCGATGGACACCGGGATGTTCCTCACCAAGGCGGTCGAACGGCGACGCTCGGCCGGCTCCTGCCGCGACCTGTACCACGCGGCGACCATCGCGGGAGCCGACGCCCTGGGCCGCCCCGACCTCGGACGCCTGGCCGAGGGCACCCGGGCGGACCTCACCGTGATCGACCTGTCCACCCCCAGGACCGGCCCCGTGGACGACCCGATACGCACCCTCGTCCTCGCCGCCAACGGCAGGGACGTCCGCACCGCCGTCGTCGACGGACGCACCGTCGTGGACGACGGCGTCCTCCTCGGCGCCCGCCCCGACGACCGCGTACGCGCCCAGGCACACCTCGACCGCTACCGGGCCGGCTACACCGAACGCGACCACCTCGGCCGCACCGAGCGGGAGCTCTTCCCGCCGACCTACCCGGTCAGGAGGGCCGCCCGATGACCGCCCACGACGGCCCCGCCCCGCGCACCGCCGACCTCCTCCTCACCGGCGGCTGCCTGATCACCATGGACCCGCGACGGCGCGTGCTCACCGACGGCGCGGTCGCCGTGCAGGACGGCCGCATCGCGGACCTCGGCACCAGCCAGGAGATACGGGCCCGCTGGACGGCCCCCGAGACGATCGACTGCACCGGACAGGTGGTGCTGCCCGGGCTCATCGACGCACACGGCCACGGCGGGCACGCCCTGCTGAAGACCATCGGCGTCGACACCCTGTCCTGGTGGATGCGGATCGCCACCCGGACCTACTTCGAGCACGTCAGCACCGGCTACTGGTACGCGGACGGGCGCCTCGCCGCCCTGGAACGGCTGAAGTCCGGCGTCACCTGCGGGGTGAGCGTCCTCGGCTCCCAGCCCCGCTCCGACCAGCCCGCCTTCGGCGACGCCCACGCCCGCGCCTACGCCGGGACGGGCATCCGCCAGGTGCTCGGCGTCGGGCCCAGCGGCCTGCCCTGGCCGCGCGAGGCCGGCCACTGGACGGACCGGGGCACGCACCACCGCGAGACCGTGGACCTGGACCGCATGATGGCCGGAGCGGAGGAGACCGTCGCCGCCTGGCACAACGGCGCCGACGGGCGGATCCGGGTGAGCGTCACCCCGTACACCATGGTCCCCTCGCTCGACCCCAGCGGCCCGACCACCCCGGACCGCGCGACCCGCCTCACCGGCCAGGACCGGGAGCAGTCCGAGCGTGTACGGGACCTCGCCGCCCGCTACGGCACCCGCATCCACACGGACGCCTTCGGCGGCATGGTGGACCTCGCCCACCGGCTCGACCCGCACGCGCTGCTCGGCCCGGACGTCCACTTCCAGCACGGCTTCGGCCTCAGCGCGCGCGAGGTGGCCGTCCTGGCCGACACGGGGACGAGCGTGACGCACGGGCCCGGTGTGGTGGTCGGCGCCCTGCGCGGCCGCTGCCCGGTCCCCGAACTCCTCGACGCCGGGGTCACCGTGGCGGTCACCACCGACGGCTGCGCCCCCATGTCGGGCTTCGACCTCTTCACCGCCGTACGCCAGGCGCAGACGCTCACCCAGCTGCAACAGCGGGACCCCTACCTGCTGCCCCCGGGCAAGCTGCTCGAAATGGTCACCGTCGACGCGGCGCGCGCCCTCGGCTGGGACGACGAGATCGGCTCGCTCGAAGAGGGCAAGGCGGCCGACATCATCGTCGTGGACACCCGCCGGCCCCATCTCCAGCCCTTGCACATGCCGGTCCACGCGCTGGTGTACAAGGCCAGTGGCCAGGACGTCAGCCATGTCGTCGTGGCGGGCCGCGTCCTCCTGCGCGCCGGCCGCCCGACCCTCGTCGACGAGGCCGAGGTGGTCGCCGAGGCGGCGGGGGAGGCCCGGCGCGTCATCGAGCGGGGCCGGCTCGACCGCTTCATCACCGCCCCCGTCTGGGGCACCTCGCGGCAGTCCTTTTCCCACCCGGTCCCTTTCGAGGAGTGAACCGAGACATGACGTCGAACCGCAGGCACACCGAGAACAACGACCGGGACGGCAGGGCGACCCGCAGAGTCGCCCTGGCGACCCTCAGCGGGACCGTACTCGAGGGATACGACTTCTTCGTCTACGGAACGACCTCCGCCCTCATCTTCAACTCCCAGTTCTTCCCCTCCCTGAGCCCCACCGCGGGCACGCTCGCCGCGTTCAGCACCTTCGCCGTGGGATTCGCCGCCCGCCCCGTCGGCGGCCTGGTCTTCGGGCACTTCGGCGACCGGGTCGGCCGCAAGGGCACCCTGGTGGTGTCCCTCCTGATGATGGGGATCGCGACCACCCTCATCGGGCTCGTCCCCAACTACGCCGTCATCGGCGTCTGGGCGCCCGTCCTCCTGGTGCTGCTGCGCTTCGTGCAGGGCATCGCCCTCGGTGGCGAGATGGCCGGCGCGACCCTGCTCTCCATGGAGCACGCCCCGGACGGCAGGCAGAACCTGTTCGCGGGCTTCCCGCAGATGGGCACACCGGCCGGGCTCGTCCTGGCCAACCTGGTCATCCTCACCACCGGCGCCGTCATGCCGGACGCCGCCTTCACCGCCTGGGGCTGGCGCATCCCGTTCCTGCTCAGCGCAGTGCTGGTCGTCGTCGGCCTCTTCGTACGCCTCCGCGTGACCGAGTCGCCGTCCTTCGCGTCCGCCGTCGCCCACGACAAGGTCGTCGCCAACCCCCTGGCGGAATCCCTCAAGGTCGGATTCCCGCGCCTCACCACCACCCTGTTCGCCGCCGTCGCCAGCGGTGCCGTGGGCTATGTGTTCATGGTCTACGGCCTCTCCTACGGCACTTCCACCGTCGGCTTCGACCGCCAGTTCCTGGTGCTGTGCGTCACCGCCGCTGCCGCCGTCTGGTGCTGCCTGATCCCGTTCTGGACGACGATCGCCGACCGCTTCGGCCGCCGCCGGATGTTCCTGGCGGGCTCCGTCGCGCTCCTGGTGGCGGGCTCCGCCTTCCTGCCCCTCATGGACTCGGGCTCCCGGGCCGTCACCCTGGTGGCCTTCCTGCTGATGGGGCTCGTCATGCCGATCACGCACAGCGTGCAGGGCGCGATCATCGCCGACACCTTTCCGGTGCACGTCCGCTACTCCGGCTCCTCCCTCGTCATGCAGACCGGGGCGATCATCGGAGGCGGCCTCGCCCCCATGATCGCCGTCGCCCTCCAGGACGCCACGGGCTCCTCGCTGGGCGTCACGTTCTACGCCGGCGGCATCAGCCTCGTCAGCCTGGTCGCGGCGGTCCTGATGTTCCGGATGACGCCGGGCGCGGCCGTGGTGGCCGCGCCGGTTCCCGCGCCCGAGCCCCAGAGCGAGGCGGTCTGACCCCGGGAATCCGGCCGCTCACGGCACATCTCTGGCCAGTTACGCCCTCACGCCGCAACTCCCGTGGCCGTTACATTCACCCCGACCCGGACCCGTACACCTGAGGGGGAACACGTAACGATGCGAGCCATACGCTTACGCTCCGGCAGCCGCACCACCGCTCTGCTCATCGCGGTGACCGCCACGGCGACGACCCTGGCGGTCACCGCGATCGGCCCCGCCGCGGCCGCACCGGCCGCCGCGGCACCCGCCGGAGCGACCTCGCCCCAGCCCGGCGACGCCTGTACGACGGCCGACCTCGGTACCCGCCACCCGTACATCAAGAGCACCGAAGTGTCCCCGACGATCACCCACTTCAAGGGCTGGTACGTCACCGAGGGCACTACCGGCGAACAAGCCGTCACCACCACCACCGCGACCACCATCACGGTCTCCGTCGGCCTCGACGACAAGATCGAGGCGAGCTTCGCCGCCGACGCCCTCAGCAAGGCCGGCGTCACCGTGGGCCTGAGCGTGAAGCTGGAGTCCTCCACCACGAGCACCGAGTCGAACGCGGTGACGTGGAGCTTCAACCAGCCCGGCTACTACGGCGTCTACAAGGGCACCAAGAAGGTCACCGGCACCTACGGAAGCCTCAACTGCAACCGCGCCCAGCAGTCCGACGGCAGCTGGGCGCTCCGGTGGGCCGAGGGCCCCGGCAACGGCGGCTTCACCACGTACACCACCCTCGAAGAGGGCGCCGTGCGCTGCGAGGACCAGGTCCCCGCCGGAAGCATCATGGCCAAGGCGCAGAGCCTCCTCGACTGCGGCTCGCCCACCGCGAAGGCCGCGCACCCGGCGGGCGCGGTCGCCCCGACGGCGAAGCAGCGCCAGGACCGCGCCGCCCAGCCCGCGGCCCCGGCAGGGCGTTCCGGGGCCGCCGCGCAGGCCGCTCTCGACTGCCAGTCCGCCGTGTACAAGATCGAAGTACCCGGAAAGCCCCTGTCCTGGGGCGCGCCGCTCCTCGCGGACGACGGCGTCCGGCTGCGGCCCTCCTCCATCTTCAGCGCCCACCTGGACAACTGGCGCCTGTGCAACGTGACGGAGAGCAACGGCGTCCTCGAAGCGACCCTGTGGAACTGGGGCAACGGCGGCTGCGCGACCATCGCCGAACCGGATGCCGCCACCGAACGCGCGATCCTGACGACGGCCTCCTGCACGGAGGACGACCTCCAGCGCTTCTACATCTACCGCGACGTCCCCGGCAGCACGTCGATCGGCGTCCAGAACAAGTACACCGGCTCCATGATGGGCCACGACCGCTACGCGGACGGCGAGTTCATCCGCCAGTACTCCAGCGGCAGGCAGGACGGCACGGGCACGTACTCCCTGACGGGAGTCTGAACCCCGGTCACGCCACGCGGCCCCGCACCCGAACCACGTAGCGGTGCGGGGCCGTTGGCATGCCCGGACGGTTCAGTCGTAAGTCCTGCCACTCACCTGGTCGGGCCCGAAGTAGCGGACGGTCACGGAGGCGAGCGGCGGGAGGGGTTCGCCCTCCGAGGCACCCCAGGCGTGCTTGAAGGTATGAACCACACAGGTGCGCACCGGATGCATCGGGCCGTCGTCCATGTCCCCGAGGGAATTGGCGCTGCACGGCCGGTTCTGCGGACGTGCCAGGGCGAAGCAGGCCAACGTCGTGCGTCTGTCCTCGAACCGGAAATAGTCGGTGACCGCCCGGTTGCCGAAGTCCATGTGTGCGAAGACGACGGCGACGTCCTCGTCCCCGTACGGGGCGGCCCGCAGCGCCACCGGCAGGTCGAGCAGCTTGTCACCGGTGGCGAGCAGCCGCCCCTCCTCGTGCGACGGGCCCCACGGCGGGGGTTCGTCGTCCGTGTCCCACGGAAACTGCTCGGTCCACAGCACGGCTCCCACGGACGCCTTGCCCCACCTGGCCTGCCCGCTGACGCTGCCCCAGTTGAGACTCGCGTTGACGCAGAGCCGTCCGGCGACCAGCGCCCACGGCGTCCGCACCACACGCTCGCGCGCCAACTCGACCGCCAGCCGGCCGAAGGCCTCCGGCTGGAGAAGAACCGGCTCGGGAGGTGCGATGAAGGCGTCGGTCCAGATTCCCAT
Source organism: Streptomyces sp. NPDC097595 (assembly GCF_044761525.1). Lineage (NCBI taxonomy): Bacteria > Bacillati > Actinomycetota > Actinomycetes > Kitasatosporales > Streptomycetaceae > Streptomyces > Streptomyces sp. NPDC097595. Next base: position 19,766 of record NZ_JBIWCN010000005.1, on the reverse strand, counting down.
GCCCCACTTGTAGCAACGGGCGCCCGGTGGTGGCGAACAGATTGATGGTCGCGGTCGTCACGAAGGGGTTCCCTCCAGCCGGTTCTCCGCGGTGTCGCCGGACCGCCGGACAGGCGCCACGGTCCGGCGGCGCGGCAGCACCCAGACGGCCACCGCGGCCGCGAGCGCGAAGATGGCGGCGGCCGCGGCCAGGCCCAGGGCGTAGCCGTCGTTCAGCGCGACGGGGTCCGTGGTCGGGCCGGTGTGGTGCGCGGCAACCGTGGCCAGGGCGGCCAGTCCGATGCAGCCGCCGAGTTGGCGGGAGCTGTTCATCAGGCCGGAGGCCATACCGGCCTCGTGCGGAGCGACGCCCGTCGTCGCGGCGGCGGCGACCGGTGCCAGGACCAGCCCGGCGCCGACGCTGGTGACGAGCGACGGGCCCAGCACGTCGACCAGGAAACTGCCGCCGGGGTTGATGAGGGCGAACCAGGCCAGGCCCGCCGCCGCCAGCAGCGCCCCGGGCACCAGAGCCACCCGGGGAGTGCGGGACGACGTGATGCGGGTGGCGACGACGGTCCCCGCGACCAGGCCCAGCGAGAACGGCAGGAACGCGGCGCCGGTCGCCGCGGCCCCCATGCCGAGGACCTGCTGCATGTACAGGGACACGAAGTAGAACGCGGTGAACTGCCCGGCCGCCGCCAGGAACACCAGCACGTTCGCGCCGGACACCCATCGGCTGCGCAGCAGACCGAGCCGCAGCAGCGGCGCGGCCATCCTCGCTTCGGCGAAGACGAAGGCGCCCAGCAGCAGAGCCGCGGCGGCGAGGGTCGCCCAGGTGACCGGGGAGCCCCAGCCCACGGTGTCGGTGCGGACGACACCCAGCACCAGCAGCCCGATGCCGCCCGTCGCCAGGACGGCGCCCAGCGTGTCCAGCCGCTCCCGCCGGGCGGGTGAGACGTCGGCCGGTACGCCCGCCGGGACGAGCGCGAGAGCCGCCGCGACGATGGGCAGGTTGATCAGCACGACCCAGCGCCAGCCCGCGTACTCGGTCAGCAGCCCACCGGCCAGCACGCCCAGCGCACCGCCCGCGGCGGTCACCGCGCTCCACACGCCCAACGCCCTGACCCGCTGGGGGCCTTCGGTGAAGGTGGTGGTGAGCATCGCCAGCGCGGCCGGTGCCGCCGCGGCGGCGCCCAGGCCCTGGCCGGCGCGCGCGGCGATCAACTGCCAAGGCGCCTGGGCCAGCCCGCCGGCCAGCGAGCACAGGCCGAAGACGGCCAGCCCCAGCACGAACATCCGGCGCCGGCCGTACAGATCGGCGGCCCGGCCCCCCAACAGCAGGAACCCGCCGAAGGTGAGCGCGTACACGTGCACGACCCACGACAGGTCGAGCGGCGCGAATCCCAGCGCCGAGCGGATCGCGGGCAGGGCGACATTGACGACGGACATGTCCAGGGCGACGACGAACTGGGCGACGGCGGCGGCCGCGAGCACCAGACCGGGCCTCCCACGAGAGTTTCTATACATGTATAAAAATGTAGCGCCGGGATCCGCCGTTGTCGATGGCTGAGGAATGATGGGGGGCATGCCGCAACCATCCGAAGCACGCAGAACCCCGGGCCGGCCTCCTCGTATCTCGCGCGAGGCGATCATCGGGACGGCCCGCAGGATCGTGGAGGAGGAGGGCGTGAACCGGCTGACCATGCGGCGGCTGGCCACGGAAGTCGGCAGTACGCCGATGGCGCTCTACCACCACGTCCGCGACAAGGAGGAACTGCTCGTCCTGCTGCTGGACGACTACGCAGTCCGCGCCCTGCACCGCCCGGAACTGCCCGCCGACCCCCGCGAGCGGGTCGTCGTGGCCGCCGCCGCCATCCACGAGGCGCTGGCCGCCTGCCCGTGGATCGTGGAGGTGCTGACGGCCGACGATCTGATGTCGAAGAGCGCGCTGTGGTTCGTGGAGCAGATCGTCGGCGGCCTGGTCGAAGGCGGCCTGTCCCTCGACGAGGCCGTGCACGGCTACCGCGCGATCTGGTACTACACCGCCGGGGAGATCGTGGTGCGCAGGACGGCCGCCCGACGGCGTGCCGAGGACGACCGCGCGACGTACCGGGAGGAAGTCTTTTCCGGTCTCGACCCGGACGAGCTGCCCCGCCTCGCGCGGGCGGCGGACCGCTGGGCCCCGCTGACCGCCGAGGACACTTACGGTGAGGGCCTCAAGGCCCTGGTGGAGGGGCTGTTGGCCGGGCGCTGACGGGTCCCGGGGCCCACCCGTACCCGCGAGCGGCCCTCAACGTACAGGTGCCGAGTCCGTTCGCAGAGGCTCCGGGGCTCCGCCCCCGCACATCCCCGCCCCACCCGCGCAGGGCTCCGCGCCACGCGGCCCCGCGGAGACGGCCAGGGGGACTCCGTTGGACCGCAGCGTCTCGCGTACGTCCAGGATCAGGGAGAACACCTCGTGGTTACGGTCCTCGCCCTGCTCGTCCCACGCCCGCTGCTCCGCCTGGACCGCCATGCGGTCCTGCGCGAAGATGCGCTCGGTGAAGCGCCGGATGAGGGGCGCGGCCACGGTGAGCGCGGCGGGGACGCGGGGCTTCTTGATCATGAGCAGCCCGTAGACATGGCAGGCGCGCTGGTCGGCGCCCACGGGCACGTACACCGCCCAGAGGCTGAAGACCGGCTCGTCGGCGCCCTCCGGCACCAGATCGAGAGTCTGGTACGGGTACTTGGTGCGGATGGTCATCACGTCGCGGGAGCCGCCCGAGATCCCCTCGGCCGCCAGCACGCTCGCGCCGGCGTTCCGCTTGCCTCCGGCGTGGGTGAACAGATACCGGGCCTCCACCGACCGGCCGTCGCCGCTTTGGCCGATGAGCTCGGGACGGAGCCGGCCGACGACACCCTGGTGCAGGAACTGGTGGTTCATGTCCAGCAGGTTCTCGTGCATGAACGAGTAGTGGCAGCGCACGAGCCGCGAGTACGTCAGCGTCTTGTACCGCCCCGAGCTGAAGGCGGGCAACTCCGGAAGAGCGGTGGCCTGCGCCTTGTCCGGGTCGCCGGGAAAGACGAAGACGAGACCGTACGCCTCGCGCACGGGGAAGCCGCGCACACCCCGGGGCGGCCTGCGGTCCTCCTTCGTCAGATACGGGATCTGCGAGATGCGCCCGTCACCCCGGTAGGCCCACGCGTGATACCGGCACCGGAGCACGTCACCCTCCACGACGCCCATGCTCAGCGGAACCTGCCGATGCGCGCACCGGTCCTCCAGCGCGTGCACGGCCCCGCTCTTCCCCCGGTACAGCGCGAGACGCTCACCGGCGAACACGGCCGCGACCACCTTCCCGACACGCACGTCCCGGGTCAGCGCCACCGGGTACCAGTAGTCGGGATCAGCACCGACGCGCCGCAGATCCACCGCACCGGAGAGCCCCACGTCCGCGCCGGTCTCCTTCATGCCTCTCCCTCACAGATGGGTCACCCCGCCCACCCCATGATGGCCGCGCCCGCCCCGGCTGCCCCGTCAAGCGCGTCTGGACCAGTGACGGAGGCTGCCCGGGCCCGCGGCCAGAGCTCGTGATCCTCGGCCAGGCCCTTCCAGTCGATGCCGCCCAGCGTGGCGTCGCCGGTCTCGCCCGAAGGGACGTCCAGGCCGGCGCGTGCCAAGATCCCCCGCATGACGACCACTGCCACGGATTACGCATGGTTCGAGGAACGCTTCCCGGACCTCGCAGAGGCGTACTGCTTCACGCTGGTGCACGATCTCGCGCCGTCCGCGCTGCTCCACCGCCTCGGCGGTCGTGCGGAACCGGCCCTGACCGGCACGGGCGCACTCGTCGAGGCCGCCCACGACCTCTTCGACCGCCCGGACGGCAAGCGGCAGCTCGTCGCCATGGCCACCGTCGGGTCATGGACCCTTGTGATCGAACCCAACGGCTACCTGGGAGTCACCGAGGAACTGGCTCTGGCCGCCTCGGCCGGCACCCGCTGGGTGTCGCATTTCGTCAACATCAACGGTCTCGATGCTTTTCTCTGGGCCGAGGACTCCGTGCGGCGCCTCTGGTTCGAGCCGATGTTTCCCGACGAGCGCTGGGGCACCACACCCGACGAACTGGTGCAGGCCATGCTGAGCATCGGCTTTCACTTCGGTGACGACACCCCGGACCCGGACCTCTCGCCCCTGGCCGCATTCGCTCTCGCCCAGCACCTGACCGGCGTCGCCGTCACGCCGGAACTGCTCGAAGACACCGTGTTCACGTGCGGCAGCGCCCCGATCGCCTGACCCCCCGGCGGGGGGAGGGGCGTTACGCCCACGGTCTGATGCCGCCCCCGGTGTGTGCGCCGGAAGGCGTGCCCGCTCCGCCGCCGGGACGGATGTGGGCGTACAGGGGCGCGTGGCAGCCTCCGTGATGTCGCCATCGGCCGCACCACGAGGAGCCTCCGCATGACCAGCAGCGCGCTGCCGTCCGCCCCCGCCCGCACCGTGACGACGGCGCCCGTCCCCTTGTGGGCCCGTCGTACGGCCTCGGCGGTTCTGTGGGCGTCCGTGCCGTCCGCGCTGTGGCGGTTCGCCGTGGTGCTCGGCGTCCCGCTGGGGCTCGCCGACTCCGAGTACGAGGCGATGCTCATTCCCGGCTGGGGGTATCTCGCGGTGCCCCTGCTCTCCGTGTTCCAGGAAGCCCTGGCCTTCCTGACGCTGGGGCTGGTACGGCCGTGGGGCGAGGTGTGGCCGCGGTGGGTCCCTCACCTGCGCGGGCGCCGGATACGCGTACTCGCCACGACGATACCGGCGGCGCTCGGGGCACTCGCCTGCACGGTATACGGCGTGCTGTTCGTCTGGACGACGCTGCACTCCGACATGGCGATCACCCCGTGGGGAGAGTGGGTGATGACCGTCTGCTACGTGCCGATCGTGGCGTGGGGACCGCTGCTGGCGGTCGTCACCACGCACTACTACCGCCGCCGCGCCCGCCGTTGACCGCCGCTCACGGCAACCGCTCGTGTACGTCGATCCATCCGCTGAGCCGGTCCTTCGCCGGCCCGAGGCCGACGTGCGTGCCGAAGGCGATAGCGTGCGTCCATGACATGGCGGGGACCGACGTATCGGATGGTGGATGGGGAACGAATCGACGGGGCCTGGTGCCACATCTGGCGGCGGCACCAGATGGATGGTGGGTACTACCTCGACGACCTGATCGTCTTCGCGGACGGAAGGATCACCTGCGGAGAGCGCACGGATCTGGCCGGCCTCGCGAAGAAGCTGGTGGCGGGGCGTTGGGCGGTGACCGACCCGGAGATTCCGGCGCCGCCGGACCCGCCGTCGAAGTGGGAGGCCCGCTACAGCGAACGGGTGACACCGGAGGGCTTCCTCCTGGAGGTCGCCGACCGCATCGAGAAGCTCAACAAGCGGCCGACCTCCGGTGAGCGCTGCTGGGACGCGATCCGGCAGCACGAGCAGCAGCCGACCGAGGCGAACCGGGAACTGCTCCGTGCGGCCTACCTGGCGGTTCCCGCGCACCTCCGGGTCTATGTCCTCGGCGACATGGACCTCCAGGACCGGCCCCTGCGGATCCTGCTCACGGAGATCGGCGAGGCCGTCGACGGCGACGGCCCCGTGGTGACGCCGGAGATGCACCAGGGCGCCCTGGACTACTTCGCCCGCACGAGCAAGGCCGTCCAGGACGAGCGGGAGCGGCGGGCCGTCCAGCATGCCGACGATCCCGTGGAACCCGGCCGCCCGGCGCTCGTCTCCCATGAGACCGTCTACCCGCAGGGATGGCCCGACGAGCCGGGGCTGTTCGTGCTCCGCAACGACTTTCCCGCCCCCGTCGAGTTCGCCGGCGACTCCTACGCCTCCGTACTGCACGGGTACTGGGCCCTGTCGGCGTCCGACGCCTCCGACAGGCGCGGGATCCGGGACGCGGCCTCCGGCAGGGAGGCGCACGACCTGGGCGGACGGGCCGCGCGCCGGAGCGACTGGCCCGACGTCCGGCTCGCGGTCATGGCCGGACTCCTGCGCGCGAAGTTCACCCAACACCCCGAACTCGCCCAGGTCCTCCTCTCCACCGGGGACGCCAGGATCAGCTACACCGGCTTCGAGGACTCCCCCTTCTGGCGCGACGTCCCCGACGACCGGGGGCGGAACTGGATGGGCCGGCTGCTGGAGCTGACCCGTTCCGAACTCCTCGCCCGGCAGCTGCTCCGGACCTGATCCGCCCTGCGCCGGGCGCCGGCTCAGTCCCGTAGCTCCTCAACGCGTTCCAGGTCGTCGCGCGCCGACTCGCGCTCCCGTTCGGTGAGGGGGAGCGCGGCGGCCCGGGCGAGCGCGGACGCCGCGGTCGCGTCGTCACCGAGGCGCCCTGCGGCGTCCGCACGCAGGATCAGGAGGCGCAACAACTGCACGGGGGTGGGCGATTCGTCCTCCAGGCCGAGCACCCGGTCGATGATCCTCGCGGCGCCCGCCGGGTCGTTCTTCGAGTCCGCGAAGAGCGAGGCGTGATGCAGCGCCCGTGCGAAGGTCTCCTCGGGGGCGGGCCGGTGATGCTGGTCCCGGCTGGTTGGCTGCCCTATGCGCAGGCAGTTGCCGGCCGGATCGGTGACGAGGAACTGCCTCGCGCCGTACGAGGTGTCCTTCAGCGGCCCCACGCGGGGGAGCCCGCGCGTCGGGATCCTGCCGTACGCGGCCTTGAGGCTGCTCCGGAAGGACGCGTACAACCCGTCGACGTCATCGGTCCGGATGTAGCACGTGCTGTACGACGCGGCGGGTTCGTACCGCTTCATGCCGAAGAAGTGCAGCTGGATATCACCGCGCTCCACGACCGCGTACGGGTTGGGGCTCGTCTGCCGGAAGGTCGCCTCGAATCCGAGGGCGGCGTAGAAGTCGACAATGGGCTGGATGGTCCGGCAGGGCAGGATCGGGATCGTCTTCTCGCTCATGCCTTCAGTCTAGTCAAATTTGAATAGTTGATGCGAGGGTCCCGAACGGGCGTGCGGTGAGGGCCTCTTGTGCCGTACCGGCTCGGTGTAGTGGGGTGGCCGCCATGAAGACGAGAAGCGTGGCGGCCCTGACCGCGATCCTGGTCGTGGCCCCTTTGGCCGCGGTGGCGCCCGGTGCGCAGGCAGCCCCTCAGTCCCGCCCCGGCGGCTCGGCGCGATCCGCCGGATCCGCGCTGGTCGGCGGCATCGACCTCGATACGGTCACCATCCCCGAGCTCCAGACCCGCATGGCCCGCGGATCACTGTCCTCGGTCCGGCTCACCCTCGCCTACCTGCGGCGCATCAAGGCCATCGACCCGAAGATCAACGCGGTCCTCCGCACCAGCCCCACGGCACTGGGGCAGGCGGCGGCCAGTGACATCAGGCACCGCCTCGGCCGGACCCGCGGCCCACTCGACGGCATCCCCGTCCTGCTCAAGGACAACGTGAACACCCGGGACATGCCGACGACCGCCGGGTCGCTCGCCCTCGCCGGGAAGCCGCCGGCGGCCGACGCGGAGCTGGTCGCGAAGCTGCGCGCGGGCGGCGCGGTGATCCTCGGCAAGGCCAATCTCTCCGAGTGGGCCAACTTCCGTGCGGCCAAGCCGACATCGGGCTGGTCGGCGGTGGGCGGCCAGACCCACAACCCGTACGTACTGGACCGCAACCCCTGCGGCTCGTCCGCCGGTTCGGCCGCCGCGCTCGCCGCGTCGCTGGCACAGGTGGCGATCGGCACCGAGACGGACGGCTCCATCGTCTGCCCCGCCGGGATGAACGCCGTCGTCGGCCTCAAGCCGAGCCTCGGCGTGGTCAGCCAGTCGGGCGTCGTCCCGATCTCCGCGGAACAGGACACCGCCGGCCCCATGGCCCGGAACGTGATCGACACCGCGCTCACTCTGTCGGTCCTCAGCGGCGGCGACCCCGACCCCGGCCTCGCGGCAGCGGCGGCCCGCCCCGGTGCGCTGCGCGGCAAGCGGATCGGCCTGTGGCGGCTGCCGGTGCTCGGCGCCGAGGTCGACGCCCTCATGACGCGCACCGCCGAACGGCTGCGGGCCTCGGGCGCCGAGGTCGTGGAGGTGGACCTTCCGTACCAGGAGCGCCTGGCCGCACTCGAATTCCCGGCCCTGCTCAGCGAGTTCCACCGGGACATCGACGCCTACCTCGCGACGAGAAAGGGGCCGCGCGACCTGGCCGGGCTCATCGAGTTCAACCGGACCCACCCGCAGGAGCGGACCTGCTTCGCCGGACAGGAGCTCTTCGAGCAGGCACTCGCCGCGCCGCCCACCACCGACCCGGAATACCGTTCCATGCGCGCCGAGTTGGCGGATCTGTCCCGTCGCTCCATCGACGAGGTCATGACCGAACACGGCCTGGACGCGATCGCCTCCCCGGCGAACCCGCCCGCGTGGACCACCGACTGCGGCCGGGGCGACAACGACGTGATCCCGTCGTCGACGCCCGCCGCCGTCGCCGGCTACCCCTCGCTGTCGGTGCCCGCCGGTTTCGTGGGCGAACTGCCGGTCGGGCTGCTGCTCATGGCGGGGAAGAACCAGGACGCCGACCTGCTGTCCCTGGGGGCGGCGGTGGAACACCGGCTGGACGGCCGGCGCGCGCCTCGGTACCTGCCGACGCTGCCGACCGGTTGAACCGACCGGGGGCGGGGGCGCGCGGGACGGGACTGAGTACGTTGGTGCGTTCGAGTGAGTATCGACGCTCATGAGCGGCCCGGCGGCTGCGGGAGAGCATCGCCTCATGAACACACGACCCCGAGCAACGCCCCCCGCCCTGTGGGCACCTGTCCAGCCGGCTTCCGCTGCGCGGCCCGGAGTCGCCGTGGCCACCGCCCTGCTGGGCGCTGCCACGGCCCTGTCGGTGACGTGGCTGACCTTCATGGTCCTGATGATCTCCGTCTGGGGCGCGGCCTCGGGGGCGGCGGTCGGCGGGTTCCTCGGGGGCTACGCCGCATGCCTGGCCGGCGGAGCCGCGCTGCTCGTCGCACTCGCCTTCCTGCCGCCGGTACGCCGCATGGCCCCGCCCCGGCGCTGGTTGCTCCTGGCTGCGGTGGCGTGCCCCGTCCCGCTGACGCTGGCCGTCGTGACCTGGGTGGGCGCCGGCTGACCGGTCAGCGGATGGGGCGGACCCGGTAACTCACGGCCTGGTATGGGAAGTCCGCCGTGTGCAGGCTGCCCAGGGCGAAGCTCAGGTCGCCCTCGGCCTCGGCGCTGAACTACGCGGCCGTGGACGTCGAAGTGTTCTTCGACGCCGCCCGGGCGTGGTTTTCCACACCGGCGCGCACCAGACGGGCGCGGCGACGCCTGTGGGCCTCACCAGCACCGGGTGCCACAACTGCGGTGGTTACGGCTCATCGTGTCTGCCACCTCTACGTCCGAGAGGGGGAAGATCGCTTTCCAGCCATATGAGTTCCGCCGAAGTGGCACTGGGTGGCGGTGACCGCCCGTAGCGTGGGGCGGCATGACTGTGCTGATCATCGGCGGCAGCGGCCTGCTGGGCACCGAGTTGGTGCGCCAGGCCGCCCCCTCGGACGGCCCCCCGGCCGCCACGTACCGTTCCCGTCCCGACGCCGCCGGGGTCTTCCACCTCGCCGGCCCGGACGCCCTCAGCCGCCACCGGTTGGGCGAGCTCATCGCCCGCCGGGACGGCCTCGACCCCGCGCGGCTGCCCTCCGCCCGCCGCAGCGATACGGGTCTGCCCGGCGGGATCGACGTACGACTGGACTGCCGTGCCACGCAGCGCAAGCTCGACACCCGGCTCCGGGGCGCCCGCGCATTCCTGCGCGCAGGGGACCCGGCATGACGAGGACCACGCCGGCCCGACCGGTGTCCGTGGAGGCCGTGTTCCCGGAGCTGGCCCCCTACCGGGCCCGGACCACACGGTTGCACCCCAGGCCGGGGCGGCCCGGCCCGCGCGACAGCCATATCGGCGGGCCGATGCTGTGGCCGGCGGACGAGCCGTGGCCCCTCTGCCACGAGCCGCACCGGCGCGAGACCGAGGGGTACGCACCGGAGGAGATCCGCAGCGCCCGCGCCGCCGGCGTGTGGCCGCCGAGCAGGGAGTCTCCCGGAGGCGACGGCCCGGCGCCCTTCGTCGGGCTGGCCCAGCTCTTCCGCCGCGACATCCCGGGCCTCGCCTGCGGGCCCGACGGCGCCGACCTGGTGCAGCTCTTCCGCTGCCCGTTCACCCACGGCCCGCACCTGGAGCGCCGCTACCACCTGCGTTGGAGGCAGGCCGCACGCACCGGGCAGGCGGAACCCTTCCTCGCCGCGCCGCCCCAGGTGCCCCTGCTGCGGTGGGAGCATGAACTCCCCGAACCGTGCGTGCTGCACCCGGAAGAGGTGGACACGTACCCCTGGGCGGAGGACGACACGCTGCCGGCGTCCCTGATCGCGGACATCGACGCGTGGGACGACGCGCAGGTGGCGGAACACGGACCCGACGCACCGAGCTACCAGTACGACCTGTCCATCCCTCCCGGCTGGCGTGTCGGCGGCTACCCCAGCTGGGCGTCGACGGGCCCCATGACCATCGGCTGCGCGTCCTGCGGCACCCCCATGGAGCTGCTGCTGACGGCGGAGGGGTACGAGATGGACGGCGGCTCGCACAGCTGGGCGCCGCTGGAGGACCGGGACCCGCCGCTGAGGGGGAAGGCGTCGATCCGGGGCGGTGTCTCGGTCGCGCAACCCACGCGGCTCCGGTTCGGCCGGGACCACGATCTGCACGTCTTCGTCTGCCCGGCGGAGCCCGGCCATGTGCCTCGGTGGGTGCTTGCGTAGACCTGCGGCCGGGATTGACACAGGCGCGCGGTGGATTCCTGAGCGTGCGAAAAAAGGCATCTGCACCACTTAACGGTGAACCTGGCTGCTATGTCCCTTGAAACGGGAGCCAGTTGGAAAGGCTGGCCGTGCACCTCAAAGAGGCGCACGGCCAACCCGAGGAGAAGACCTTGAAGCGTGTCCCGTTCCGCCGTACCGCCGGACTGATGGCCGCCGCGGCGGCCCTGATCGCCGGTCCCACCCTGTCCGCTCACGCCATGACCCCCGCCGCCCCGAGCGGACAGCAGACCTACGCCGCGCAGGCGCGGGCCGCCGGCCTCACCGACCAGCAGGCCGGTGAGCTCCAGCGACAGGTCGACGCGGTACGCGCCCAGGAGCCCCGGGCCCGCCAGACGTCCGCGAACACCCTCGACATCCCCGGCGGCACCGTCACGCTCCCCGCCCCCGGACAGTCCGAGACCCGCAGTCCGGCTTCGCCCCGCACGGCCCTGGCCTGCGGGAACGGGCACCTGTGCATCACGGACGGGCGCGGCGTCAACTACGACTACTACCGCTGCGGCTACTACGACTTCAACGGCATCGGCGACGGCACCTTCAACAACAACCAGACCTCAGGAACCCGCGCCCGCTTCTACAACAGCGACGGCAGCGAACGCTGGTCCCACGTCGCCAAGGGCACCGGCACCGCCTCCTGGACCCCGGTCTTCCACATCCGCCCCTGCTGAACCTGGCGCCTGCCCCCGCCCCGGCTCCGGGGCGGGGGCAGGCGACCCAGCCGTAGCCTGTCCTCAACGAATGCGGCGAACAACAGGGGTGGGCCACGTGGGCAGGAGCGAAGAATCCGAGCGGCTGGCGAAGGCTCTCGTGGCGCTACGGGAGGCCGAGGGCATGTCCGTGGGGGAGCTCGCACGGCGCACCCGGTTGAGCCAGGCGACCATCAGGCTGCATGAAAGCGACCGAGGAGACGCTCCCCTTCCCTTCGCGGCCCGCCGCTTCGAAGAAGTGCTCGGCTGGGCGCCGGGCTCCATCCCCACCACCGAGTCCGAACCTCCGCCGGACCCCGTCCCCAGGTAGACCGAGCAGGCGGGCTCCCGTCCTCAGAGGCGCCGCCCGGCGCCACGATGCCCGAGGGACCGTAGCGCTGAACTGGGCCGGTACGGCGCAGCCGAGCCAGTAGTTGTAGAGCGTCCCGTAGGGTCCGGATTCGGTGAGGCGAGGTCGATGGTCATCCAGGGCGCGGCCTCCTGCCGGTAGGAGTGCCCGACAGGGTCGGTGCCGCTGCGGTCGGTGAGGCTGAACCCGGTGACCATGATCGTGTCGGAGTCGTCGGCGACGGAGACGAGATGCGTCCCGCAGCGCGGGCAGAAGCCCCGGCGCAGGGTCGGCCAAGTGGCGTACCACGTCGGCTCGCCGCCCGGACCGGTCCACGTCAGCCCGTCCCCGTCGAAGCCGACCCACAGGACCGTGGGCGCGCCGGAGATACGTGTGTCGTGCGGGCATGAGCACAGGTGCGGGTCGATCGGGTCGCCCAGGACCCGGAACGTGATGTAGTGGCACTGGCAGTGCCCGGTCCGGGCCTGCTGGGACGGCGGCATGGGGGCGGCGGTCATCGCATCCTCGATTCGGTACGGGAAGAAGCGCTACCAGGTGGTGGGGCGCACGATCTCGGTGATGGGCTGGGGGTGCGGGGCCTCGGGGATGCCGAGCACGGCGCGGCCCCGGTGGGCGGCCGCAAGCTGCTCGGCCGCCTCGGACGGCCCCCAGTCGAAGAACTCCAGGGCCTGCTCCGGGGTGGCCAGGACGCGTACGTACGTCTGAGCGGTGGCCGGATCGACGGCGGCCTCGCCCACGCTCGCCAGCCTGGCGGCGTAACGGACCCGCGCGCGCCGGCCGGAGGGGTCGGACAGGTACCCGAGGTAGTGGGCGTCTCCGAGCTCCGCGGTGGCCTCCTCGCGGCACTCCCGGACGGCGGTCACCAGGGGATCGCCGCCGTCCTCCGGTTCCGTCGTGCCGCCGGGCAGACAGGGCGCGCCGGTGTCCGGCTCGAAGAGCACCAGGACCCGCCCGTCCGGGGCGAAGGCCCAGACCCAGGACTGCCGGACCGTGAGGCCGGCGGGCACGGGCCCGGGGTGGAACGGCAGGTGGTGACAGGCCCGGGCGGTGCGCAGGACACCGACCCGGTCGAGGACGGTGGGGGCGATCGGGAGGCCGTCCTCCAGGAGCACCGGGCCGGCGCCGTTGATCCGGGCGCGGAGCGCGGAGAGGGTGCGGCGGGCATCGCCGGGGGACATGAGCGAGGGGAGATCGGCCGGCTCGGCGAACTCGATGCCCTCGATCTCGCCCGGCGCGGGCCGGATGGCCGCGATCCGGTCCTCGTCCCAGACGCCCCCGTCGAAGACGTGCAGCAGCTCGCCCGGGAACCGCAGCGCCGGGGACGCCGCCCGGCCGGCGGGGGAGACCCAGTCGACGGCCAGCCCACGGGTGACGGCCGCCGCGATGCCGAGCTCCTCCTCCAGCTCGCGGGCGGCGCCCCGGGCCGGTGACTCGCCCCGGTCGACGGCTCCGCCGGGCAGCAGGCGGGTGGGCCGGTAGCCGACCCGCTGAAGCAGGACCTGGCCGAGCCGGTTGGTGATCAGCACACTGGTGCCGGCCCACAGCGCGGCCGAGGCGCGCAGCGTCCCGTACGCCTCGTCGCTCATCGCGACACGGGGAGGTTCGCCGGGTGCGGATGCCGTGGTCATCTCCATACCTTTCTCCTTGGGTTCATTCGGGTCACTCGTAGGATCCGGGCACCCGGGGGCGCGGGTGGTCGGCGCGGAGCCGGGCCAGGGTGCGCCGGCCGCGTTCGATGAGTTCGGGGTCTCCGTGCGCGGCGCCGTACGCGATGCCGGAGACGGCGTCGAGGGCTGCCAGGACGACGAGTTGGGCCTCCTCCTCGCGCGTGAACGGGCGCCTGTAGCCGTTCATCACGGCTGCCAGAAGGTCGGGGCGGCCGTGCCAGCTGTCGGAGAGCCGTACGAAGTCCCGTATCGCGGGGCCGCCTTCGGAGCGCTCGAAGTCGATCACGTACAGCGTGCCGGTGTCCTCGTCCCAGCGCAGGTTGCGCAGCTGGAAGTCGCCGTGCGTGGGGACGGCGGGCAGGGCGGCGGCGCCTTCGACCGTGATACGTACGAACTCCTCGTCACCGTCGACCAGATGGGGCCGGGCTCCGTCCAGGTGCCGTTCCCACTTCTCCACGGGCGGGACCCCGCCACCAGGTCGGCGCGGGGCGGCGCTGTTGTGGATGGCCGCCGCGAGCTGCCCGATGCGGCGGAAGACCTCGCGCTCCTGCTCGGGCGCCAGCACGGCACCGTGAAGGGAGCGGCCGCCCACCGCCGTGAGCACGACGGCCCGCAAGGTGGCGTCGGCGGCCACCAACCGGGGCGCGGCCTCACCGAGCCCGGTGGCCCAGCCCCGTAACGCCGTGACCTCGCGCCGGTGGAAACGCTCGTTCTGGTGGACCTTGACGTACCAGGTGCCGCCCTCGGCACCGTACGCCCGCCAGACGCGGCTCTCCTCCCTCGCCCAGGAGACGTCCGTCCAACGGCTGATCCGCCCCACCGCCCGCTCGGCGAAGGCGCGCACCGGGCCGTCCGGCATGGCGCCCCGGTCGCCGGGGACCAGGAGCAACCGGTCCACGGCAGGGTCGTACGCGATGGGGTCGCCCGGCTCCTGGAAGTGCACGGCCAGGTGTGCACCGCTCCGGTAGGCGTCCAGCCCCGCCCGGCAGTACGCGACCATCGGCTCCGGCAGCGCGTCCAGCGCGAACCACCCCATCGCATCGCACTTGTCCGGCTCCATGACGCGCGGCGTGCCGCTCCACCGCCGCACCTCGAAGAAGACCCCGATCCTCGCCCGGCCGACCGGTGGCCGGTGGTGCACCGTGACGGCCGCGCGCACGTCCGCCGGAGCCACCACGAGACCGGTCTCCTCCAGGGTCTCGCGTACGACGGCGTCGACCACGGTCTCGGTCTCCACATGGCCCGAGGGCGCGTGCCACAGGCCGCTCGCGTACACGTCACCAGCGCGCCGGGACAGCAGCACCTCCGGCCCCCGGTCGCCGTCGCGCACGGCCAGCAGGTGCGCGTCCACCGGTGCGTCGGCGCGGGTCAACGCGTCCACCCCAGCTCCGTGTAGACGCGTCCGGCCCGGATGCCCTCGATCGCGGCCCGTGCGTAAGGGACCAGCGGCTCGGGCAGGTCCTTCGCGTTCCACCACTGCCAGGCGACGCACTTGTCCGGCTCCCTCAGCTCGGGCGTGCCCTCCCAGCGCCGTGCGCGGAAGAACAGGCCGATCCTGGGCCTGCCGCCCGGCCGGTTGACCGTGTGCACGGTGTGGACGAGTTCGACATCGGCCGGGTCGATCACCAGCCCCGCCTCCTCGTACGCCTCCCTGACCAGG
This sequence comes from Streptomyces sp. NPDC097595, assembly GCF_044761525.1. NCBI lineage: Bacteria > Bacillati > Actinomycetota > Actinomycetes > Kitasatosporales > Streptomycetaceae > Streptomyces > Streptomyces sp. NPDC097595. The sequence goes on along the minus strand of NZ_JBIWCN010000005.1, from coordinate 4,587 downwards.
CAGGCCGTCGCGGACTCCGCCTCGCAGTGGCCCGCCAGTACGTGCCAGATGTTGCCCGCGTACGCCGAGTCGGGGTGCCGCAGCCCCAGCAGGACCTGGCCGTCCCGCTCCAGGTAGAGGTGGACGCCGACGACGTTCAGGACCGTCTCCGATGCCGGGCCGGCGGGCGCGTCGTGCTCGGCGGCATGGCGCTCCAGTAGCGCCCGGGTCGACGGCAGCATCGTCATGTACGGGAACTTCTCCGGGCGCACCCAGACGACCATCACGCCCTCGGCGAGCGGCAGATGGGCCGGGTCGCCGTTCCAGCGGCCGGTGAAGACCTGGACCGGCACCCGGGTCCCGTTCGTGCCGGTGACGTGCTCGACCGCGTACGGCACCAGGCCGGCGACCGTCAGGTCGGCCTCCTCGCGCAGCTCCCGGCGGACCGTGTCGAGCAGCGTGCGGTCCTGCGGCTCCCAGCCGCCGCCGAGCAGGGACCAGCACCCCGACTCCCAGATCCACGGCTTGTTGGCGTCCCGCAGGTGCAGCAGGTACCGGCCGTGGCCGTCGTGGATGAGCGCGGAGGCGTTCACCGGCTCGGGCTGCCCGTCCAGTCGCGCCTGGAGGAGCTTTGTACGCAGGGTCGGTGACCTGACCTCCGCCAGGGGGAGCCACTGCGCGCCGGACACCTCCTCGTCCTGGAGGGTGATCGGCGGCGGCTCCTCGTCGGCGAGGTGGAACACGTAACGGAAGTCGTAGTGCCGGTGCGCCTGTTCGCCCTTCGCGGGGCGCGCGTCGATGTCGTGTACGTCGATGTCGATGGGGGAGCCGAGCACCTGCCGGGTCAGGCATACGGCGCCCGGAGGGATTCCGGTCTCCTCCTGGAGCTCGCGCAGCGCGGCGGTGAGCAGGCTGCGGTCGCCGGGCTCGGTGTGGCCGCCCGGGGTGAGCGCGAGCCCGTCGGAGGCCCGGTGCCGGATGTGCAGGACCCGGCACCGGCGGTCGATGACGACAGCGCTGCACGTGACGTGGGCGGGGAGCGTCGCACGGTCGGCCGGGTCGTCGGCGCCGCCCAGGAGGGACAGCAGCCCGGCGAGGGATTCCCGCTCGTGCGGATGGCGCGCCAGGTACTCCTCGGTGGTGGTGCGGATGTGGGAGCGGGTGAGCGGCATGTCGTGACCTCGGGACGGCGGAAGGGGTACGGGGAGGTGGCGGCGGCTCACGCGGGGGCCTCGTGCTTGTCGTCGTCCGGCTCGGACGTGATCTGGTAGGACAGCAACTGCCGGAAGAGGCCGGGCTGTTCGGCGAGCTCGGCGTAGGTGCCCTCCTGGACGACGCGGCCCGCGTCCAGCACGACGATGCGGTCGGCGACGGCCACGTTCGCGATGCGGTGGGTCACCAGCAGCACCGCCCGGTCCCGGGCGAGGGACCGCAGCCGCTGGAAGATGCGGAACTCGGCTCGCGGGTCGAGGTTGGCCGTCGGTTCGTCCAGGACCAGCAGCCCGGCCTGGCGGAAGAACGCCCTGGCCAGGGCGATGCGCTGCCACTGGCCGCCGCTGAGCTCCTCGCCGTTGAGCCATTCGCGGGCCAGGAGGGTGTCCAGTCCGGCGCCCAGCTTGTCGACCACCTCGTCGGCGTCGGCCGCCTCGCACGCCTCACGGACCGCCGCGTCGCCGCGCTCGGTGGGCTGCCCCTGGGTGACGTTCTCGCGGACGGTCAGCGGCCAGTGCGCGTAATCCTGCGGTACGAGGGCGACGTGCCGCCACAGCGCCTGCGGGTCGGCCTCGGTGGTGGGGACGCCGTCCCAGAGCACCTGCCCGTCGGTGGGCAGGTAGAGGCCGCTGACCAGCTTCGACAGCGTCGACTTGCCGGAGCCGTTGAAGCCCACCAGCGCGGTCACCTCGCCCCGGCGCAGGGTGAGGGACACCTCGGACAGTGCGTCGTGCTCCTTGCCCGCGTAGCGGTGGGTGACCGACGTGACCTCGATCGTCTCCGGCGGCGCGGGGTGGTGGGGGCCCCGGCGGATGCGGAAGCCGCCCGCCTTGTCGAGGAAGCCGGTCCAGTCGTCCATGTACAGCCCCGTCCGCACGGCGCGCGCGCCGACGGCCACCAGGCCGCGCACCGACATGCCGACGGTCTGCAGGGCGAAGACGGCCGTTCCGGCACGGCCGACGCTGATCCGGCCGGTCGCGAGCAGCCACACGACCGCCGCCCACACCACCGCCGAGCCCAGCCCCCCGCACACCGCGCCGACCAGGGACATCCGCGCGCCCTGGTCGGCCGCGGCCCGGTCCTCGCGGTTGATCCGGGCAACGGTGTGCCGGTACCGGCCGGACAGGAAGTCGGCCATGGTGCCGGCGCGGATCTGGTCGGCGGCGTCCTTGGTGTAGATGTGCCAGCGCAGCACGGACAGCATCCGGTTGTCGCCGTTGCTGCGGAGATTGGCCAGGTAGCGCACACGGGCGGCGCTGACCTGGGCCACGGCCTGCGGCAGGCTCGCGGCGACGAGGAGGGGGAGCAGCACCCAGTGCACACCGGCGAGCACGACGGCCCCGGCGAGGAACGCGGCGGCCGAGGCGATCAGGTCCTGCCCCTCGTTGATCAGGTCCCCGGTGACCTGGGCGCCCCGGTCGGCGGCCTCGCGGTCCCGGTTGAAGTCGGGGTCGTCGTACGCGCACAACTCGACCTCGGCGCAGCCGGTGAGCAGCATCTGCTCGGCCTCGCGGGACATCAGCGGACCCAGCCTGGAGGAGAGCCAGTTGACGGTGATGCCGAGGAGCGCGCGCACTCCGGCGGCCCCGGCGAGCAGGGCGACGGACGGCCATGCGTCGAGGAGGCGGTGGTAGACCTCCCCGTCGCGCAGCAGGGCCGTCAGGGTGCCCGCGATGGCGACCAGGCCCAGGGCCTGCATCACCCCGGTGACCAGCTGGCAGAGCAGCAGGCCGAGCGTCGCCCGCCGGTCGACCCGCCAGGCCAGGGCCAGCGAGCGGCGCACCAGCTGCGGCAGCCGGCGGGCCATGTCGCGCATCCGGATCGACCGGCCGGCCGCCTCGCGGCTGCCGGTGAGGTCGACGTAACGCATCTGCGGCTCGGGCTCGGGCGGTAAGGGGACGGTGCGGGGTCCCGGAACGTCGCCGTTCGATTTAGGCAGGCTGTTGCGAGGGGGAGGGGTGGGGTGCATGGCGTTCCTCCGTCTGGGCGTCGATGTGGCACTGATGCTCTAAAAACGCGAGGGATCCGGTCCCGTTACGGCCGGATCGAAGGGCATTGTGTGAACGCAAGTTCTATTGGAGGGGTCAGGCCGTGGGGCTTCTATGCCGTCGCCGCTGAAACTCGTTCGATCAGGTCGGGTCACCCCTGCAGGGGATTGCGGGCCCCGTGCGACCGTCCGGGCCACACCCGTAGGGTCGCCGTATGACGACACTCTCCACCGGCAGTGCGTTCGACGCGCTCCGAGCCGACGCGGTACGCGATCACGAGGAGCTGCGCCGCACGTACGAGCTCCCGAGGGACACGTCGCTGCGCAAGCAGACGACCGAACTCAACGCACGGACGCAGAAGTTGATCGCCTGCTCGTCACTGGTCCTGGTCGCCAGCGCGGACCCGGAAGGGCGCTGCGACGTCTCCTCGCGCGGCGGGCCCGCCGGGTTCGTGACCGTCCTGGACTCGCGGACGGTGGCGATTCCGGACGCGACCGGCAACAGGCGGCTGGACACCCTGCAGAACGTCATCGCCACCGGCCGGGCCGGGCTGCTGTTCATCGTCCCGGGGCGCACCACGACGCTCCGCGTGAACGGGCGGGCGTGCGTCTCCACCCGCCCGGAGCTGCTGGAGCGGCTGACCCCCGTGGGCAAGCCGCCGGCCAGCGCGCTGGTGGTGGGCATCGAGGAGGTCTACCCGCACTGTCCCAAGTCGCTTCTGCGCAGCGGGGCCTGGAAGCCGGAGCAGTGGCTCTCGGCCGACGACCAGCCGACCTCCGCCGAGGTGACGCTCGCTCAGCTGCGCATGCCGGAGCTCACGATCGCCGACATCGAGCAGGCGGAGGCGGAATCGCTGAAGTACCGGTACGAATAGCGGGCCGTGGCCCGCCGGCCGTCGCCGGGAACGGAGCGCATTCGGTGAAATCTTCGTCGCTCGTGCCGCCATCGCCCAGCGCGTGGGCGGCGACTGGACGGCCGCCGTGCTCGACGCCGACCCGCACGCTGAACGGCCGACGTCATGATCACCATCGACGGCCCCAAGGTGATCGACTTCGGGATCGTCCGTGCGCTGGACGGCCCGACCCACGGCGGACTGACGTCCACCGGCGTGGTCGTCGGCTCCCCGGGCTTCATGGCACCCGAGCAGGTGCGCGGGGAACGGCTCACCACCGCCTGCGACGTCTTCTCGCTGGGCTCGGTCCTCGCCTTCGCCGCCGGCGGACGTCTCCCCTTCGACACGCCCGAGGGGCGCCCGCACGCCCTCATGTACCGGGTGGTGCACGAGGAACCCGACCTCACCGGCATTCCCTAGGTGTATTGACCCGCAGCGTTGTTGACGCGGCTGATCGGGGGTTGGCCTCCGAGTGCGGTGTGGCAGCGGTGGTGGTTGTAGGTGTGGAGGAAGTCT
>NZ_JBIWCN010000004.1:461758-484681 GCF_044761525.1 Streptomyces sp. NPDC097595 | reverse complement strand
CCGGACAGAACAGCGGGAAGACAGCCCAGCAGGGCGTCAGTCAGTGGCAGAGCCACGACCACCGGGACCTGAGTATCAGCATCAATGTCAGTGGCGGCCGGCACCCTGCACGTATGGACTCGGACGGTACGGAGAAGAAGACGCTGACGGCGTTCCTGGCGGCCCAGCGTGCGTGTGTGCGGGCCGTTGTCGACGGGCTCGACGCCCGCGCCCTGGGCGCCTCGGAGCTGCCCTCGGGCTGGACCCCGATCGGGCTCGTGGAGCACCTGGGGCATGCGGAGCGGCACTGGTTCCAGGAGGTGGTGGCCGGGGCGGCCGAGCCGCCGCCGTGGGACGACGACCACCCGCCGCTGACGACCCCGCGCTCCCCCGAGGTGGTGTTCGCCTTCTACGAGGAGCAGTGCCGGCGCTCCGACGAGGTGATCGCCCGCACCCCGCTGTCGGCGCCGCCGCGCGGGCGCCATCCCGAGCCCATGGGGGAGGAGATAGCCGATCTGCGCGGGGTCATCCTGCACATGATCGAGGAGACCGCGCGGCACGCCGGTCATCTGGACATCGTCCGCGAACTCCTCGACGGGCGTACGGGACTCGGGCCCCGCTGAGCAAAATCATGCAAGCGCGCTTGATTGTTCCCGGTCCTGCTGCCACGCTCGACGCGTCGGCCGGCAGAGAAGGAGACCGCGGATGAGCCCGCTCGCACCGCCCGCCCACACGCGCGGCGTCACCACCCTCACGCTCGACTCGCCCGCCAACCGCAACGCCCTCAGCGCCGGGCTCGTCGCCGGTCTCGCGGAGGCGCTGGACGCGTGCGCGGCCGACGACTCCGTGCGGGCCGTCGTGCTCACCCACACCGGGACCACCTTCTGCGCGGGCGCCGATCTGCGGGCCCCGGCCGATCCGCACGACTTCGTGGCCCTGATGCGGCGGATCGTCGCGCTGCCCAAGCCCGTCGTCGCCCGGGTGACCGGGCATGTGCGGGCCGGGGGGCTCGGGCTGCTCGCGGCCTGCGACCTCTCCGTCGCCGGGACCGGGGCCACCTTCGCGCTCACCGAGGCACGGCTCGGGCTCGCGCCCGCCGTGATCTCGATGCCGCTGCTCCCGCGCATCGACCCGCGCGCCGCCGCCCGCTACTACCTGACCGGCGAGAAGTTCTACGCGGACGAGGCCGAGCGCATCGGCCTCGTCACGATGGCCGCCACGGACGTGGACGGCTCGCTGGACCTCGTACTGGACGATCTGCGGCGGGCCTCCCCGCAGGGGCTGGCGGCGTCCAAGGCGCTGGTCACGGCTACTGTGCTCCAGAGTTTCGACCAGCACGCCGAAGACCTCATCGCCCGCTCCGCCCGGCTCTTCGCCTCCGACGAGGCCCGGGAGGGGATGACGGCCTTCCTCGAACGACGGGACCCCGCATGGGCGTTGTGACACCGGGCGGCAGTAGCCCGGGCCCCAAACAGGACCGCAGCCGCGCCACCCGCAGACGCCTCCTGGAGGCCGCGGTGGCCTGCCTCGCCGAGCACGGCTGGGCCGGGTCCACCGTCGCCGTCGTCGCGGAACGGGCCGGGGTCTCCCGGGGCGCCGCCCAGCACCACTTCCCGACCCGCGAGGACCTGTTCACCGCCGCCGTCGAATACGTCGCCGAGGAGCGCTCCGCCGCCCTGCGCGCCGTCCCCGACCAGGACCGCGCCGCCGTCGTCGCCGCCCTGGTCGACCTCTACACCGGCCCCCTCTTCCGCGCCGCCCTCCAGCTCTGGGTCGCCGCCTCCAACGAGGAGCAACTGCGGCCCCGTGTGACCGAGTTGGAGGCCCGGGTCGGCCGCGAGACGCACCGCATCGCCGTCCACCTCCTGCGCGCCGACGAGACGAGGCCCGGCGTGCGCGAGACCGTGCAGGGGCTGCTCGACATGGCCCGGGGCCTCGGCCTCGCCAACGTCCTCACCGACGACACCGCCCGCCGCCGCAAGGTGGTCGCCCAGTGGGGAGCCCTGCTGGACGAGGCCCTGGGCTGAGCGGGCGCCCCCGGGGCGCGGGAAACGCCTTGGTGTCCGCGGAACGCCCGGATAGGGTCCGGACCATGACCAGCAGCGCCACGCCCCCGTTCCCCCAGCACATCGAACTCACGGGTGAGGGGCTCGTGCTCCGCGACTGGACCGAGGACGACCTCGCCGCCATGCCGGAGCTCTTCGACCACCCGGACATCGCGTACTGGACCCCGATCGTCTCGCCCTTCGACGCCGAGGCCGCCCGCACGCGGCTGGCGAAGGCCCGGCAGCTGCGGGCGGACGGGACGGCCGTCCTGCTCGCCATCACGCTCGACGGCGGCGCCCCGCTCGGCGAGGTCATGCTGCGGCGCGCCCCCGAGGGCACGGAGCTCGGTTACGCGGTCGGCCCCGCCCACCGCGGGCAGGGGCTCGCCGGGCGGGCGGTGCGGGTCATGGCGGCGTACGCGTTCGAGGAGCTGGGCGTCGACCGGGTCATCCTGGAACTGGAGGCGGAGAACGCGGCCAGCGTCGCCGTCGCCGCCGCGAACGGCTTCCGGCTGCTCGGCGTGCCCCTCATCGAGGGCGAGGAGAAGGGGCGCCCGTACGCCCTCCAGACCTGGGCACTCGACCGGGGCTGAGTCCCCGGGGCGGCTGCCCCTCAGACCGCCGCGCCCTCCCGGGCGCCCGGCACCGGCAGCTCCGCCACCACGTCCACCGGCTCGTCCAGCACCCGCAGGGAGCGGGTCAGGTGCAGGGCCACCGCCAGCGCGGCCATCAGCACCATCAGGAACAGCACCGCGCCCTGCACCCCGAACTGGTCGCCGAGAAAGCCGGCGGCCAGCGGGCCCGTCCATTGCAGGGCCTGCATGCCGAAGCGGCTCACGGCGGAGACCCGGCCGCTGTACTCGTCGGGGACGAGCCTGACCTCGTACGACTCCAGGATCACGTTCAGCGGGACCATCGCCGCCGTCGCCACGAGGAGTACCGCGCCGATCTGCCAGGGCTCGGGGACCAGCGCGACCACGGCGAAGGACTCCACGAAGACCCAGGCGGAGACCAGCAGGGCGGTCCGGGCGCGGACCCGGGCCAGCAGGAGCGGGCCCATCACCGCGCCGACGACCCCGCCGACCAGGGCCGTCGCGTTGACGAAGCCGATGGTCTGCGGGTCGCCGCCGCGGTGCTTCACGAGGGCGATCAGCAGCAGGAAGAAGCCCTGGGCCACCGCGTTGAGCAGCGCCACCCAGATCACCGTGAACCGCAGATAGGCGTGGTCGCGGACGAAGCGGTAGCCGGCCACCACGTCCTGGCCGATGCCGGGGCGCTCCGTACCCGGATCGCGGTCCGGGCCGAGGGGACGGCGGATGAGCGCGGCGCCCAGGGACGCGAAGAGGAAGGACACCGCGTCCGCGAGGAAGGGCGCCCAGCGCGCCGCCGAGAACAGCAGCCCGCCCAGCGGGGCGCCGATGACCCTGGCCGCCATGTCCCGGCCCATGGAGCGGGCGGTGGCCTCCCCGATCTGCTCCTTCGGCACGATCCGGCGCAGCGAGGGGATCGTCGAGCCCGAGGTGATCCCGGACGCGGCACCGGCCACGCAGGCCAGGGCGCACAGCAGCCACAGCGCCGACTGGCCCCGGTGGACGGCGTACGCCACCGCGCCGAGCGCCGCCGCCTGCACCAGGGGGCCGGTGATCAGGATGAGCCGGCGCGAGACGCGGTCCGCGAGCGCGCCGCCGACGAGCGTGGTCGCGAGGGTGCCGACCATCGTGGCGGCGGTGATCACCCCGGCCCGGGCGACCGATCCGGTGGCGTACAGGATCAGCAGCGGGAAGGCGATGTTGGAGACGCTGGTGCCGAGCGCGGAGAGGCCGTGCCCCGTCCACCAGCCGACGTAGTCCCGGTTGCGCCACAGCGAGGCCCGGGCGCCGGCGGGCGGATCGTCCTGGGGCGGCCCCGTCTCCGTACCGTCACGTCGCATGCCCTCAGGTTCCTTTCGGCGGCGGTTCGCGCACGGGCCTGTCCGGCGGATCAGGGTCGGACAGGCCCCTGGTCCCCTTCGATGCTGCCGGGGGGAAACACCGCCGACCAGGCAACGAACCGGCAGGACAGGGCCGTTCGGCGCGTGTTGTCAGTTGCCGGGTTCCTGCCTGGAAGCGGTTCCCGGGCGTTGGCAGGATCGCCGGGGACCCGCCCCCCGCAGACGTACAGAGGAGACCCGCTATGCCCGCCAGCACCGGCCCCCATGCCGTCGTCCCGCTCGCGGCGACCGTCGCAGCGGAGGGGGTGGCGGCCGGTGACCCCGGCCGTCCGGAGCGGGGCGGGGACGCCGTGGGTGGGGGGCTGCCCGAGATCCGGGCGGCCGTCGCCGCCGCGCTCGCCGGGGTGACCGGGCTGCCGGCCGACGACGTGCCCTGGGACACCGGACTGACCGCGCTCGGCGTGACCTCGCTGGAGATCGGCCGCATCTGCGCCCGGCTCGGCGACGCGCTCGGGCGGCCGGTGCCGATCTCGCAGATCTACCGGCAGCGGACCGCCGCCGGGCTCGCGGAGTGGATCCACGCCACGGACGGGCAGCCGCACACGGCACCCGGCGAGGGCGCGGAGGCCGGAGAGGACACCCGCGCCCCGCTCTCGCCCACGCAGACCTTCATGTTCATGAAGCACGTCTTCAAGCCCGACGACCTGTCGCTGCACTCGGTGCGCTGCTGGCGCATCGAGGGCCGCCCCGACCGGGCCGCGCTGGCCGCCGCCGTGGAGTACCTGCACCGCAGGCACCGCTACCTCAGCGCCGAATACCTCTTCCAGGAGCAGCCGTACGTCCGCCCCGCCGACCTGCCCGCCCCGCCGCTCGGCGCGTTCCTCGCGGACACCGAGGAGGAGGCGAAGGACGTGCTCGCCCGCGAACTGGCCAAGCCCTTCCGGCTGGTGCGCGGCGACGTGTGGCGGCCGGTCTTCGTGGCGGTGCGCCAGGCCCACGTCACCCTCTTCGGGTACGCCGTCCACCACGTGGCGTTCGACGGCGGCTCGTCCGAGGTCCTGGCGCACGACCTGTCGGCCGCCTACAACGCGTACGCCGAGGGCCGGACGCCCGACCTGGAGCCCGCCCCGGGACCGCGTGAGGTGGCGGACGCGCTGGAGGCGCACCTGCCGTACGTGGACCTCGACGCCCAGCGTGAGTACTGGCGGCGCACGATCAACGGCATGACCCCGCTGGAATACCCGGGCGGTGCGGAGGCGCCGCGCGGGACGCCCTGCCGGATGATCGACCTGCCGTTGCCCGCCGGGCTCGCCGACGGGGTGCGGGGGCTGGCGCAGCGCCACGGGGTCAGCCCGTTCGCCGTCTATCTGAGCGCGTACGGGCAGGCCATGGCGGAGCTCATCGGGGACCACGACTTCGGTGTCGGCACGCCCGTCAACCGGCGCGGCACCAGCGTGCTGAGCCGGGCCGCGGGCTGCCTGATCGACATCCTGCCGCTGCGGCCCAGGACCGACCCGGACGCCTCGCCCGCCGCCTCGATCGCCGCCACCGCGGCGGCCGTCGCGGAGGCGTTCTCGGCACAGGACCTGTCGATCTCGGAGATCGCCGGGCTCCAGCTGAAGACGGAGTCCACGGACCGCAACCGGATGTTCCAGACGATGTTCGTGCTCCAGGACAACGGCCTGGGCGAACTGGCCCTGAAGGGGCTGCCTTCGCAGTTCTTCCGGCCGCGCTACCCCGGGGTCTCCGGCGAGGTGCACGCCGAGGTCTGGCCGGCCGCCGGGAGGCACGGGCGGCTGGTGATCGGCTACCACCCGGACCGGACGTCCGGTGCCTTCTGCGACCGGCTCGCCGCGTCCATGCTCGACCGGCTCACCGGCTACCTGGCCTGATCGGATGACCACGTCCGGGGACAACCCGTGGATCGGCAGCCGGATCGGGGCCGTGGACCGGCCGCGTACACGGGTGATCTGCCTGCCGCAGTCGGGCGCGGGACCCGCCGCGTTCACCGCCTGGCGGCCCCACCTGCCGCCCGGCGTCGAGATCGCCACGGTGACCCTGCCCGGCCGGGGACCCCGGACCGCCGAGCCGCTGCCCCCGGACCCGGACATCGTGACGCGCCGGTTGCTCGACGGGCTGCGCCCCGAACTGGACGTGCCGTACGTCCTGTTCGGCCACAGCCTGGGCGCGCTGCTGGCCCACGCGGTGACCGCGCTGGCCGCCCGGGAGGGGGTGCCCGCACCGGCCGCGCTCGTCGTGTCCGGGTCGCGGGCGCCGCACACCCGGCCCGGCGCTTCGGTCGCGGCGTACGACGATCAGGGCCTGGCCGACTGGCTGACCCGGATCGGCGGGCTGCCGCCGGAGCTGCTGCGGCACGGCGCGTACGCCGCGTACGTGTTCCGCACGGTCCGCGCCGATCTGGCGCTGGCCGAGCGGATCGTGACGGCCGGGCCGGTACGCGTCGGCTGTCCGCTCCATGTGTTCGGCGGGGTGGACGACACGCTCGCACCGCCCGCCCTGATCGGGGAGTGGCGCGCCTGCGCGGCCGGCGAGCACACCACGACGCTGCTGCCCGGCGGGCACGGCTTCCCGCAGTCCGAACCGGCGGCGACCGTCGCCGCACTGGCCGGCGTCCTGCCGGTACCCGCACATCCACGACAGGAAGGACCGTCCCGGTGACCACGACCGAGCAGACCGAAGTCATCCGCACCCAGGTGAGGGCCTATCTGACCGAGGAGCTGGCGACGCCCGTCGCCGACGACCTCAACATATTCGGCGCGGGCCTCGCCAACTCGCTGTTCACCATCCAGCTCGTGACCTACGTGGAGCGTGCGTTCGGCGTCCAGGTCGACACCGACGAGCTGGACGAAGTGCACTTCTGCTCCGTCGACGCGATCACCGCGTTCGTCGCGGCCAAGCCGTCGCGCTCCGCCGCCTGACCCATCCCGCCCGTCCTCTCCCGCCGGAGGCTCCCCGTGAAGCCGTCGCCCCTCGAAGCGGCCCTGCCCCTGTCGCCGTTGCAGGAAGGGATGCTCTTCCACGCCCTGTACGACGAGGGGGGCGTCGACGTCTACACGATCCAGGTCGCCTTCGGGCTGAGCGGGACGCTCGACGCGGACCGGCTGCGGGCCGCGTGCGGGGCGCTCCTGGAACGGCATCCGGTGCTGCGGGCGGGCTTCCAGCAGCGGAAGACGGGCGAGCCCGTCCAGCTGGTACGGCGGCGGGCCGCGGTGCCCTGGACGGACCTCGACCTGAGCGCGGTCCCGGCGGACGAGCAGCAGGACCGGCTCGTCCGCTACCGGACCGACGACCGGGCCCGGGGCTTCGACATGGGCCGCCCGCCGCTGATCCGCTTCACCCTGGCCAGGCTCGCCGACGACGAGCACGTCATGATTCTGACGTACCATCACATCCTGCTCGACGCATGGTCGTTCCAGATCGCGCTGCGCGACCTGCTGGTGCTGTACGCGGCCGGGGGCGACGGCGCCGCACTGCCGCCCGCGGTCCCCTTCGCGCGCTATCTCTCCTGGCTCGCCGGGCAGGACCGGGCCGCCTCCGAGGACGCCTGGGCCGAGGCGCTGGCCGGGCTCGGGGAGCCGACCCTCGTCGCGCCCGGCGCCGAGGCCGCCGGGGGCGCCGCGATGCCCCGCCTGGCCGCCGCCGAGCTGACCGAGGAGGCGACCGGGGCGCTCACCGCCGCCGCCCGCGCGGCCGGGCTCACCCTCAACTCCGTGGTCCTGGCCGCCTGGGCGCTGGTCCTCGGCGGGCTGACCGGGCGCTGGGACGTGGTCTTCGGCCAGACCGTGTCCGGCCGCCCGGCCGGGCTCGACGACGTCGAGGACATCGTCGGCCTGCTCGTCAACGCCGCCCCGGTCCGGGTGCGGCTCGACCCGTGCGAGGCGCTGGGCGCGCTGGCCGCCCGCATCCAGCGGGAGCAGTCGGCGCTGGAACCGCACCACCACGTCGGCCTCGCCGATGTGCAGCGGCGGGCCGGGCTCGGCGAACTCTTCGACACCTCCGTGGCGTTCGGGAACGCCCCGATGAGCTGGGACGACGTGCGTGCCCCGGCCGGCGGGCTGCGGCTGACCGCCGTCGAGGGCGACGGCTCGGCCGGCTCCACCCACTACCCGCTCAGCCTGATGGCCGTCCCCGGCCGGCGGCTCCGCCTGGAGGTCAACTACCGGCCCGACCTGTACGAGCGGGCCGAGGCCGGGAGCGTCGCCGCCCGCGTCCGCCACCTCCTGGAGACCTGGCTCACCGCCCCGGGCACCCCGGTGGGACGCGTCGCGCTGCTCACCCCGGACGAGCGGCACCAGGTGCTGGACGCCTGGAACGACACCGCGCACCCGGTCGAGGACAGCACCCTGCCCCGGATGTTCGCCGAGCAGGCGGCCCGTACGCCCGACGCCGTCGCCCTCGTCGCCGAGGACGCCACGCTGACGTACGCCGAGACCGCCGAGCGGGTCCGTGCCCTGGCCGCACGGCTGCGCGGGCACGGGGTCCGGCACGGCGACACCGTGGCCGTCGCGCTGCCCCGGTCGGCGGCCCTGGTCGTCGCCCTGCACGCGGTGCAGGCGGCGGGCGCCGCCTATGTGCCGGTCGACCCGGACCTCCCGGCCGAGCGGATCGGGTGGCTCCTGGAGGACGCCGCCCCCGCGCTGCTGCTCACCGAGACCGCGACGGCCGCCGCGCTGCCGGGGACGGGGGTGCGGCGGCTGCTGCTGGACGCGCCGGCCTCCGGGGACGGGCCGGCGGCCGCCTGGGACGGGCCGCGGGGGGAGAGCGCGGCCTACGTCATCTTCACGTCCGGGTCGACCGGGCGGCCCAAGGGCGTCATGGTGCCGCACGCCGCCGTGGTCAACCGGCTGCGCTGGATGCAGGACCGGTATCCGATCGGGCCCGGGGACCGGGTGCTCCAGAAGACCCCGTGCGGGTTCGACGTCTCGGTCTGGGAGTTCTTCTGGCCGCTGCACACCGGCGCCACCCTGGTCGTGGCGCGCCCCGACGGCCACAAGGACCCGGCCTACCTGGCGGAGCTCGTGCGGCGGGAGAACGTCTCCGTCGCCCACTTCGTCCCCTCGATGCTCCAGGTCTTCCTCCAGGAACCGGCCGCCGCGCGTTGCACCGGGCTGCGGCGCGTCTTCTCCAGCGGCGAGGCGCTGCCCGCAGCCACCCAGAACCGCTTCCTGGACCTGCTCGGTCCCGCGGGCGCCGAGCTGCACAACCTGTACGGGCCGACCGAGGCGGCCGTCGACGTCACGTACTGGCAGTGCCGCCCGGACGCCGGGGCCGGGTCCGTGCCCATCGGCCGGCCCGTGTGGAACACCCGACTGCTGGTGCTCGACAAGGCGCTGCTGCCCGTCCCGCCCGGCGTCCCCGGCGAGCTGTACCTCGCGGGCGCCCAGCTGGCCCACGGCTACGCGCACCGGCCCGTCCTCACCGCCGAGCGCTTCGTCGCCGACCCGTACGGGGAGCCCGGCGCCCGCATGTACCGCACCGGTGACGTGGTGCGCTGGACGGCCGACGGGGTCCTGGAATACCTGGGCCGCAGCGACGACCAGGTCAAGATCCGGGGCCTGCGCGTGGAGCTCGGCGAGATCGACACCGTCCTGGCCGGCCACGCGTCGGTGGCCCAGGTCGCGACCGTGGTCCGGGAGGACCAGCCGGGCGTGAAGCGCCTGGTGGCGTACGTGGTGCCCGCGGGGACTCCGGAACCCGGAGGGCGTACGGCCGCGCTCACCGAGCACGCCGCCGGGACCCTGCCCGAGTACATGGTGCCCGGGGCCGTCGTCTGGCTGGACCGGCTGCCGCTGACGCCCAACGGCAAGCTGGACCGCCGGGCGCTGCCCGCCCCGGCCGCCGCGACCGGCTCCGGCGGGCGGGCGCCCTCGGGGCACGCGGAGGAGACCCTGCGCGCGCTGTTCGCCGAGATGCTGGGCGTCTCCGGTCCCGGCGTCGACGACAGCTTCTTCGACCTCGGCGGCGACTCGATCGTCTCCATCCAACTGGTCGCCCGCGCCCGCAGGTCGGGCCTGGTGATCACCCCGAAGGACGTCTTCACACACCGGACGGTCGCCGCCCTCGCCCGGGTCGCGAGGACGGTCGCCGACCGCCCGGCCGAGCACCCGGACGCGGGCATCGGTCCGCTCGGGCCCACCCCGGTCATGCACTGGCTCCGTGAGCGCGGCGGGCCCTCCGACGGCTTCCACCAGTCCGTCCTGATCCGCGTCCCGCACCTCGGTACGACCGACCGGCTGGCCCGGGCCGTGCAGCGCCTCCTGGACCGGCACGACGCGCTCCGCATGCGCCGCCTCGCCACCGGACCGGACGGCGGGGAATGGGCCCTCGACATCGCCGCACCCGGCACGGTCCGCGCAGAGGACCTGGTGCGCCGCCGCGAGGTCACCGGGCTCGGCCCGGACGCGCTGCGGGCCGCCGTCGCCGAGGAGTCGGCCGCCGCGCGCGACCGGCTCGACCCGGCCGCGCGCCGCATGGCGGAGGCGGTCTGGTTCGACGCGGGCCCCGACGCCGACGGACGCCTCCTGCTCACCGTGCACCACCTCGCCGTGGACGGCGTCTCCTGGCGCGTCCTGCTCCCGGACCTCCACCGGGCCTGGGAGAGCGCCGCCGATGGCGGTGCGGCCGAACTCGACCCCGTACACACCTCGTTGCGCACCTGGTCCGAGCGGTTGCACACGGCGGCCCGGGACCCCTGGCACACCGACCGGCTGCCGCTCTGGGAGGAGATCCTGTCCGGCGGCGACCCCGCCCTCGCCGCGCGCCCGCTCGACCCCGCGCGCGATGTGTACGGGACCGCCCGCTCGCTCACCCTGACCCTGCCGGCCGCGGACACCGAGCCGCTGCTGACCGGCGTGCCCGCCGCCTTCCGGACCGGGGTCAACGACATCCTGCTCACCGCGCTCGCCCTGGCCGTCGACTCCTGGCGCCGGGCGCGCGGGACGGGCGGCGCGAGCGGCGTGCTCGTGGACCTGGAGGGGCACGGGCGCGAGGAGATCGCGGACGGCCTCGACCTGTCGCGTACCGCAGGGTGGTTCACCAGCCTGTATCCCGTACGCGTGGACCCCGGCTCCGGTGACCTCAACCGGGCGGTCAAGCGGGTCAAGGAGCAGCTGCGGGCGATCCCCGACCACGGCATCGGCTACGGGCTGCTGCGCCACCTCAACCCGGACACGGAGGCCCGGCTGGCCGCGTACGCGCCTCCGCAGATCGGCTTCAACTACCTCGGCCGCATCTCCGGACCCGGCGAAGGCGTCTGGGACATCGCCGCCGAGGCCGACGCCGTGGTGGCCGGGACCGATGACGGGCTGGCCATGCCGCACGTCATCGAGGTCAACGCCGCCACCCACGACCTGCCCGACGGGCCCCGGCTCATCGCGACCTGGTCCTGGCCCGGCGCCCTGCTCACCGAGGCGGACGCGGCGGAGCTGGGCGAGGCGTGGTTCGCCGCCCTGCGCGCCCTCGTCGCCCACACCGCGCGTCCCGGAGCGGGCGGCCTCACCCCCTCCGACGTACCGCTGGTGGACATCGGGCAGGACGAGCTGGAAGCCCTGGAGGCCACCTGGCCCGCGGGCCCGCCCGCCGGGCTGCTGCCCGCGACCCCGCTCCAGGAGGGGCTGCTGCACCACGCCCGGTACGACAGCGACGCCGCCGACGTCTACCACGTCCAGCTCGTCGCCGAACTCGAAGGCGTCCTGGACGCCGGGGCCCTGCGCCGCGCCTGCCAGGCCCTCACCGACCGGCACGAGGCCCTGCGCACCGGTTTCCCGCTCCTGGCCTCCGGCGAACCCGTCCAGGCCGTCGCCGGACGCGTCGAAGTGCCGTGGGCCGAGCTGGACCTGACCCGCCCGGACGGTTCGGCGCCGCGCACCCGCCTGGACGACTTCCTGGCCCGGGACCGGCGGGCCCGGTTCGCCATGGACCGGCCGCCGCTGCTGCGCTTCACGCTGCTCAGGACGGGCCGGGACCGGCACGCCCTGGTCTTCACCAGCCACCACATCCTGACCGACGGCTGGTCCACCTCGGTGCTGCTGCGCGACCTGTTCACGCTGTACCTGAGCGGCGGCGACCCCGCCGCGCTGCCCCGGCCCGTCCCCGCCCAGGAGTACGCCGCCTGGCTGGCCGGCCGGGACCGCGAGGCCGCCCGCGAGGCGTGGCGCACCGCGCTCAAGGGCCTGCCCGGCCCCTCCCTGATCGCCCCCGGACACGACACCGGCACCCTGACCACGCTCCCCGAGCGGATCACCGCCGAACTGCCGCAGGACCTCACCGCCGCGCTCACCGCCGCCGCCCGCACGGCCGGGGTCACCCCGAACACCGTGGTCCAGGGCGCCTGGGGACTGCTCCTCGCCGAGCTGACCGGCCGCCGGGACGTGGTGTTCGGCGCCACCGTCTCCGTCCGGCCGCCGGAACTACCCGGCATCGAGGACATGGTGGGGCTGTACATCAACACCGTGCCGGTCCGCGTGGACGCGGGCGACCCCGCCGAACCGCTGCGCGCCCTGCTCGTACGTGTACAGGCCGCGCAGGCCGATCTGGCGGACCACCACCACCTCGGACCCGCCGACATCCAGCGCCTCGCGGGCGCCGGGCCGCTGTACGACACCTCGATCGTCTTCGAGAACTATCCGAGGGCCGGCGCGCTGCCCGCCGTGCCGGGTGCGGGACTGCGCGTCGCCGACTTCCACGGCCGGGACGCCTACCACTACCCGCTCAAGCTGATGGCCGTCCCCGGCGACCGGATGTACCTGGAGGTCAGCCACCGCGCCGAGCTGGTGGACGCCGGACAGGCCGCCGCCGTGCTCGACCGGCTCACCGCGCTGCTCACGGCCTTCGCCGAGGACCCGGAGACCGCGACCGGGGCGCTGCCCGGGACCGCGCTGCCCGTCCTGGCCGTACGCGGCAGGCCGGACGTGCCGCCCGCGCACGCCCCCGCTCCCTCGGCGCGGACGGGGGCGCTGTGCGCGCTGTTCGCCTCGGTGCTGGGACGCGAACGCCTCGGCTCCGACGAGGACTTCTTCGACGCGGGCGGCGACTCGCTGCGGGCGCTCCGGCTGGCCGGGCGCGTCCGGGAGGCGCTGGGCGTCGAGCCCGACCTCGTACAGATCCATCGTCACCGCACTCCGGCCGCCCTGGCCGCCGTGCTCGTATCCGTACCCACCGAAGGAAGTCAGTGATGGCGAACCCGTTCGACAACGAGGAGGGGACCTTCGTGGTCCTGGTCAACGACGAGGGGCAGCACTCGCTGTGGCCGTCCTTCGCCGAGGTCCCGGCCGGCTGGGCGACCGCGCTCGGGGAGTCCGACCGGGCGGCGGCGCTCGCGTACATCGAGGCCAACTGGACCGACATGCGGCCCAAGAGCCTGATCCACGCCACCGCGTAACACCGCATCCCCCTTCGTACCGCCGCTGAGGAGAACGAGTCCATGTCCCGCACCCTCCACGACGTCGTGGTCACCGGCCTCGGAGCCACCACCCCGCTCGGCGGCACCGCCCCGGCCACCTGGGAGGCGCTGCTCGCCGGCCGCGGCGGCGCGGCCGCGCTCACCGGGCGCTGGGCGAAGGACCTCCCGGTACGGATCGCCGCACGGGCCGCCGTGGAACCGACGTCCGTCCTGGACCGGATCGAGGCCCGGCGGATGGACCGGGCCGGGCAGTTCGCCGTCGTCGCGCTCCGCGAGGCATGGGCGGACGCCGGTTTCACCGTCCCGGCCGGGAAGGACGGAGGCCCCGACCCCGACCGGACGGCGGCGGTCGTCGGCACGGCGTTCGGCGGGCTCGGCACGGCCCTCGCGGGCGAGGAGGTGCTGCGGGCCGGCGGACCCCGGAAGGTCTCCCCGATCGCGGTCCCGATGCTGATGGCCAACAGCCCGGCCGCCCAGGCCAGCATGGTCATCGGCGCCCGTGCCTGTGCGCAGGCCCCGGCCACCGCGTGCGCGGCGGGCGCCGAGGCCGTGGCGGCCGGGCTGGACCTGATCCGGCTCGGGCGCGCGGATGTGGTCGCGGTCGGTGGCAGCGACGCGGCGATCCACCCACTGGCGATGGCCGGGTTCGCGAACATGACCGCGCTGTCCCGGCGCAACGAGGACCCGGAGCGGGCCTCGCGCCCCTTCGACGCGGGGCGCGACGGCTTCGTCATGGGGGAGGGGGCCGCGATGCTGATCCTGGAGCGGGCCGAGCACGCGCGGGCCCGGGGCGCCAGGATCTACTGCGAGGTCGCCGGGGCCGGGATGAGCGCGGACGCCCACCACATGGCCCGCCCCGAGCCCACCGGGAAGTCCCTGGCCCGGGCGATGGAGCGGGCGCTCGCGGACGGCGGCCTCACCACCGCGGACGTGGTCCAGATCGGGGCGCACGCCACCTCGACCCCGGGCGGCGACATGATCGAGAGCCGGGCGATCGGCGCGCTGTTCGGGCCGGGCGGGGTCCCCGTGTCGGCGATCAAGTCGATGACGGGCCATCTGCTGGGCGCCGCCGGGGCGTTGTCCGCGGTGGCGGCGGTGCTGGCGCTGCGGGACCGGGTGGCTCCGGCCACCATGAACATCGAGGAGCTGGATGAGACCATCGAGCTGGACGTGGTCCGGGCGGCCCCGCGCCCCCTGCCCGCAGGACCGGCAGCCGTGCTGAGCAACGCGTCGGGCTTCGGCGGCCACCAGGTGGCGCTGGTCCTGCGGGCGGGGTGAGGGGGAGGGGGCGGCGGGGCCGGTCCTCCGGCGCGTGTCAGGCGCCGAGCGTGCGGCCGGACTCCTCGTCGAGCGTGTCGATGTACGCCTTGATCCAGCCGTAGACCCGGTAGCCGTACCGGGTGCCGCGGTGCACGCGGATCAGGGAGGCGTCGGCGAGCTCGGCCAGGCCGCACACGACGCTGCCCGCCGTCCAGGCGCCCGCCGGGTGGTCGCTCACCACGTCCTCGACGGTGAACGAGTCGAAGGACCGGGCCAAGTGGTGCAGCAGATCACGCTGTTCGGCGGTGAGCAGGTCGTAGCTCCAGCGCACGCTGTCCGCGAGGGTCCTGTGGTGCGAGACCGCCGACAGGTCGAACCGGTCGAACATGTACAGCGCGGGACCGCTGTACAGCAGGGACTCCAGCGACACGGTCCGGATGCAGTGCGCGGCCGCCTCGATCGCGCGCGGCAGCCCGTCCAGGCGCCGGCACAGCTCGGCCACCTGCGGCAGCCGGCTGCCCAGGTCGAGCGTGGGCACGGTGGACCTGGCACGCCGCAGGAACAGCTCCACGGCGGCGGGGAGGGGGTCGCCGTCTCCCCGCGGGCCGCCGGTCGCCTCGTCCGCGCACGGCTCGCCCGCCGGCAGCGGCGCCACCTCCCAGACATCGGCGGACAGGACCGCCAGCGGTCGCCGTGAGGTGATCAGCACCCGCAGTCCGGGGTGCGTCACGACGAGCCGCAGGACCAGCCGGGAGACCGTCGCGACGACGTGCTCCGCGTTGTCCACGACGAGCAGCAGGTCCAGCTCCCGGCCCGGCTCGCGGGCGACCGCGTCCGCGAGGACCGCGTCCACGGCCCGGTGCACCTCCTCCCGCGCGGCGGCCGGGTCGGCCGACTCGGGTACGCACGGGCCGAGTTCGACCACGCCGACGCCGTCGCGGAAGCGCTCCTGGAGGCGGGCGGCCGCGGTCAGGGCGAGCCGGGTCTTGCCGACGCCGCCGGGGCCGGTGAGGACGAGCAGCCTGCCCCGGCGCATGGTGCCCAGGACATGGCGGAGGTCGTCGTCGCGCCCGGCCATGGCCTCGGTGAGCGGGCGGGGGCCGCGCCAGCGGTCGGGGTCGACCGGGTGCGGCCAGTGCCCGGAGGCGTCGCGCTGGCGGGGCAGGAAGAGCGGGGTGACCTCGTGGCCGGAGTGGAGGCCCTCGGCGCCGGCGAGTTCGGCGAGCGAGGTCCCGAAGGCGCCCAGCAGGAGGTCGACGGAGGCGCGGCGGGGCCGGTTGTTGGAGCCGGTCTCGATGTTGCGGATGGTGCGCACGCTGACCCCGGAGCGCTCCGCCAGCTCCTCCTGGGTCCAGCCGCGTGCCTGTCTTCGCTCGGCGAGCAGATGGCGCAGCCGGCGGACGTCCGGCGTCGCGGACATGGGCTGTTCGATGGCCTCGATCATGTTCAGATCCCCCGATTGCTTCTCGTGGCCGTGGCGGTGTGACGCCCCGCCCCGTCCGCCGGGAGCGGACGGGGGCGCGAGGGCGTCGGGAGCTACCGAGTCACGAGGAGGGGTCGCTGCCGACGTGGGCGATGCGGTTGGCCTCGTCCACGAAGACGACGCGCGGCTCCCGCTTGCCGATCTCGTCCTCCTCCATCGACCCGTAGGCGATGATGATGACGATGTCGCCCGGGGCGACGAGGCGCGCCGCCGCGCCGTTGATGCAGACGACGCCCGAGCCGCGCTCGCCCTCGATGATGTACGTCTCCAGGCGCGAGCCGTTGTTGACGTCCACGATGGCCACCTGCTCGCCGATCAGCAGGTCCGCCGCCTCCATGAGGACGGGGTCCAGGGTGAGCGAGCCCACGTAGTTCAGATCGGCCTCGGTGACCGTAGCCCGGTGGATCTTGGACTTGAGCATGGTGCGGCGCATCGGGAAGTTCCCCCTTCGAAGCGGTCCGGATTCCGGTGAGGCGAATGAGAGATGTAGGGAATCCGGCCAGATGTTGACGTTGGCGTTTCGGGCGGGGGTCGTCCGTACATGATGGAAGAAACCCCCGCCGGGTGGATTCTGCTCATGCGAACACACGCGCGGAAGGGGGTATTGGTGGCAGCATTTACCCGGTGGCAGCACCGTGCCAAAGGCAAGGCACAGGTTCGGGCGGCCGGCCCGCCACACCCCTCGTCATCTGCGGTGACGCCGAGTCCGGCGGTCGGGGTGGCATGAGGCTGCCGCTGGTCCTTTGCTGCCACCGGGAAAGCTTTCCCGGTGCCGCCTTTTCACTCAGAATGGATCCCGGACAGAGCAGAGTGACCCGTTGCCGCCCGGTTCGAAGACCACCGGGTGGCGGGGATGACAAATGGGGGACAAAGACATGAGCAGCGCTGGTCGAATTCTGGGTTTCGCGACCGCCGCGGTTGTGTTCTCATTCGCTTCCCTGGGTGCGACCGCCCAGGCCGACACCGGCGCCGGTCCCGCGGACGCCGGGGTCTCCCTGCGCTGCGAGAGCGCCGGCGCGTCCCTGGAGGGGAACCTGAACTGGGACCTGGTGCCCGACGGGAACCTGAACTGGGACTCCGTGCCGGACGGCCTGCGCCTGGACCTCGGTCTCGACGCGGACCTGCCCGACGGCAACCTCAACTGGGACTCGGCGCCGGTCTGCACCGTCGCCGCCGGAGTGAACTAGCTCAGAGCCAGCCTCGCTGCCCCGCCCGGAGACCGGCCTCGAACCGGCTCCGGGCGTTGAGGCGTTCGCTCAGGTCGGCCGTCATCCTGCGCACCGTACGCAGCGAGACGCCGAGGCTCTTGCTCGCCGCCGCGTCGGTGAGCCCCTGGGCGAGCAGCCGCAGCAACTCCTGTTCCCGCCGGGCGAGTCCGTGTTCGTCCAGCTCCTCGCAGCGGTCGTGCCCGTCGCCGAGCGGGACGGCGTCGGCCCACACCCGTTCGAAGAGCTCCACCAACGCCTTCACCACTCCGGGCGAGTTGATCTGGACGGCACCCTTGCGCGTGTGGTCCGGGTCCATGGGCAGGATCGCCACCGCACGGTCGATGACCGCCATCCGTATCGGCAGCACCGGCACGGTCCGCACCTGGCCGCCGATGCCGGTCAGCCAGCCGGCGTACTCCACGGTCGTCGGATCGTTGCGCACACTGTCCAGATAGACCGTGCGCATCCGCACCCCGCGCGCGATGACGTCGCTGTCGAGCGGCTTGCTCGCGGCCAGGCTGGCGGCCGACTGGCCGCCGCCCGGATTGAACGTCATGCACTCCTGCCGGGCCGCGTCCGCCAGGTCCTGCATGCGCTCCTGCACGGAGTCCATGCCGATCAGGCGCTCCGCGTCCGGCTGCGAGAGCGACGGGTACAGATGACCGAACTCCGCCAGCATCGCACGGATGTCGGCCCTGGTGCGCTCGTACTCCTTCTGCCGGTCGTGCAGTTCGGTGAGCTGGTCGCTCAACAAGGAGTAGAGGCTCAGATTCGGGTCCACGGGCCGCAGCTCGTCCTGGTACGGGACGGCCAGGAGCTTGCGGTCGATCAGCTGGTCGACCGCCCGCCGCACCTGCTCCTCGGTCAGATTCAGCCGCTGCCGTACCTCGTTCGGCCGCAGCCCGTGGTTTTCGAGGATGAGCCGGTACACATCCTCTTCATGGGATTCGAAGCCCAATCTGCTCAGCATTGTTGTCCCCCACAACGCATACCGAAGGGTGACGCGACAGGCGCGCACCCCTATGGGGCCTGTCTTCGACCCCTACGACCCGCAGGAGTGTAGCTCCGGTGAAGGGTTGGCCGTAGGTGCGTGTATGCGTATATGTCCTATCCTTTTGGCGGCACGGTTGGCCTAGTGCCAGTCAAAAGAGGGTCAAGAGACAGTAGGGAGAAGTGAGAAATCTTCACCCTTCTCCAACGCGTCCTCCACACATCGCACAAATGCGTCCTGGTGCCGTTCGGCCGGCAGCCGGCCGGGTTCAAGCCGCTGTACGAGGCGCTGGAGCGCCAGAATCAGCCATTCGTCGCCGCGCACCGCGCTCCGCTCCCGCTCACCCCCGTACAGCCACGCGTACAGGCAGGACGCCGCCGCGTGCAGCACGCAGTGCCGGGCCGCCGCACGGGACGCCGCCACCGAGTCCGGCGACCGGCCCGCCCCCGCCACATCGGCGTACAGCGCCGCCCTGTGTGCCGTCAGCTCGGCCAGTACCAGGACGAGGTCGTCCGCCGACTCCTCGTCCAGGCGCTCCCGCGCGACGACGGCCGCCTCCTCGACGGCCTCCGTCCAGCCCCGGGTGATCTCGTCCTGGGCGGCGCTGGTGAGCTGGAGGGCGTCGCCGGACGGGGACCACACCGGCGCCTCGCGCGACCAGTCGAACAGGGCGCGCAGCACCTCGCGGCCGCCCTCGGCCGGCAGGTCCGCGACGGCGGCGACCGTCGGCAACTGCGTGGCGATGCTGTGCAGATTGACGTGCGTCGTGCCCTCGAAGACCGTCGTGATGGCGTGGTCGCGGCGCAGCTTCTGCAGGGCCCCCGAGGCCACGCCCTCGCGCAGGTAGCCGCGCGCCCCCAGCACCTTGCCCATATGGTCCAGCACCTCTTCGCCCATCACCGGGACCAGGTACTTCACGACCGACGACCACAGGCTCATCCGGGACGGCACCACCGACAGGGCCCGCGCCACGGGCAGCGCCACGCACTCGGCGATCAGGAGGTCCAGATGGGCGCCCACCAAGTGCTCCCGCACCACGGGGATCTCCTTCACCGGCGACCGGTACAGCACCCGCTCGGCTCCGTACCGCAGCCCGATCCGCAGCGCCGAGTCCATGGTGCCCAGCGACATCGCGCCGATGGCGGTCCGGGTGATCTGGAGAGTCTTCAGCACCGAGGCGAGCCCCCGGTACGGCCGGCCGACCAGCGCCGAGCGGGGGACGCGGGCGTCGTGGAACGTGATCCCGCTCAGGTCGTGGCCGCGCAGGCCGGCGCCCTTCACGAACGGGGTGTTCGTCCACGCCCCGTCCGCCAGCGCCTCCTTGTCGACCAGGAACAGCGAGAGCCCGCGCCCGTCGTGCTGGGCGAGGACGCTGACGAACCGCGACCTGGTCGCGTTGCCGACCGGCCACTTCTCGCCGTTGAGGACGACGTGGTCGCCGTCCGACACGGCCGTCGTGCCGCTCGCCGCGAGGTCGCTGCCGTGGTCGCGCTCCGAGATGCCGAAGCAGGCCATGGCCCCGGCGGCCAGCCCGGCCGCCACGGGGGTCCGCTGCTCGTCGGTGCCCCACAGCCACACGGGCGCGGCGCCCAGCAGGGTCGAGCCGAACAGCACGGAGAAGGTGAGGTTGCGCCGGGCCAGGGTGCGGGTCAGCAGTAAGGCCGACTCCAGGTTCCGCAGCCGTCCGCCGTCGCCCTCGGGGACCAGGAAGTCGGCGAACCCCCAGTCCAGCAGCAGCTTCTTGGCCCCGAGGGGCAGTTCGTCGCGCTCCTCGGCCGCGACGATCGCGGCGAACGAGAAGGGCCCTTCGCCTTCGGCCGGGTCGCCGAGGAGCCGTTCGAGGGAGGCGACGGTGTCGAGGGTGGGACGGGCGTGCTCCAGAGTCATCGGAACAGCTCCATGAGGGTGGTGGGAGGTGGTGCCACCGGGTTACGGGGGCGGGGGCGCCCATGCTCGGCGCGCGGGCGCGCGGGCCACCAGGCAACCGACCGGCAGCTGTTGATGCCCGCAAGTTGCCCAGGGCCTTCCTGGCCGGGCGCCCCCGGGCGGGCGAGGGTGTGGGCCGGGGCCGACGGGCCACGGTGGATGAAAGGATCGCGTTCCCGATGACCGACGTTTCCGTTGAGGGCTCGGCCCCTCCGCGCGGCGAGGACGGTTCCGCCGACTCGACGCTCTTCACCCTCGACCGGGCCCGCGAGGACCTGATGGAGGTCGACGCCTCCATCCGCGCCTGCCTCACCTGGGACTACGACGGCCGCGACAGCCGCATCTGGAAGCTGTACCAGCGCAACAAGCAGAACCAGTGGGACGCCGACACGGAGATCGACTGGAGCCACGACGTCCGCTTCGGCGCCCCCCTCTCCGACGACCAGAGCGCCGGCCTCGCCTCGTTCGTCGTCTCCGAGAACAGCCCCGTTCCCCGCGAGCTGCTCAACAGCTTCCGCTGGGAGTACCAGGCGTGGATGGTCAGCCAGTTCCTGCACGGCGAACAGGGCGCCCTCGTCACCACGGCCCGGCTGGTGGAGACCGTCCCCGACCTGGAGGCGAAGGTCTACGCGGCCTCCCAGGTCGCCGACGAGGCCCGGCACGTCGAGGCGTTCGCCCGGTACATCGACGAGAAGATCGGCGTCTCCTATCCGATCAACCCCGGCCTCAAGGCCCTGCTGCGCGACCTGCTCGCCGAGTCCCGCTGGGACGTCGTCTACCTGGGCATGCAGGTCATCGTGGAGGGGCTCGCCCTGGCCGCGACCCGGCTCGCCAGCAGCGGCTTCGGGGACCCGCTGATCACCTCGATCACCCGGATGATCGCCAAGGACGAGGCCCGGCACATCGGCTTCGGCGTGGTCTCCCTCACCGGGCTCTACAACGACATGACGACCCGGGAGCGCGACGAGCGCGAGGCGTTCCTGCTGGAGGCCGTACACCTGATGTCCCGCCGGTTCCTGCTGCGCGAGGTCTGGGAGCGCATGGAGCTCGACGTCGAACAGGGCCTCGCCTTCGCCCGGACCGACCCGATGATGTTCGGCTACCGGCAGCTGCTGTTCCAGCAGGTGATCCACGTACTGCGGCAGCTCGGCCTGCTCACGCCCAAGCTGCGCGACCTGTTCCTCACCGAGAACCTGGCCCGTCCCGAGGCGCTGCGCACCGCCGCCTGAAGCCTGCTGGGGCGACGCCCCGAGCGGAAGGAGAGGGCCGGCGATGTCCGTCGCCCGTACGCGCCTGCCCGAGGTCGTCGTCACCGGCCTCGGTGCCACCACCCCGCTGGGCGGCGACGCCCCCACCACCTGGGAGGGCATCGTCGCGGGACGGTCCGCCGCCCGCGCCCTCACCGAGCCCTGGGCCGAAGGGCTGCCCGTCCGCATCGCCGCCCGTGCCGCGGTCGAACCCGACACCGTCCTGGACCGGACCCGGGCCCGCCGGCTCGACCGGGCCGCCCGGTTCGCGCTCGTCGCCGCCGAGGAGGCGTGGGCGGACGCCGGCTTCCGAGGCCCGGCCGGTGACCACGGGCAGCCGCCCGCCGAGCGCGTCGGCGTCGTCATGGGCAGCGGCATCGGGGGCGTCGGCGCCCTCCTGCGCGCCCAGGAGCAGCTGCGCACCGGACGGGAGCGCGCCATCTCCCCGTACACCGTGCCCATGGTCATGGTGAACGGCGCCGCCGGGGCGGTCAGCCTCGCGCTCAACGCCCGCGCCGCCGCGCACTCCCCGGCGGGGGCCTGCGCGGCCGGGGCGGAGGCGGTCGCGGCGGGCCTGGACATGATCCGGCTGGGCCGGGCCGACGTGGTCGCGGTCGGCGGCGGCGAGGCCATCATCGGCCCGCTGACGCTCACCGCCTTCGCGTCGATGCACGCGGTGTCCCGGCGCAACGACGACCCGGCGGGCGCCTCCCGCCCCTACGACAAGCAGCGCGACGGCTTCGTCCTCGGCGAGGGCGCCGCCGTCCTGGTCCTGGAGTCCGCCGAGCACGCCCGGGCCCGGGGTGCCCGGGTGTACTGCGAGCTGGCGGGGGCCGGGGTGAGCGCGGACGCCCACCACATGGTCCGGCCCGAGCCGGACGGACTGGGCCTGGCGAGCGCCCTGCGCAAGGCGCTCGCGGACGCCGGGCTGACCCCTGCGGACGTGGCGCACGTCAGCGCGCACGCCACATCGACCCCGCAGGGCGACATCGCGGAGAGCCGGGCGCTCAACCACGTGCTGGGGGAGTCCGGTTACGCCGTCTCGGCCGTCAAGTCGGCGGCCGGGCACCTGATCGGCGGCTCCGGGGCGCTGGGGGCGCTCGCCGCGGTCCTGTCCCTGCGCGACCGCACGGCCCCGCCCGTCGCGAACCTGGCGGACATGGACGACGCCATCGCGCTGGACGCGGTGCGCACGGTGCCCCGCGCCCTGCCGGCGGGTGACCTCGCGGCCCTGTCCAACGCGGCGGGCTTCGGCGGCCACAACGTGGTGCTGGCGTTCCGCTCTTAGGGCCTGTCCGTACGGGAGAGGGGGGGGGGGGGGGGGCGGGCCCCCCCCCCCCCCCCCCCGGACCGCCGAGCCACCCCCACCAGCCCCCCACAGACCCCACAAAACAAACACAACCACCCCCCGGCCCGCCCCCACGAGAACCACC